>NZ_JBVIJE010000048.1:0-34156 GCF_055581585.1 Streptomyces sp. NPDC031426
TGCGGACCCGTGCCCCTGGTGCGAGTCAGAGCAGTTCCGAGATGGCCTTCACCCCCGGCGTAAACGCCGGAGCACTGGCCAAGATCAAAGGTAGAGCCGGACCACGATGTAGCCGACAAAGGCCAGCACAGCGAGCCAGAGAAGCCCCGTGAAAACCCGGCGCAGCCAGTAGCGCGCTCCGCGCGTGTACCAGGAGGTGCCAAGCCCCGGTAGGGACGGGACCTGAACCGGGTTTCGGGAAGCAGAAGTGTCAGAGGATGCTCGTGAAGCTCTTGAGGCCATGCCAGACGTCGTCCTTGAGTCGTACGAAATCGTCCCCAGTCTCCGAGAGGACGTTGCCGGAGCCGTGTAGTAGACCGCCAACCACACCATGGTCATGGAAGTCCTCGCCCCAGTGCTCATGGAACGAGTGGTCGAGGATGCCGCTCACGCCGATGACCAACCCGGTGCCCACGACACAGACAGCGGCCGCGCCTTCAACAGGCAGTGCCGCCGTGATGCCCGCACCGATGGCCAGGCCCCCGAGCGCCGCGCCGCCGTCGGTGATGACGGACTGTTGCCAGGACCAGCCCTTTTCGTGGTCGTCCTTCGCCTCCAGCAGGCCGCAGGCCCCCGCCGCAGCGACGTCCAGGACAGGCACCTCCTTGAGGAAATCCGGGAGTTTCTCGACGCCCTCCCCGACACGCAACGCATGCGCCGCGTCGACCATCTTGATGTTCAGCGCGCGGTCGCCCGGCAGCTTGTCTCCGCCGTGGTCGGCGGCCAGGATGTCGTCCTCCAGCGTCTTGACCCTGCTCACCGCATTGCGATAGGCGCTCTTGGCAGGGAGATCATCGGGCATTTTGCGGCCCTGTTGCTGGTACGTCCTGCGTTCAGCTTTGAGTTCCTTCTTGGCGGCCCGTTCCTCGGCCTTGGCGGCGTCGATCTTGTCGCGGGCCTTCTTGCCGTCAACCCGGGTGTCCTCGGCAGCGGAGGCGTACAGGCCGCGCAGGAAGTCGTCAAGGGTGACCTTGTCGCCCGTGGATACCGAAGAGTCCTTCTTCGTGACCTGCAGGTACAACCCTCGCAACTTGTCCGCTGCCACCAACCGGGCATGCTGCGCGGTGTGCTGGATCTCGGTGTAGGCCGCCTCGTACTCCTTCAGCGCGGCCGCCGTCTTGGGGTCGGAGGTGACGATCGGTGGGACGACGCCCTTGTCGGCCATCGGAAGCCCCTGGCGCGTGGCGACGTGCTCGGCGTTCTTCAGGGCGGTGTCACAGGTGGAAAGGGCGTCGGCGAGGTCACCGAGTATCTTGCCCGCGTCGTGCACGAGGGTGGCGAAGGCGCCGGCCGTGATCGCGTCAGCGGTCCATTGCGCACGGAAGGTACCCGCCGCTTCGCCCTTCCAGCTCGCGTCAGTGGCCAGCTTGTCGACGACTTGCGTCAACGGCTTCACCACGCCGTCCAGCTTGTCCTTGGCGTTCTTGTACGTGTCGGACATCGTGCGCAGCGTGCCGATGTCTCCGCCGACCCAACTGTCGCCCATCAGCCTTTCTCCAGGTCCGGGTCATCGAACAGTCCACGCACGTCGATGTCGTGCCGGTGGAAGGAGTCCCGCGGAAGAGAGGGTGCGCAGCGCGCGTCAGCTCGGCAGCCGGTGGGTTCTGTACCTGAACGAGGAGCAGGTCGCGTCGGTGGCCTACGCCTTCTACTTGCGCTCGGTGGGCGGCTCCGGCGCGGAGGCCAACCGGTTCGCCAGGGAGTACGGCGTCGCCTTCCGCACGGAATGGGCATCGGGAAACGTGCGGTTGTAGTGGTCTCGTTGTCGGCGCAGTCGATAGCGGTGACGCGCGGACGGCCGCTCCGCAGCGTGGATCGGTGCCCGTGCATCTCGTTGATGAAACGTTTGACGCCCGCTGACCCGCAACCTCACGCTGCTGCCCTGGGCCCACCAGAGGCCGTGGCATCACCGGTGTTGGTCGATCGATGCCGGCGTCAAAGGCCCTTCAGGACGCGCTCAAGCGCTGACCGGCCTGCGGGCCCCCAGTTCGGCTTGCCGCCGGGCAGGCCGCGGTCCCCGTTCTGGCCCATCAGTATCAGGAACAGGCTCTTCATTGCGGCTAGCCCGCGCGCCCGTCGGATTGCCGCCTCGTCCGCCTGCGCATAGCTGTCGAAGAATCGCGAGGCGCCGCCCGCGGGGAGCAGCAGCCAGGCGGCCGCAAGGTCCCAGGCCGGGTCGCCGGCGAAGACATCGCCGAAGTCGACGACGCCCGCCAGTGTCCCCTCCGCGACGACGACGTTCGCGGGATGCAGGTCGCCGTGAACCCATACTCGCGGGCCCTCCCACCCGGGAGCCGCGGCCGCGTCGTCCCACACGGCCCGGATGTCGTCCTCGGCGAAGTGGCCGAGGTCCACGGCCCGCAGGAAGCGCTCGAAGCCCTCCGTGCACTCCTTGGGGTGACCGCCGCGGTCCGAGGCGTCCGGTGCTTCGCGGGCGCCTCCACATGCAGTGCCTCGAGGAAGGCCGCCAGGGTGTCGGCCGCATGGTCGCTGCGGGTGATCGCGCCGTGGTCCAGCGGCGTGCCCTCAACCCATGTCATGACGGTCCAGATCTTGGGGAAGCGCTCGGACGGCGCACCGTCGCGCACGGGGACCGGGATCGGCAGCGGCAGACGCGAGGCCAGGGTCGGCAGCCACCGGCGCTCCTTGAGCTGCAGATCCGGGTTGGTGTCCATCCGCTGCATCCGGACCGCCAACTCGTCCCCGAGGCGCCACGTCTGGTTGCCCCAGCCGCCCGCCACCTCGCGGATGGGCAGCGCGGCCAAGTCCGGATGCTGGTCGAGCAGCAGGTCGCGGACCAGATCCTCGTTGATCTCAATCTCGGGTTCGATCATGCGGAGTCACAGTACTTGGCGCATAGCGACCGTGCGCCCCGTGTCCGTGGTGTGCTTGGCGCGTCGGCTCTTGGTGTTCGATGGAAGAGGTCACTAGGGTCTGTTGGAAAGTGCTCTGGCTGGCTGTGGTGGAGCCTGGCCCGGCTTTCGGCAAAGGGGCGTCGGCCACACCCTGCACCGTCGCCATGCCATAGCCCGGATGCTCTCACCCCATCCGGTGGAGGCGAGGCCGCCGCCTGCGAGGCGATGTCAGCTCACCGGTAGCGGGCTCGGCCGGCCGCCGCGGCTGCGGTCAAGGGCACGGTCAGGAGTGCCGCCAGCCAGAACAGGGGCCGGTAGGCGTGCGTCTGAGCGGTGGAGGCGGCCAGCCAGCTGGCCAGGGCGCTACCCACGTAGAGTGCCACGCCGAACATGGCCACGCCCGTTGCGCGGGCCGTCGGGGACAGGGCCGTTGCCCACGACTGGATCGTGGAGTGCATGAAGGACCAGCCACCACCGAGGAGCAGCGCGACCACGATGAGCGCCCCGCTGGACTGGCTGTACCCGGCGAGCAGGTAGGCCAGGGTGATCTGGACACCGCCGGTCACGATCAGGCGTACCGCGGACCACTGCCCGACGAGCCGCTTGACCACCTGGGCCGCGGTCATGGAGCCGACCCCGTACAGGGCGGCGACCGCGCCGGCCAGGGTGGTGGGAACTCCGTGCGCTTCCAGGGCCGGGGCCAGGTAGGTCAGGAAGCCGAGCAGCACCGCTCCTTCCAGCAGCGCCACCGCCATGACGTACCACTGCCACGGCGAGGACAGGACCACACGGAAGGGGGCCAGCAGTGACCCGGAGGGTGCCCGCTCGGGCTCGGGCAGGCGGCGCAGGGCGACCGCCAGGTAGCAGGCGAGGACGCCGGGCAGGGCGAACACCAGTCGCCAGCTGAGGTAGTGCGCCAGTGCCCCGGCGGCGGCCGTGGCCACGGCGGTGCCCAGCGCGAAGGCGGTCATCAGCTCGCTGAGGGGCCGCTGCCGTATCGCGACGGGTACCGTGTCGCCCACGTACGTCAGGGAGGCCGCGATGGAGGCGGCGAAGAACGCGCCGGCCAGGGCGCGGGCCCCGATCAGCACGGGGGCGTCGGGAGCGAGGGCCGAGGCCAGGGCGGCCAGCGCAGCGCCGGTCAGCGACACGCGCATCACCCACACTCGGCCCCATCGGTCGCTGGCCACCCCCCACACCGGCTGCATCAGCCCGTACGTGAGGTAGTAGCCGCTCGCGGCCAGGACCACGGTGGGCAGCGGGGCCCCGAGCCGCGGTCCGATGAGAACCAGCATGGGCGCGATGCAGAAGCGGTCGAAGTTGCTGACGAAGCCGGCGGTGCGCAGCAGCCGCAAGGAGGACGTGGGCAAAGTCGCCAGCGGAGCCGACGCGGTGGTGGTCACGAGGGGACGCTCCCTTCCGAGGGGTTCGACGAGAACGGGTGACAGAGGGGGACCGACCCGGACGGATGCGGTCCGGCACCAGTTCAGCACCGGGCCCGTCGGGGCGGAGGTCGCTGGCTATTACCATCACTCACACCCTGCCGGTCCGGCCGCGCGCCCGGTGACGGCAGCATCAGAGGAAGGCGCCCGCGTTCGAGCAGGCGCCCGCTGTCCGCAGGAGAGGCATGATGCAGTGAGCGCCGCACGCACTTCCCCCGGCGCGTTCCCCCACCGCGAACTGGGGGCCTTCCTGCGCTCCCGCCGCGAACGGCTGGCGCCGGGAGAAGCGGGGTTGCCGGACGGCCCGGGCCGCCGGACGCCGGGGCTGCGCCGGGCCGAAGTGGCGGAACTCGCCGGCATCAGCGTGTCGTGGTACACGTGGCTGGAGCAGGGACGGGTGCGTACCTCGGAGCAGGTGCTGCGCGCGGTGGCGCGGGTACTGCGCCTGGATGCCGCGGAGACCGCGCACGTACTGTCGTTCGTGGAGGAGAACAGACAGCCCGCCGACGCTCCCACCTGGGTGTCGCGGAACCTGCTCAGCCTGGTGCAGGCCATGACACCGAACCCGGCCGTGGTGCTCGATCCGCACTGGGACCTGCTGGCCTGGAACGCCGGGTATGCAGCGCTGCTGACCGATCCGGCGCGGCTGCACCCCAAGCAGCGTAATCTTCTCTGGCTGGTGTTCCGCTGGCCGCCGGCCCGGACCTTGCTCGCCGAGTGGGAGGACGAGGCCCGTGCGCTGCTCGGCCAGTTCCGGTCCCGGGCCGCTCGCCGTCCGCACGATCCGCGGTTCGCCGAGCTCGTCGAGGAGTTGCTGGCCGACGCCGACGCGGCCCGCTGGTACGAGCGCCGGGAGACGGCCGGGTTCCAGCCCTCGGTACGCCGCTTTCGGCATCCGGCCGTGGGCGAACTGCGCCTGCGGTACGTGAAGCTGGCCGCGGTGGACGAGCCCGGTCATCACTTCCTGGCTTACCTGCCCGATGACCGGGTCTCCGAAGACGCCCTGCGACGACTGCGCGGAAGCGAGTGAGCCCCGGGGTCCTGGCCGCCTTCGGGACGCGGGACCGCGGGACTCACCTCGGCGACTTGCGCCGCGCGGCCGGATCAGCCGGACAACACGGCCTTCAGGACGGCACCCGCCGCGACGTCGGCCAGGGCATCGGCGTGGTGCTCCAGCGGGTAGACCGTCACCATGCCCTCCAGGTCGAAGCGCGCGGCTAGGGCGGGCAGCAGCCTTACGTATTCGACGAGGTGAGCGCCGGTGAAGGCCCACGACCCGACCACGTCGAGCTGCCGGTACACGATCTGGTGCGGGTTGAGCTCGGTGTCGCCCGCGTCGGTGTACTGGCCTATGACCAGGTAGGAGCCGCCCCTGCGGGCCAGGGTCAGGCCCTGGGCCACGGCGCCCGGGACCCCGGCGCACTCGATGACCAGGTCGGCGCCGTCCGGGCCGGCGGCGGCCCGTGCCTCGCGCAGCACAGCCTCGGCATCCGCGGCGTCCACGATGTTCAGGTGCTCGTCACCGATGCCGGCGGCGGCCGCCGCGGCCAGTCGCCGCTCGGGACCGCCCACGATGATGACGCGTGCTGCCCCGGCGAGTTGGGCGAAGGCCGCCGCGGCCAGCCCGACCGGGCCGCTGCCCTGGACGATGACGGTCTCTCCCATGCGCACGGGCCGTCGCTCGTACAGGGCGTGCACGACCGTGGGACCGGCGCAGGCCAGGGCCATCGCCGCCGTGGCGGACACGCCCGGCGCCGCCCGCACCACGGTGGTGCCCGGCTGGAGGACGATGTGGTCCGCCCACGAGCCCGCGAGGGCCACGTCGTCGGTGATGGCGCGGTTGACGCCGTAGGTGCGCCGGTTCTGGCAGAGGGTGGGTTCGCGGTGCAGCCGGCACGGCGGACACTGGCCACAAGTGATGGAGGAGGCCCACATCACCGCGTCGCCGACCGCCAGTTGCTCGCCCAGGGCGTCCCGGCCGCCGTCCGGGCCGAGTTCGAGGACAGTGCCGTACCCTTCGTGGCCGAGGACCAGGGGTGTCGGTATGGGGAGATGTCCCTGCTGGAGGTGCAGGTCCGTCCCGCAGATCCCGCCGTGGAGGCGGTCAACGACCATCCCGCCCGCGGGTGCGGACGGCACGGGGAACTCGCGGAGCACGGGCGGGGTGCCGAACTGCTCCAGGACCACTGCCCGTCCGGTGCGTCCCGTCACGCGGTCACCATCCCCAGGCCGTCGGAGAAGCGGTGAGCCAGCGGCCGCAGGGGCGCGGTGTCGCGGCACACGACGTAGTCGGGCCGGGGCTCGCCCTGCGGGCGGGGCGGATTGGAGCAGGCGTTGTACGTGGCGATCAGCAGACGGCGGGCCCACGGCGACATGTTGGGCGCGGAGCCGTGCACGATCTCCGGGGAGAAGAACACCACCGAACCGGCGGGGCCCTTCGGGCTGGTCATGCCGTGCCGGTCCACCAGGGTGGCGAGCTGCTCCGCGGTCAGGGATATGTCGTCGGGATCGAGGTGCTGCGCCGACTTCGCGTCGGCCTTGCGGTCCCGGTGCACCAGTCCGTCACGGTGGGAGCCGGGCAGGAAGATGACCGGCCCGTTGAACTCGGTCACGTCGTCCAGGAAGACGCCGATGTTGACCTGGAGCGGGGCCGGCAGGCCGTCGGCGATCCGCCAGGCCAGGTAGTCCTGGTGCCAGGCCCACTTGTCGCCGCCGAACGCCGGCTTGGCGTTGATCTTGAACTGGTAGACATAGACATCCTCGGGGAGCAACTGCCTCACCGCCGGGAGGATCCGCGGATCGCGCACCAGGTCGCCGTACTCCCGCTGTCGGCGGTGCGAGGCGTAGACGGCTCGCACCTGGCTGCCGCCGTCCTCGGTGACGAGGTGCGGCCCGGGCACGTCGCAGTCACGCTCGAAGGCCTCGGTCAATCGCCGTACCTCGGAGCTGTCGAGCAGCGATTCCATGAGCAGGAATCCGTTGTCGTGGTATTCGTCGACTTGCTGCTGGGTCAGACGCATGGCTGTGTTCCTTCTTCCGTGGGGTTGGTGCGGTGCGCTCAGCCCATGAAATGGCCGCCGTCGACCACGAGTTGCTGACCGGTGACGTACCGGCTGTGGTCGCTGACCAGGTATTCCAGGGCGTCGGCGATGTCCTCCGGCGTGCCGGTGCGGCCCTGGGGGATGGTGGCCAGCACCGCCTTGAGGCGTGGCGGGTCATCGAGGCCGTAGCGCTCGACGACCTCACGGGTATCGGTGAAGCCGGGCAACAGCGCGTTGACCCGGACGTGGGGGGCCAGTTCGAGCGCCAGGCACTTGGTGAGCTGGAGCAGGCCGGCCTTCGCCGCGCAGTAGTTTGCGCCCGACGTGCGGGGCCTGATGGCCGTGGTGGCGGCAATGTTGACGATGGTGCCGCGCCGGGCCCGCACCATGGCCGGGGCCAGTGCACGGGTGAGGTGGAACGGGCCGGAGAGGTTGGTCGCCAGCACCTCGTCCCAGTCCTGTTCGGTCATCTCCAGGAAGGGCCGGTCCCGGTTGACGCCGGCGTTGTTGACCAGCACGGCGGGCGGCCCATACCGGTCGAGGACGCGGGCCCCGGCCGTGCGGACCTCGGCGGGGCGGGACAGATCGACGCGCAGGGCCACGAGATGACCGCCGCTGGCTCGTTCCGCCTCGGCGGCCGCCTTGTCGTCGCCCCGGTACAGGGCGACGACCTGATGTCCCAGGGCGATGAGCCGTCGGCTGAAGGCGGCACCGATGCCCCGTGTGCCACCGGTCACCACGGCGAGCGGCCTCGCCGGTGCCGCCGCCGTCACACCCTGATCCCGTTGGCCGGTACGTCTCCGCGCAGCAGCCCGAATCCGGCGGGTACGTCGGCGGGGTCGTCGCCGCGCTGCACGATGCGGTTGTCGGCGTCGACGAAGACGACGCTCGGGACGAACGCACGTGCCTGGGCGTCGGCCATGTCCGCGTAGGAGATGATGATCACCCGGTCGCCGGGGCTGATCAGCCGGGCGGCGGCGCCGTTGATGCCGATGACACCCGAACCGGCGGGGCCCTCGATGACGTACGTGGACAGCCGGTTGCCGTTCTCGATGTCGACGACGTCGACCTTCTCGCCGGGCAGCAGATCGGCGGCCGACATCAGCTCCGTGTCGATGGTCAGGGACCCCACGTAGTGCAGGTCCGCCTGGGTGACGGTGGCTCGGTGGATCTTGGATTTCATCATGGTGCGCTGCATGAGCATGTCGCTTTCTCGTAGGGGATGACGGGGGAGGGGGATGACGGGGGAGTGGGCCGGGTCGTGCGGTCAGGCTTCGGACGGCCAGGCGGCGAACCGGCGCCGGCCGTAGAGCAGGGGCGCGCGGTCCGTGGCCCGTACCTCGCTGCGCAGGACGTCACCGACGACGATGGTGTGGTCTCCGCACGGGTGCAGGGCGGCGACCCGGCACTCTGCGACCGCGTGGGCGTCGTCGCCGAGGACCGGCAGCCCGGTGGCCGGTCCGGACCGCCAGGACACCTGCCCGAACCGGTCCGCGGTGCGGCTGGTGAACACCTCCGCCGCGCCACGGCCGTCCGCGTGCAGCATGTTGACGACGAACGTGCCCCGTGCGGTGAGCACTGGGAGCGTGCGTCCGCCGTGGGCCGCGCACACCAGCAGCCGGGGCGGGTCCAGCGACACCGAGCACAGCGCGGTGCACGTGAACCCGTACGGCACCCCGTCCTCGTCGGCGGTGGTGACCACGGCCACCCCGCCGGGATGGGAGGCCATCAGGGTGCGGAAGGCGGTCGCGGCCACAGCGGTCTCGTCCGCCACCGGCGTCACCATGCGAAGGCTCGGGCGTCGTAGAGGTTGACCCCGACGGCTGCCTTGCCGATGTACTCCAGGCAGTCGTACGGCTTGGCCGGCATCACGGACGCGAAGGACGCCTCCCTGATCAGCCGCTCCAGGGGCTGGGAGCGGCTGACCGCGGCGGAGCCGCACAAGCGCGTGGCGTCCTGCGCCAGTTGCGGCCCGACCTCGCCGATCAGGTACTTGGCCGCGTGCACCAGGGCGTTGGTCTCCAGGCTGCCGCGCTCGCGGTCCACGAGTTCACCGGCCTCGTGCACGAGTGCGCGGGCGGCCCGCAGCCGCACCGACATCCGGCCCAGTTCGTGCTGGACCACGGGCGACTCCGCGCGGGAGGGCTGCGCCGTCACACAGCGGACGGTGTACTCGAAGATGGCCTCGGCGATGCCCAGGTAGGCGGCGGTGTAGCCGGCCACCATCCAGTGCGGTTCGCGCACCACCTTGAACAGGGACATGCCCTCCACGCCCAGGTACAGCCGGGAGCGCGGTACGACGACGTCGGTGAGGGTCATCGGCGCCGTGCTCGTCCCGTACATCGCCGACAGGCTGTGCACCTGCCCGAAGGTGACGCCCGGGTCGTCGGCGGCCACGACGAAGTGGGAGACGTCCGCTGTGTCCTCGGGTCCTTCGGCGGCCGCGGCCACCACGTAGTAGTCGGCGACACCCGCGAGGGAGACGAACGACTTCGCCCCGTTGAGGATGTAGTGCCCGCCGTCGTCCGTGAGCCGGTAACGCGTGGTCATACCGCGCAGCCGGGCGCCGCGTCCGGTCTCGGAAGTGGCGGAGGCGAACAGTTTCCGGCCGTGCACCACCTCGTTCTGCATCCAGGTGCGGAAACGGTCGGCGGCGGGCGGCAGCGGGGTTCCGGCCGAGTCGGCGAGCGCGCCCAGCACGACGTGGTGCATGTTGAAGCCGACGGCGGCGGCGCCGTTGTAGGACCCCAGCGTGGCCAGGAGCTTCCAGTACTCTCCGAAGCCCAGGCCCAGGCCGCCCGCGTCACGCGGGACCAGGGCGCCGAGCAGGCCCGATTCGCGCAGGACGGCGTAGGGCCGGCCCAGGTCGACAAGCCCGGCGTCGACGTCGGCGGCCAGCGGGGCCAGCGCCTCGCCGGTCTCCGCGGCCCGCTTGAGGACGTCGTCCGGATGGATCGGTGTCATCGTTCTCCTCGGATCAGTTCTCGACGGGCAGGCCGAGCTGGCGGGCGACGCCCACTCTCAGCAGGTCGTTGGGTCCCGCGTAGGTGAGGGCCGCCAGCGGGCTGAGGGGGTCGGCCGTCAGACCGGTGTCCGGCACGAAGGCGCGCACGCCCGCCAGCGCGGTGGCGTGCTCGGTCATCCGCACGTAGTCCTCGGAGACCGAGATCTTCGTCAGGGCCGCCTCGGCGGCGAGCTGCCGTGCGGTGGTGCCCGCGTCGAGAGCGGCGGCCAGCGTGTAGAGCTGGATCCGCGAGCGGTGCAGTGCCATCGCCATGTCGCTGACCCGGGCGGCCACCTGGTGACTGGCTCCCATCCGGCGGCCGAAGTGCTCCCGCTCGCGGGCCCACCGCGCCGTACGCTCCAGCAGCAACCGCATCGGACCCAGCGCGTATCCGAGGATCAGGGCGCGTTCCCAGGCGGTGGTGGCCGACATGATGCCCAGCCCGGAGCCCTCCTGACCGATGACGGCCGTGGCGGGCAGCCGGGCGCCGTCGAAGAGCAGTTCGCCCATGGGCGTCGTGGGCAGGGCCGTCTTTTCGAAGGTCTCACCTCGCGAGACGCCCGGGGCGTCCAGCGGCACCAGGAAAGCGGTCAGGGCGAACGGCGTACGCCCCGGTGCGGTACGGGCGAAGACGATGGCGAGGTCGGCGACCGGCGCGGCCGTGACGAAGGCCTTCGCCCCGGTGAGAACGTAACCGTCCTGGTCCCGCTCGACGCGGCTCGCCATCGACAGCGGGTCGCTGCCGCCCGAGCGCTCGGTCAGCGCGTGGCACAGCAGCGTCCGGCCCTCTTCGAGGGCGCCAGTGATGTCCTGCTCCCGCGCCGACAGGGCGGTGTGCAAGGGGTGTTGCATGCCGAAGAGCTGTGACGTCAGCGCGTAGCACAGCCCGGGGTCGACCCCGGCGAGACCGATCCCCTCGATCGCCGCGAGGCCGCGCGTGACCGGTCCGGGCCCGTCCGGGCTGGCGCCGGCCCGGCGCAGCACCCCGAGTCCGGCCAGCGTGAGCCACTGCGCGCGGAAGTCGTCCACCGCCGTCCTGTCCGCTACGTCCGCCGCCCGTTCGCGGAATTCGTCGACGACGCGCTCGGCCGGTGCCGGGGCACAGCGCAGCAGCCGGGTCAGTGCGTCGCTCATGCCTGCGCCCCGCTGGGTGCGTTGCGTACGACCGCCCAGAGGGCCTGCGGGGTACGGAAGTTGGCGGCGACGATCTCGGTCTCGGGCAGTTCGATGCCGGCCTGCTTGCCGAGCGCGGCGACGATCTCCATGATCGCCAGTGAGTCGAGCAGTCCCCGCTCCAGCAACGGTGTGTCGGGAGCCAGGGTCTCCGGCTCCTCGCCGCGCGCCCACGTGATCCTGCTCTGGATGAGGACGCAGAGGTCTTCGACGCTGTTGATCGCGGTCATGACGGGTTCTCCTGAAGGGTGTCGAGAGAGGTCGTCGCGGCCGGAGCCGCGAGCGGAACCGGAGCGGCCGGAACGCCCTCGGACAGGGCGCGGCGGTCGACCTTGCCGCTGATGGTCACGGGCAGGGACGGCACCGGAACGATCCGGTCGGGAAGCATGCGGTGCGGCAGCGCGGCGCGCAGCTCCGCGAGCAACTCCCGTTCGGTGGCGCCGGTCTGGGCGTAGACCCAGATCTCCCCGGCGTGGTCGTCGGCCTTGGCCACGGCCACGGCCGTCGCGACCTGCGGAAGTTCGAGCGCGGCGCTCTCGATGTCGAGCAGGTCGATGCGATGGCCCCGGCGCTTGACCTGGAAGTCACGGCGTCCGCGCAGGAACACCCGGCCGTCGGCGGTGATCCGGCCCAGGTCGCCGCTGGCGTAGGCGCGGCGCACCACACCGTCGCGGAAGGGCACCCGCACGGTCGGGTCGGTGAGCCGGCCGTCGCGCAGATAGCCCTGGAACACGGTCGGACCGGCGATGTGGATCTCGCCCTCGCCGTCGGTGGGGCGGCCCTCGTCGTCCAGCACCTCGATGTGCACGCCGCCGATGCCCCGGCCGATGGTCAGTTCCTGGTCGGCCGTCCAGTTACGGGGCACCCGGTAGTAGGTGCAGGCGTTGGTCTCGGTGGGGCCGTACAGGTTGTAGAAGGGCCGGTCGCCCAGCAGCCGTAGGTACTGCTCCAGCAGGTGCGGGGCGAAGGGTTCCCCGCCGAAGGCCGCGATCCGCAGGGTGGGGGGCAGCAGGTCGGCGATCCCGCCCTGCTGGAGCAGGTTGTGGTAGAGGGAGGGCACCGCCATGAACGAGGTGATCCGCTGCTCGTTCAGCCAGGTTACGACGTCCCGGGGGAAGGAGCGCAGCATGTCGGGCAGCAGCACGACGCACGCTCCGGCCGCGGCCGCGCTGTACAGGTCGAAGGTGGTCAGGTCGAAGGTGAGCGCGGCCTGCGACCCGACGCGGTCCTCGGGCGTGAGTCCGAACTCGCCGGCCGCCCACAGCGCGTAGTGGGCGACGTTCTCGTGGGAGAGCAGCACGCCCTTCGGCCAGCCCGTGCTGCCGGACGTGAAGAGGATGTACCCGCCACGGTCGACCGACGCGGGGAGCGTCGGGGGCTGCTCGGGGGGGCTGAGGACCTCCAGGGCGACGAGCCCGTGCTCGAAGTCGCGCATGGCGTGGGGGTGCTGGTCGCCTTCCGGCGCGGTACCGCGGGCCTCGGCCGCGGCACGACGGGCGGCCGTGCGGAACCGCTCCGTGGTGAGCAGCAGGGAGATGCCCGCGTTGTGCAGCATCCGGCCCGTGCGCAACGGAGGATCCGCGACGTCCAGCGGGGCGACCACGGCACCGGCGCGCAGCGCCGCGTAGAGCGCGATGACGGTCGCCGGGGTCTTCGGCGCGTAGATGCCGACGCGTTGTCCCGGTTGCAGTCCGAAGACCGTCAGCTCGGCGGCGAGTGCCGCGACCGCCTGCTCCAGCTCGGCGTACGTCCAGCTTTCGCCCTGCCCGGCGAGGGCGGGCCGTCCGGGGTGGCGCCGTGCGGCGTCGGCGAGCAGGTCGTCCAGCCGTGGCGTGGTTGCCTCGGTCGTCATCGGCCACCTCCGGTGGCGGGCAGGCCCGTGGCGTGCTCGGCGAGGAAACCGGTGAGGGCATCGATGACGAGGTCCGGGCAGACGAGGTGCGGGTAGTGGTCGACGCCTTCGGGCACCACACGTCGCACGGGACCGCGTACCGCCCGCTGGAGCGCGTCGAGCTGGCCGAGCGTGCCGTACTCGTCACGATCGCCCTGGATCATGAGGACGGGGGCGGTGACGTCCAGGTCGGCCTCGATGGACCAGGTGCGGAACTCGTCGGACAGCCAGAGCTCGCTCCAGTTCGTGAACACGCCGCGCGGGTCGTCGTGGACCAGGGCGAGCTTCCGGTACAGCGGTCCGGCCTCGTAGGCGGCGCGCGCGGCCTCGATCCCCGTGCGGTTGGCCTCCTCGAAGTACAGGTGCGGTCCCATGACGACCACGGCCTCGGCCGGCCGGACCGACGCGTACAGCAGCGCTGTGGAGCCGCCGTCGCTGTGTCCGATCAGGACCGGGTTCTGGATCCCGAGCACGTCGAGCAGTTCGGGCAGGAACACCTGGCCCTGCTCGTGCATGTAGCGCGCCGTGTGAGGGGACTTGGCGGGGCCGGAGCCACCGTTGCCGGGACGCGAGTAGACCAGGGCCCGGCGCCCGGTCGCGGCGGCGACGGCCGCGGGGAAGCGGCCCCAGGCGGCGACACAGCCGAGGCCGCCGTGCAGGAAGACGAGCGGCGAACGGGACGGGTCGCCGTCGATAAGGACGTGTTCGATCGGGCCGTGTCGGGTGTCTGCTACCGGCACATCAATTCCTTCGACAAAAGGGTGCCTGCCCGGTTTTCGGCAGGATGAATTACCCGGCCGTGTTTCCCTGATAAATAGGGCACACCGGATCACCGGGAAGGGAAGTACTGAATAGAGCACGGCTCGATTCAGTGTTCAACAAATTAGTGGGTATGGGGCTGTCGCGGCCCGGGTGAGAGCGGTGGCAAAGCCGGATGGGTACCGCGGCAAGCGCTGCACCGGCCAGGACGCGGCACAGGCTCCGGACTGTCGCCCAAACCCGCCTCAGCACACGGCAGTGCGCGAACTCTGCCCGCGGCCGGGCTGCCGAAACGTGCGCTACCTGGGCACTTCTCCATCTCTGGCACATTGGGCAGACCGTCGACCGCGCTGTGTGCGGTAGGCCTCACTCGGGCCGACGGTGGCTGCACAGCCCCCCGTCGGCAGCCTGCGCGGCGATGCCAGGAGGTAAGGAATGGACAAAATCTGCGACCCCCGTCTCAGTACTTCGAATGCCGACGCCAATGGTTCGGCTGGGCGATTGCGTGGACTGCGGATGGGAGCTCCGCCGCTGTATCGTCCGACCGGCCGTTGGCGCCATTGAAAACACTAGATGTGGCACACACGGAGGAGAAATAGCTATGCCGGATCACCTATGCTCTGCAAGCATGGATGTAGATCTTCGCCACCTGCGGTACTTCCTCGCCGTCGCCGAGGACGGCGGATTCAGCGCCGCGGGCCGCAGGCTCCATGTGGCCCAGCCGACCCTGACCCGCTGCGTCCGGTCCCTGGAGGACGCTCTCGGTGTCCGGCTTTTCGACCGCACGACGCGAAGAACCCAGCTGACCGCCAAGGGCCAGCGGCTGCGCGACGAACTGGTCCCGGTGCTACGGCAGTTGCAGACGACCCTGGACGGTATACGGGTGGGCGAGCAGCTGCGGCTGGGCTTCAGCTGGGGGCTGCCCGACGGCCTGTCATTGATGGCGGCCTCCTTCGCCCAGGAGGCCGGCGTCCGGGTGGAGTTCGTCCGCTGCGACACCCCGCTGGCCGGACTGGACACCGGGGCGGCGGACCTTGCCCTTCTCCGGGGCGATTCCCTTCCCCGGCAGCTGCGCGGTGTCTTCCTCTACGAGGAGACACGGGTCGCGGCGGTTCCCCGGCACTGGGCGCTGGCCGAGCGGGACGAACTCGCATGGGAGGAGCTGGCCGACTGGCCGCTGATCGTCAACAGCGTCAGCGGCGTGACGTTCCCTCATATGTGGCCCGCCGAGCGACGCCCGGTCGTGGGTGCGGAGTGCTCCAACTACGACGAGTGGCTGGAGAAGGTGGCGGCAGGCCTCGGTATAGGAACCGCGCCCGAGGACTCCACACGCCGCTACCACCACCCCGCGGTACGGTTCATCCCCCTGCGCGACGCCCCCACGGTCCGCCTGCACCTGGCCTACCCCTCACACGGTTCTCACCCTCAGGCGCCGAGGTTCGCCGAGACCGTGTGGGACGACGTGAGGACGGGCCAGCTCTCCCGAACCGACCCGAGAGCCGCGGCACACGGCACCGGCCGCGCGCCGGCGAGCGGCGGCGCACAGCTCTGACCGCCGCCTGGGGCTCCCGGTTCGTCCTCCCCGCTGACGCGGGGGTGTTCCGATGAGCGTCTTCCTGGTCGACGTCGCCAAGGGGCCCTCCCCGCGTAGGCGTCCGCGAAATGCGCGTCCCGGTCGTGCCCTGACGGGGCCGCGGTGTACGCGGCCCCGTGTTGGGGGCTGGCCGCACCAGTCTTGGTGCGGCCAGCCCTCGTCTGTCAGGACCACCGCATCCCGATGGCGGAGAGCTGCTCCACCCGTTCCGGCGACAGCGTCGCGGCCCTGCTGCGCTGGTTCCCGATCGATGCACCAAGCCGGCCCGGTGATGGAGATCGCCGGGGTGCCGCACGAGCTGATCTGCTGAACGTCCCGGCGTAGTGACCAGATTGCCGCCTGTCGGGCGGAGCTGGAGCACGAGTACGTCACCGCCGTCGGCGACGACGGCGAGCCGCGGTTCCTGCCCGTGGTCTCCGAGCGGGCCCGCGCCAAGCTGAACGGGATCGCCGCGAAGATGACGCGCTCGCCGAAGCGGAAGGCCCGGCCACTCGCCAAGCTGCGTGAGGAGTGGAAGGAGAGCGCGATCCGCACCTCCGGGGTGGCCGCCGACGTCATCAACTGCCTCCTCGAGTACGCCCGTGTCGCGGCGGCGGCGATCCGGGCCCGGGTCGCGGCTGTGGTCGATGTCGCCCTGGCGGCCGTCGACGTTGCCGCGACGGTGTTCGTGATGAACGGCGGCGGCCGGTTCCACCGCCGGCACCTGCTCGCCGAAGCACGCCGTCATCTCGCTTTCGTCCTGCGCGGCCGCCGCCGCGATCCGGGCCTGGACGACGCGATCGTGGACGCCGCGCTCGCCACGTATTGCATAGACATCAGCGAGCCGAAGACGCTGCGCGGCCTGCTGCCCGCCCACCGCCTCTACACCGCCCGCTGGTCGCTGGCCGACTTCGAACCCACCCGACGCCCGCCGACACCCGCCCCGGACCGGCAGCCCCCGGCCGACCCGGGCACACCAGTTGCGCCCCGGCCCTCGGACCTGGAGCCGGGGGAGCGGGAGATACCCCGCGTCCCGTTGCAGTACGAGCGGGCCGTCCTCGCCGGCGCAGTGGTCCGGGAGAAACTGCGCACCACCGTTGCGCGGGGCCGGGCGTACGACGTCGTCGCGCACCAACAGGCGGCGATGCCCGAACAGCTGCTTGCGCCCCCGGCCGCCGACCCCGAGCACGGCGACCAGGAGCCGGAGGCCGGACCGCGCGAGGCGATCGACCTGTCGGCGCTGCGGGCCTTGAGGAAGTCCCGCACAGACGTGGAAGCCCTCGATCTCACAGCCGAACGGCTGCGCCACCTCCAGGACGCGTTCACCAAGGCGGCCGACAACTCCCGCGCCCGCGCGGACCGCTACACCGACCGGGACCATGCCGACGCAGCGCGCCCGGTGCGCGAGGAGGACCAGCGGGCGCTGGAGCGTCGGCACCCTCACGGCGCAGTTGGGTCACCAACTTGCCGAAGGTACGCGGGTCCAGCCCAGTAAACGGAGCTATCCAAGACGGCTCCGAAGCCGTGATCACACCAGTCACAGCCCAAGATCATCGCGCATCAAGATCATTTACGGGGCAGCGCTTAAATGATCACAGGCGAGCACCCGCCGTCACTACCGACTACGGAACAGACCCACTCACCGTACAGACCCAGTGGTTTCACGCACTGGTTGGCAGTTGCTGATCAGTCCATATGATTTTGCCGTCCGAGGTGTGGCGGGTTCCCCATCGGCGGGACAGTTGAGTGACGAGGAAGAGGCCGCGGCCGTGTTCGTCGGTGGTGCGGGCGTGCCGCGCAAGCGGGTGGCTGTGGCTGGCGTCGGAGACTTCGCAGGTCAGCGTCTCGTGTCGGATGAGGCGTAGGCCGATCGTGCGGTCGCTGTTGCAGTCGCTGCTGCCGTGGATGATGGCGTTGGTGAACAGTTCGCTGACGATCAGCTCCGTGGACTCGGCTAGCTGTTCTAGTCCCCACTGGGTGAGTTGCCGGGTAGCGAGGGTTCGGGCACGGCCGACGATGGCGGGGTCGCTGGGGAACTGCCAAGAGGCGACCTGGTCTGCGTTCAGCGAGCGGGTCCGTGCGAGGAGCAGAGTGACATCGTCGCTCGGCGGCTGGGCCCGCAGTGTGTCCACTGCGGAAGAGCACAGATCGTCCAGTGTGAGGTCGGGCCGTGCGAGGGCCGCGCGCAAGCGGTTCATGCCGGCGCTGATGTCCTGGTCGCGGACCTCGACGAGACCGTCGGTGTAGAGGGCGAGCACGCTTCCTTCGGCGAGTTCCCAAGTTACAGACTCGAAGGGGACCAGTCCGAGGCCGAGCGGTGCTCCGGTGGGCAGGTCGGGGAAGGTGACGTGGCCGCACGGGTCGATGATCGCGGGCAGGGGGTGGCCGGCCCGTGCCATGGTGCAGGTACGGGTGACCGGGTCGTAGACGGCGTACAGGCACGTGGCGGCCATCGCAGTGGTGGCCGGGTGCCGGGGCTCGGCTTCCGCCTCGGTGAGGCGGATGACCTGCTCGTCGAGGCGGGACAGTACTTCATCAGGAGGCATGTCCATGTCCGCAAGGGTGCGCATGGCGGTGCGGAGTTGGCCCATCTTCGCCGCCGCGTTGATGCCGTGTCCCACCACGTCGCCGACGACCAGGGCGACCCGGGCGCCGGAGAGGGGGATCACGTCGAACCAATCACCCCCGATGCCGTGGTGGCTGTCAGCCGGCAGGTAGCGCCAGGCCACATCAGCGGCAGTGCCCCCTGTGGGGCGGTGGGGGAGCAGCAGCCGCTGCAGGGCGAGAGCCGCGGAGCGTTCACGCACGTACTGGCGGGCGTTGTCCAGGGCCAGCGCTGCCCAGCTGACGAGTTCCTCGGCCAAGAGCAGGTCGTCCTCCTCGAACGGCCTGGCGTCCTTCGTCCGCACGAACACCGCCACACCCAGCATTGCGCCCCGCGCCTTGATCGGAACGATCATCAACGAGTGCATGGCGTGCTCGCGGAGCTTCTGCGCCCGCGCCGCGTCGTGGTGATCCAGCCATGTGCCGGGGGATGCGTCCAGTAGGGGTTCGAAGTGGGATTTCCCGGAGCGCAGGACGCCGGTGAAGGGCGAAGTGGGCGGAACGAAGACCGGCTCTCCGCGAGCGAACAGAGACTCCGGCGTTCCCGGGTGGATCGAGGCCAGGCCCGCACGGCGGAAGACGGGGATCCGCCCGCCCTGTGGGCTGAGATGGGCCAAGGGCTCCTCGCCGAGTGGGACCGACTCCGCCAGATCGACGGTGGCATAGTCCGCGAGGAGCGGCACGGCTAGGTCGGCCAGTTCCTGCCCGGTCTGCATGACATCCAAAGTGGTGCCGATGCGCCTGCTGGCCTCGCCGAGGATTGCCAGACGCTCTCGCGCCCGCCGGCTGTCGGTGACGTCCACGCTCACGACGCACACGCCCAGCGCGCGCCCCCGCGCGTCGTCGAGGCGTACGTAGGACGCCGTCAACATCCGGTTGCTGCGCACATTGGCCGGCAGGAAGGCCTGGTAGTCCACGTTGATCGCCGGGTCGCCGCTCTCCAGCACCTGGTGCATCACTGCTTCCAGCATTTCGGCCTTCGCCCCGGGCGCCGCCTCCGTCAGCCTGCGGCCCAGCCGCTTGTGAAGAGGGATGCCGTCCTTGGAGCCCTGGGTGTCGTTCGCCTGGATGCAGCGTAGGTGCGTGTCCCGTATGACGACGCCGATCGGCAGGCGGCTCGGCAGCGGCAGCCTAGCGTGGAGCGGCTCCGCCGCTGTGGCCTTGGCCGGCCACGCGGGAAGCGAGGCCTTGTCGGCCGCGCAGACCACCCACCAGTCCCGGCCGTCATGCCCGGACAGCGATGACACGCACAGAAACACGTCGATGCTGCGGCCGTCGCGGTGGCGCACCTGCGCAAGGTCGGACCAGCAGCCCCGGAGGGTGCTCTCTTGTGCGGCTTGTGAAGCCCTTGCTCGGTCGTCAGCGGCCACCAACAGGACCCCGGCGGACCGCCCCACCACCTCCATGGCCGAATAGCCCATGAGCCGCTGAGCGGCCTGTGACCATCCGACCACCGTCCCCTGCTCGTCCAGGAGAGCTATCGCTGGGCGGACTCTCTTGATGGCTGTCTGAGCCTCGGAGACTGCTGTCGCTGCGGAACTGCCCACCGCTTCTCCCTTCTGTGTCCCCCGGCGATGTGGTCCCCCCAACTGCTCGGCTGTCTGGTGGATGGACAAATCCAGAGCAGGAGTGATCGAGCTACCTGGCACGGCGGCCAGCAGTCCGTTCACACCGCCCCCGACGGTGGCTGCGGCGGTGATCTCGACCCGTCAGACGTGCTTCGGCGGGACGCTGACGGGGCCTGGGTGCGGTCAATCAGCGCGTGTGCTCGCGGAGGCCCTACAGGCTTCTGTTTGCTTCGTTTGGTTCATTTCTATGACAGATTCCCGGGCCAATTCTGCGGACAAATTGGAGCCATCCCGGTCACGCGAATGCCGGGAGCTCTCTGGCGCAGGGCCGCGACGCCTGTCAAGAGGACGACTCGCACGTTTCATCACGTGGCCTCTTCTGGCGTCCTGATCAGCTCGGCCAGGGAGCGCCCAGCATGCGCTCGACCGTGGTGGTGCGACGGAAGCCGGGAACGAAGTGCTCCAGCACATCCGAATTCACGGTTCCGTTCGTGGTCTCGGGGCGGTGCTTGAGTCCGTCGACGTAGGCCTGCAGGAACTCGTTCTTGAAGTCGCCCCGCGGATGGGCGGCGGTGATTTCGTCCACCTGGCTGCGATCCAGCTCGTCCAGACCGAAGCCGAGCACGTCCGTCAGAACCCCGAAGTACGTGATGGCGATCTCCGGGCCCATCCGGCTGGGGATTCCCGGGGTCGTGTGCAGCGCGATCGCCGTCCACACCACGTCGGCGGCCGTGGCCGGGAAGCCGTGGTCGAGCATGAACTTGCGTGCGTGGTCGGCTCCATCGACCTCGAAGCGCTGCTCCACGTTGGAAAACGGCGTCAAAAGGCCGGTGTCGTGAAACACGGCGGACAAGTAGAGAAGCTCCGGGTCGGGGTCCACGCCAAGCTTGTGAGCATGAATGGCGCCGAAGACGAAAACGCGCCGGGAGTGGTGGTAGATGAGTGGGCTGGTCATCTCCTGCATGAGGCGGGTGGCCTCGGCGACCGCCGCCGTTTCAGGAATCTCCACCCCCGCGATGATCTCGCTCATGACCTCTGCTCCTCCCGGTATCAGTTGGACAGTGCATCCGTCTTCCACACTGCCAACCACCCGGCGTCCGGCGCTCCCTCGGTCCGGCCATGAGTCACCCGAATCCGGACAGGCGGGCAGCGGGGTTGTGGGCTCCGCCACGCATCGGGTGCGATCCTCGTCCATGGCGGATGAAAGTCCTGGACGTCCCCATCGTGGACAACCGACTGTGCCGATGTTTGCCGGGCGGTCGTGTCCGGACGCCAGTCGTACAGCAAGAGGAAGACGCATGATGGAACACCAGCACGCCCGACCCCTTCATGACCGCGTCGTCATCGTCACCGGAGCCGGCACTGGGATCGGCCGAGCAACGGCGATCGCGATGGCCGAAGCGGGGGCGCACGTCCTCGGTGTCGGACGACGCCAGGTGGCCCTGGAGGAGACTGCCGCCATGCACCCCGGCATCGCGACTCTCGCCACGGACGTGCGCTTGGAGCATGCCCCTGAGCTGATCATCGGTACGGTGATCGACCGGTGGAAGCAGCTTGACGTGGTGGTGAACAACGCCGGCGCCACCGCACGGGTCTCGTTCGACGAGGTGACACGCTCGCGCATCACCGACCTGTTCGACCTCAACGTCATCGCACCCACCATGCTCTCCCAGGCAGCGTTGCCTCACCTGCGTCGCAGCAAGGGCTCGATCATCAACATCTCCAGCACCTACGGCCATCGCCCCCACCCGGGCGGTGCCCACTACGGGGCGACCAAGGCCGCCCTGGAACAGCTGACGCGGACCTGGGCGGTCGAGCTGTCCAGGGACGGGATCAGAGTGAATGCCATTGCCCCCGGTCCGACCGAGAGCGAGGCTCTGTACGTCAGCGGACTCACGGAGGATGAGGTGATGAAGGTCAAGAAGGAGCAGGCATCCCGGATCCCTCTGGGAAGGAGGGGAGAACCGGAGGAAATCGCGTCCTGGATCGTCCGCTTCGCAGATCCCACCGCAACGTGGCTGACGGGCCAGGTTCTCACGATCGACGGAGGCCTCGAACTCATCTGAATACACTTTTCCGCTGATCCACCGGGCATCAGGCCCCAGCAGAAATGCGACGGCTGCGGCGAACTCGTCGGCTCGCCCATCCCTCCGAGCACGACACCCATGCTTTCGGCACGCCCTCGGCTAGTACATGCTCGCTCCCGTGCGACGCCGAACGCGGCGACCACGCCGTCTGCCAGTCGGCCGTCGTCTGTCCAGCCCGGCGTGCGGACCGGTCCGGGCGACACCGCCTTGACCCGATTCCACAGGGCGCGAACTCCTCCGGCAGTGTGGTCGACGACCATAGGAACGGCGGTCGCGGTAAAAGAGGTTGGTCAGCTCGGCCGTGTGGTGCTCCGCGGCGTGTCCGCACATGTCCCAGATCGCCGCCGTCACATAGCGGTTGCGAGGGTCGTCGGCAGGGCTCGCAGCGATTCGGTGGTCCACTCGACCGCCCAGGACAACCGGGCACCGCCGCGGCGAGCACGTTCCGGTGCCGGCGGGCGGCACGCTCGGCCAGAGCGGCCAGCGCCTCGGGGAAGCGGGTGTGACCCGCAGCGGGCGGTCGTCGCCCTGGACGGTCAGCCGCCGCATCGCGGGCGATTCCGGCACAGACGCCAGGCCACGCAGCACAGTGAGTGCTCAGTCGGCCCCACACCACAATCAGGGCCTTCAGCAGATGGTGGGCGTCGTCCAGGCGGCATGTAGTCGCTCTCGGCGAGAGCGCGACGCCCGCCCTTGCAACTCGCGTGCCGGCGCAGCCGGCAGCACAGGCTGGCGGGCAGGCCTGGTTTGGCGGGGCGGGCATCTGCACGCTGTAGCCCGTGCGGTGCAGCAGCCGCGTGACGACGGAGACGCTGTACGAGAAGTGGCACTTCCGGCCGATCAGCGGGGGACCAGGAGCAATCCGGAAACGTCGATGCCGTCCCCGCACCTGCGCCAGGCCAGCCACGTGCACGTCAAACCGCTGCTGTTCCAGCAGGGTCTGGCCGAGACAGAGTGGCGAAGAAGCTGGCGGACGAGGACCGGCGCGCTCTGACCGCCCTGTTCAGGTCCAACGTCAACCCGTACGGCACCTTCCGCCCGGACAAGCGGGGGCGCTATCCGCCTCCCTGGCTGTTCCCCGTGCACGCACGTACGTCGTCGGATGCCTCCGCGCTTGTGTGAGCCGGGGCGGCTCGCACAAGCCGCCCGGCTGATTGCACCAGCAATTGCACGACGTGGAGGCTTCGGCTGCCCCCATCACCGCCGTTAGCGCCGTCGAGGTCAGCTGCCGACGGGGTACCGGCTGGTGATCGCGACGCGGTTGAAGGCGTTCATCACGGTTGCCAGCCAGGCGATGGCCGAGACCTGGTCTGCGGTGAGTACGGCCGCGGCCGCGTTGAAGTCCTCGTCGCTGACGTGTCCGTCCGGCACGCGTGTGATCGCCTCGGTCAGGCGGAGGGCGGCGCGGTCGGTCTCGGAGAAGTAGCCGGTCTCTGCCCAGGCGGGCAGCACCGCGATACGGTCGGGGTTCTCGCCCTTCTTGAGGGCGTCACGGGTGTGCATGCGCAGGCAGAACGAGCAACCGTTGATCTGGGAGGTGCGGATCCTCAGCAGCTCGACCAGGAGCGGGTCGAGGCCCGCTGCGGCGGCGGCCTTCTCAACCTCCGCCGACAGCGCGATGAGGGTCTTGTAGGCGGCCGGGTGCTGCTCGCCGATGTTGACGCGCTGGGGGTCGGTCATGGTTCCTTTGCTTCCTTCGTGTGGTCCGCGCCGCGCTTGTCGGGCACGTCTTGGTGGTGGATGGGGCGTGCTCCGGCAGGGGCGGAGCTCGTGAAGAGTGTTGCCGCCCCGCTGCATGCCCGGGGGTTACGACTTCGGGTCGTCGATCTTGAGCTTGGCTCCGGTGTTGGAGACGAAGACGACCAGGAGCTTGGCGGGTTTGGTCCGGCTGGTGTTCTCGGTGAGGACGTGGTGGGCGCCCGGCTGCTCGACCCAGTTCTCGCCCTGGTGGTAGGTGGTCGCGGGCTTGCCGTCGAGCTTGCTGCGCACGGTGCCTTCGAGGACGTAGGCGTAGACGAACGCCTGGCCGTGCCGGTGCGGCAGCGCGCTTGCGTTGGGCGGGAAGTCGACGATCGCCGAGGTGAACGTCTTGCCCTTCACATTCGGCAGGGCCTGCTGGAGCAGCGGCTTGAGGGTTTCGGTGGGGCGTGTCGATGACATGGCCGCAGGCGATGCCATGGCCGCGGTCGTGCCCGTGGCGTGGGTGGGCTGGTCCGAGGTCGAGCAGGCCGTGGCCGCCGTCAGCGTGGCGACGGCCAGGAGGCCGGTGGCGATTCGCGTTCTGATCATGATGGGTCTCCTGGGTCAGTCTTCCGTGACGCGGATGATCGTCTTGCCCGGGGTGCGCTTGCCGGGGGCGAACGCGTCGGCTGCCTCGACGAGGGGCCGCACAGCACCGACGACCGGCTTGAGCCGGCCGTCCCTCAGCCGTGTGGCGAGGTCGGCGAGCCGGGCGCGGTCGGGTTCGACGACGAAGAAGACCGCCCGCCCGTCCTTGGGCTGGACCTTGGGCGGCATGACGATGGAGACGAGCGTGCCACCGGCCCGGACGAGGGCGGCCGAGCGGTCGAGGATGTCGCCGCCGATCACGTCGAACACGACGTCGGCCTCGCCGGCGTCCTCCAGCTTCTCGGCCTGCAGGTCGATGAAGGTGTCGACGCCGAGTGCGAGTGCCCTGTCCTTGCCTGAGGCGCGGCCGGTGCCGATGACGCGGGCGCCGGCCTCGCGGGCGAGCTGTACCGCGATCGAGCCGACGCCGCCCGCGGCACCGTGGATCAGGACGGTCTGGCCTGTGGTGAGGCGGCCGTGGTCGAACAGGCCCTGCCAGGCGGTCAGCCCGGAGATGGGCAGTGCGGCGGCCACGGTGTGGTCGATGTCCGCCGGCAGCGGGGCGAGGTTGCGGGCCTCCACCGCGGTGTACTCGGCGAGGGCGCCGTCGCGGGTCCAGTCGGCCAGGCCGAACACCCGCTGTCCGACGCTCAGGCCGGTGGTGCCGTACCCCAGCTCCTCGACGACACCGGACAGCTCGTGCCCGGGCACGCTCGGCGTCCGGTCGCGGCCGGCGCGATCGGTCCACGTGGCGGGCCAGTCCAGCTCGCCCGGGGTGAAGCCGGCGGCGTGCACCCGCACGATGACGTCGTTCTCGGCCGCGTGAGGGTAGGGCATGTCCGTCAGGGACATCCCGGCAAGACCAGCGTCACGGTCTCGCACAGTGATGGCTTGCATACAGATCCTTACTGGGAGGGGCGACCCGAGCGCACAGCGCACTCGCGCGCAGGGCTCATAGCGGCTGCAGGTGGATGTATGCCGTTCTGCATGATCGATCTCACCTGCTCGCGCGTATTCCTTCGTCGCCCGTTGTGCGTTCTCAGCAGGGAGACGAGATAGCCCCTCCGGGTGTGACAGCTCAGACGCGCACGAGTTTGTCGGGGTTCATGACCCTGCGGTACGCGGTGATCTGACCATCTGTGATCTGCACCGTGTCGACGGAGTAGACCCGTCCTTCCCGGTGGAACACGAGAGCCAGCTCGCCGCCGACCTCCGCGAAGTCGATGCGGTCCGGGTGCCACTGACGCCCCGTACGCACCATGACCTCGGCGACGCGCCGGCCGCCGTGAATGAGCTTGCGTGCCGCCAAGATCTTGCCGCCGCCGTCGGTGACGTAGACCGCGTCCGGGTGCAGGAGCCTGACCAGGCCGGCCAGATCCCCGGCCTCGTAGGCGGCGCGGAAGACCTTGAGGACCCGTTCGCGCTCCGCCTTCGACGCCTGCGGCGTGGACTCCTTCGCCTTGGCCACCCGCCGTCGCGCCCGCGAGGCGAGCTGCCGCGCGCCCGGCACGGAGACGTCCAGCACCTCGGCGATCCGGCCGAACTCAAGACCGAAGACATCGTGGAGGACGAAGGCCACCCGCTCTGGCGGGCTCAGCTCTTCCATGATCAGGAGCATCGCCGAACTGACGGACTCATCGACGAGTACCGGCTGCGACGCGTCCGGTCCTGTCAGCAGCGGCTCCGGCAGCCACGGCCCGACATAGCTCTCCCGGCGGAAGCGGGCGCTCTTGAGGATGTCGTACGACCGTCGCGCGGCCACCGTCACCAGCCAGGCCCGCAGATCATCGATGTCCTGCAGATCCGCTCCGGCCGCTCGCAGCCACACGTCCTGGGTGACATCCTCGGCATCGGCCACAGTCCCCAGCAGCCGGTAGGCCACTCCGAAGACCGCGGGCCGGTGCCTCTCCCATTCGGCTCCGAGCAGCTCCTCCTGCTCAGACCGTCCGGGCCCGTGCCCGTCACCCATACGGATCGCAACCTCCTCCAGCCTGCGGAGCCAGCGTAGTTAGCCGAGCTCAGGACGTCCGCTCTGACACGGCGGTCGTAAGTCGTGATCAAGCTGCTCCGGGGCTGCTGCGGGCGTACGGCGGTGTTTCACGGTGGGGCCACTCTCCCTGGGGCAACCCCACCCGGAACCGACTCGACGCTCAGCAGCGGGTCAGTTCGCTGTGAGGCTCGCATTTCCCGGCCGTCCGCATCGGGTCTCCCATCGGCCGGTGAGCACGCGATCGTCCGGCGTGCAGGGCCGCACCCAAGGACAGCACCCCGACGAAGCCGACGTACAGATAGCCCGTGGTCTCCAGCCCCCATGAGGGCGCCGCGAGCCCGGCCGCGAGGGCCGGAAGACTCAACGCCGCATAGCTGATCACGTAGACGGCCGAGAAGACCTCCGACCGCGACTTCCCGGTGGTGACCGCGCTGATGGCGCGGAGGTTGCCGTTGAACGTCAGGCCGACGCCCAGCCCCGCTACGACCGATCCGCCCACGTATACGACCAGCGACGCGTCAGCGATGGCCACCGCCAATGCGGACGCACCCAGAGTCAGGAGAACCGCCCCCAGCAAGGTGGCGAGCCGTGCCGTATGCCGAACGGACCACACCCCGCCCACGCTGTTGGCCAGGAAAAGCGCCGCGATGCTGAGCCCGCCCGCAGCACCGGAGCGCACATGCAGGACATTGCTCACCAGGGACGGAGTGAGCGCGAGGAACAGACCCGTGACGGACCACCCCGCGACCAGGGCGGGAATGGAGGCGAAGAACTCCGGCCGGACGTCCCGGGGAACCCGGACGCTCGGTCGCAGCGACGCCAGGCCCATCGCGCGCGGGTCTAGTGTCTCAGGGATCGTGAGGACGGCCGCGGCCAGAACGACGAAGGTCAGGGTCAGGACGGGAAAGACATACGCATCGGGACGTGAAGTCGACTGAACCAGCAACCCCACGACTCCGGCACCGGTGGCCATGCCGATACTCGTGCCCACCGCTGTCGTCGTCGGCCCCAGCTGCGGACGTCGATCGGGTGAGAGGTCGACCAGTCCGGCGGCAAGAGCGCCCGTGGCCGTCCCTGTGGCGATGCCCTGCACGACCCGGGCGATCAGGAGGGAGACGACGCCGTCGGCCGTCCAGAAGACCGCCGTGCTGGTCGCCGCCACCAGAAGGGCGGCGACCAGCACCGGACGGCGACCCAGCTGGTCGCTCAGCGATCCGACCGTCAGCAGGGCGCCGAGCAGACCCACGACATACACCGCGAAGATCACTGTCAGCATCGTGACCGTCAGGCCCCAACGCTCCCGGTACAGCGGGTAGATCGGTGACGGTGCGCTTGCCGTGGCCATCATCACCACATTGGCGCAGGCCAGCACGGCGAAAGCCGGACCTCGTCCGAGACGACGCCCGTCGCGGGAGCGACTCGCACGTTTCATCACGTGGCCTCTTCTGGCATCCTGATCAGCTCGGCCAGGGAGCGCCCAGCATGCGCTCGACCGTGGTGGTGCGACGGAAGCCGGGAACGAAGTGCTCCAGCACATCCGAATTCACGGTTCCGTTCGTGGTCTCGGGGCGGTGCTTGAGTCCGTCGACGTAGGCCTGCAGGAACTCGTTCTTGAAGTCGCCCCGCGGATGGGCGGCGATGATTTCGTCCACCTGGCTGCGATCCAGCTCGTCCAGACCGAAGCCGAGCACGTCCGTCAGAACCCCGAAGTACGTGATGGCGATCTCCGGGCCCATCCGGCCGGGGATTCCCGGGGTCGTGTGCAGCGCGATCGCCGTCCACACCACGTCGGCGGCCGTGGCCGGGAAGCCGTGGTCGAGCATGAACTTGCGTGCGTGGTCGGCTCCATCGACCTCGAAGCGCTGCTCCACGTCGGAAAACGGCGTCAAAAGGCCGGTGTCGTGAAACACGGCGGACAAGTAGAGAAGCTCCGGGTCGGGGTCCACGCCAAGCTTGTGAGCATGCAGCGCACCGAAGACGAAAACGCGCCGGGAGTGGTGGTAGATGAGTGGGCTGGTCATCTCCTGCATGAGGCGGGTGGCCTCGGCGACCGCCGCCGTTTCAGGAATCTCCACCCCCGCGATGATCTCGCACATGACCTCTGCTCCTTCCGATATCGGTGTGTTACGAATGGACGGTGCGTCCGTCTTCCACACTGCCCACCACCCGGCGTCCGGCGCTCCCTCGGTCCGGCCATGAGTCACCCGAATCCGGACAGGCGGGCAGCGGGGTTGTGGGCTCCGCCACGCATCGGGTGCGATCCTCGTCTACGACGGGGTCAAACTCCTGGACGTCGTCGGCCCCGCGGAGGTATTCGGGGAAGCGAACCGGCTCGGTGCCGACTACAAGATCGTTCTGATGTCACCGACCGGTGCCGATGTCACCTCGTCCATCGGGATCCGGATCTCGGTCGACGCCGCCGCCACAGAGCCTGCTCCCGACACGTTCCTGGTGGCCGGCGCAGACCTCTACCCGCGCACACCGGTCTCCCGTGATCTGATCGAGGCCACGCGAACGCTGGCGGGCCGGGCGGACCGGGTCGCGTCCATCTGCACCGGAGCATTCATCCTCGGCGCCGCCGGCCTCCTGGACGGAAAACGCGCGACCACGCACTGGAAGGTCGCGCACGAGCTCGCCGCCCGCTGCCGGGCCAGCCGCGTCGAACCCGACGCGATCTACGTCCGTGACGGCACCACCTACACCTCGGCAGGCGTGACCGCCGGAATCGACCTGGCACTGGCACTCGTCGAGGAGGATCACGGCCCTGATCTGACCCGCGACGTCGCCCGCGCCCTGGTGGTCTATTTGCAGCGTTCGGGCGGCCAGTCGCAGTTCTCCGCCCCACTGCAAGGACCGCCGCCCCGGTCTCCGGCCCTCCGCAGAATCACCGACTTGATCACGGCGAATCCCGGGGGAAACCACTCACTCGGCGAACTCGCCAAGCACCTCAATGTGAGCCCTCGGCATCTCACGCGGCTCTTCCACGACGAGCTGTCCACGACGCCGGCCCGGTACGTGGAGATGATCCGGTTCGACATGGCGAAAGCTCTCCTCGACCAGGGGCATACCGCAACGCTGACAGCATCCCTTGCCGGATTCCCGAATTATGAGAGCATGCGGAGAGTTTTCGCGCGGGAATTGTCGCTCAGCCCCGCCGCCTATCAGCGACGCTTCAGCACAGCGCGCCGAGCCGACGAGGGGCAGTAGACGAAGCTGTCAGGTCGGCCTGGGGGCGGGCGGGGGACGCCGGCAGGCTGTTCGACGTCCGGCATAGAGCGCACCTCCGATCTGTTCCCGAAGGTGAGAGATGTGCCGGTCGGCCTCCTTCCCCGCGAGGGCGTCTCTCGCGCACCGCGGCCACTCACCAGGTCGGCATGATGGGAGCAGGAATGAGCGTTGCGACCACCACGACATCCGTGACCAGGGTCCTCAAGGTCTGGAGGCGGGCGGCGCTGCACCCGCTCTTCCTGGTCGTCCCCCTGGCCCTGATCGTCTCCATCCCGGCGGCCGACGCGTTCCTGCCTCCGGACATCCACCTCGCCCATCTCCTGGTCGTCGCCACGGCGGTGACCGCCATGGGCGCGGGCCCGCGCGCCACGGCCCTGATCGGTGGCCTCGCGATACTCGCGCTGATCGCCGCGGGGGCGGAGCGGCGGACCCTGGGCACCGAGAGTGTGCTGGTCGAACTCGCTTCGCTCACCGTGCTCTCCGGCCTGCTGTTCGCCTTCACCCACCTGCGGGACCGGCACCAACGGGAACTGAGCAGAGCGCGCACGGTTTCCGACACCGCACAGCGGGTCGTCATGCGACCGCTCCCCCTGCGGACCGGGCCGGTGTCCCTCGCCGCGGAGTACCACAGCGCCGAGCCCGACACCCACATAGGCGGCGACCTCTACGCCGCGGCCCGTACCTCCGACTCCACCCGACTGATCATGGGCGACGTCCGGGGCAAGGGCCTCGCCTCGATCAGCGACACGGCGATCGTGCTGGGTGCCTTCCGCGCCGCGACCCATCGGCGGATCCCGCTGACGGAGCTGGTCGCCTACCTCGAGGACGCCGTCCGCTGGGGCCTCGCGGAGTTCTCGGAATGCGAGCCCGACGCCGCCGAACGTTTCGTGACCGCCGTGGTGCTCGACATCCCGGACGACGAGCCGGTGGTGCACATGATCAGCTGCGGCCATCCGCCGCCCCTGCTGCTGCGCCGGGTGACCGGGACCGTCACCGCGCTCCAGGTGAGCGAACCCGCCCCGCCGCTCGGCCTCGGCGCCATGTCCGACGACACGTATACGGCGGCGACCTTCCCCTTCCACGAGGGGGACAGGATCCTGCTCTACACCGACGGCGTCACCGAGGCCCGCGACGGCGCGGGCACCTTCTACCCGCTCGCCGAACGCCTCGCGAGGTGGGTCGACCACGCCCCCGGGCCGCTCCTGAAGCAGATCACCGCCGACCTGCGGGCCTATGCGGGCGGTCTACTCGACGACGACATGGCCATGGTGATCGCCCAGCGCGGCCAGGCACCGGCGGCCGCCTGAGCGGAGTCGAGAAACGGTCTCGCCCTCATAAAGGGTGCGATCTATGATCTCGCGGGCCTTCGAAGCGTTCCGGGGACCCCTCGGACGCGACGGTCTTGAGTGGAGGCTGTGAATGCTATCCACCTGCGGTCCGTTGACAAGCCGTTCTGTCGAACCTCGATCACCGGCTGTGTAGGTCCAGGGGGAAGGCAACCCGGGACAATGGCGGGCCGTTGCGCTCAGCGGGAGCTGAGCGCTCTCGACGCCGCGTTGATCACGTTTTGAGCGTCGGCTCCGTACACCGCGGACTCCTGCAAGGTCTTCCAGGCCTTGAGGTAGGTCGCCACGGTGGCCTCGTCGTCCATCCACAGCTCAGCGTGCCAGGTTTCGGTTACCACCTGGCGGTCGTCGTAGACCCAGAAGCCTGCGCCGGGCGGTAGCTTCAGGGAGGCGCCGAACGGGACGATGCCCAGCTCGACGGTCTTCAGGCCGATGACGCCGGACAGGTAGGAGAGCTGGGCGGCCAGGTCGGCCGGCGGGCAGACCAGGTGCCGCAGAACCGACTCGGACAGGATGATGTGGTACTTGCGCCCCGGCTCGTACAAGAGCCGCTGTCGCTCCATGCGGGCGGCGACCGCGTCTTCGAGGTCGTTGAGGCGCGAGCCGTGAAGCTGTGCGAAGTGCCGCAGGACGGCGCGGGCGTAGCCGGGGGTCTGGAGGATGCCGACGACCCAGGAAGACTCCCATGCACGCAGCACCTTGGCCTTGGCCTGAGCGTGGTTGTGGACCGCCTGTACCGGGCGGTGCCCTGCGGCCAGCTGACGCCGCCAGGAGCGTATCTGGGACTCGAACCCACGCAGTCTGGAAAGAAGTTCCTCGTACGCCTCGGGCTGGCCGACTGCGGCTGTGAACTGACGCAGATCCTCAGGAGTGGCCGTCTGCTTGCCCAGCTCCAGCTTGGAGACCTTGGAAGCGGGCCAGCCCAGGCGTTCGGCAAGCTGTGCTCCGGTGAGCCGACCGTCAGGCGCGGTGAGCCGTAGCTCGCGCAGTCGCCGTCCCAGGCTCTCTCGCGCCTGCTGATAATCGGTGCTCAATGGTTGTGCCTGCCTAGTCCTCTGTCGCCACCAGGGCCGCGAACTGCTCATACGGGACCGCATAGTGCCATGCGGCGTCCCAAGCCTGGAGGTAGCGGTTGACGGCCGCGGGCTCGGTGATCAGTTCGGCGCCGGTCAGATCGTCGTTCTCGTCAAAGAGGAGCCGGGCCACCAGCCGTGAGTCGAAGACCCAGAAGTCCTCCTGAGGCAGGTGGAGGCGCTCAGCATCCTCGCGCCACAGGTTGTGGATCTTTTCGCCGAGCGCGGCGTTCTTTTCCGCGTAGGCAAGCAGGTAGCGCTGCCCCTTGGTTGCGGGGCGATCGACGATGCGAACGCGCTCGACGCGTGCGCCTTGGGCCACCTGGCGGCGAATCGTGTGGCACCAGGGAGTGTCCATGTCCCAAGCCGGAGCCTCGCCGCGGGTGAACTGGGCGTAGGTCTCGGTGCTCTCGTCCGAGGCGTACCGGCGTCGCATCTCGATCCGGCGCGCGGTGTGCTTGAAGTTCTCGAACAGCTTGCCGAAGTCGGTCGGGTCGATGGTCCTCGGTGTCTCGTCGCGCGGGCCGAAGTCGACCAGCGTGTTGCGCGGCACGACCACGGCCACCTCTCGCTCCGCATCGAAGTACTGAAGCTGCCTCAGGTCGTCCGGGTCGGTAATGGGGCGGCCTTGCACGATGACTTCACCGCTGTCGAGATCCTCGTGCACTGCGGGGCAGCCTCCCTCGCCGCTGCCGGTCCCGTTGAAGCGTAGCTGTCGGGCCATGGTGCTTCCCTTCGTTGGGGGTCGATCCACTCAGCATCGCTAGGCGCGACCGCCCAGGACTACACCGCATTGCCAGCTTTGCGAGAAAGTTCTAGACAGGCAAGGGAGGTTGCGAGAAAGAATGAGAAATCTGTCTCGCGTCAGGTAAGTCCCCCTTCCTACCGTCCTGTTCATGGCCACGAAGAAGAAGTTGGACGAGTCCAGGTGCATGCCGGCGGCGTCGTGGTGAGCGCGCGCGGTGGTGGAGTCGATGCTGACCAGGGACAGATCCACCTCACCCCGCTTCGCCGCTTCCGCGATCAGGCCCTCCAGCAGGGCCGCGAAGACACCGGCGTCACGCCACTGCCGGAAGCAGTTGTGGACGGTCGGCCAGGCACCGAACTCCTGCCGCATCTCCCGCCACTGTCGACCGGCCCTGAACCGCGAGATCACACCCTCGAGCTGCTGCCGCAGCCGCTGGGGAGAGGGCCGTACTGACCGATCGGCAGGTACGGCCCGATGAACTTCCGTTCCTCGTCGGTCAGTTGCGCTCGCGTCATGCAAGAAGATCTACCGGTTCAGGCCCGCCGCGAGGGCGATTTGCGCAGATCGTGCACGACCCGATAGGCACCCATGCTGCGGACGCCTCAGGCCCCGCGCGCTGCACGCACCCTTTCCTTGGCCCCGCCGCGGTGTCCTCCATGATCGGGTCCGTCGATATTCCGGCCCGCGAACGCTGGTGCGATGCCACGATGAAGGCGCCGCGCCCGCGGCTGCGACCATCCAGAGGGGGCCGTCATGTTCCACAGCTCCGCCCACCCGGGCCGGCCCGACGATCGCATCTGGCTGGAGACACTGCGGGCGTTCAGCCGCCCGGTGGCCGTCCTCGTACGGCCCCAGCCCGGATGGCGCCGCCTGGTGAGCCAGGGGTCTGTCGACGGCTTCCTCCAGCGGCTCGACCTCGGGTATTACGAGGAGCACACCATGCTGGTGCAGGTCACCACCCAGCGGCGCCTGCCTGAGCACGTCCGCGTGTTCTCAACGCTGGAGCCCGATGTGCTCCTGGGTGAGTTCCTCTTCAACTCTTCGCCTGACGGACCGATCTGGCTGCCCAACGTACTCACCACCAAAACAGGCCGGCTCGTCGTCGACGGAACGGAGGTCGATGCGCAGGCAGTCACGTGCGGCGACTACACCGCCACCCTCGCCGCGATCGGAGATGAGACCGTTGCGGTCGTCAGCACCGCCGCCCTCCACGATCAGGCTGTCCACCTGACCTTCGACACCACTGCCGTCCCCGCCTGACGAGGAGCACCGGCCGTGTGGGTATCCCGCACGGCCGCGTCACGCAAGAAGATCTACCTTTGATCTTGGCCAGTGCTCCGGCGTTTACGCCGGGGGTGAAGGCCATCTCGGAACTGCTCTGACTCGCACCAGGGGCACGGGTCCGCA
>NZ_JBVIJE010000049.1:0-33156 GCF_055581585.1 Streptomyces sp. NPDC031426
TCACGGCGAGTTGATCACGAGTCTCCTGTGATATGGCCATAACACATCAACGAGCCAGATCCACGGAAGCAACACCTTGATTCTCTGCGCGCCCTAAGGTACGGCCTATGTCTGATAGATCGATGTCTACGGGCCGCCTATGGGCAGTCCTGCTCGGGGTCGACGCTGTGGTTACTGCGTCGACGATCGTGGTGTGGAGGCAAAGCGGAACACCGTGGACCGAAACCTTGGTCAGTTCGGGTGTGGTTGCTCTTACGGTCCTGATAGCCGGCCCATGGGCGATAAGGCGGACCAGGGCAAGGGTCGAGGAAGCAATGCGGCAACAGCGTTGATCCAGTTCGGTCGCCTCTGAGAGTGCGGTACGTGACGTAATGCCTGCTTCGGTCTTGGGGTTGAGTAAGGGGCCCTGGTCGGCGGGGTGGGTTGATGGTCAGGTGCGGGGCTGAGTGAACAGGCCGGGTTCGGGTTCGATGAGGATGCCCCGTGTGACCAGGCGTTTCAGCTTGCACCGGATGCCTTCGGTGTTCTTCGGGAGTGGCCGGCCTGGTCTCCGACCGCGCCGCCGAGAGGTGATCACCCATCAGCCGAACCGCCAGGCCTTGCACGCTCAGCCCTCAATCGCGCACCACGTCGTAAGGGATCAGCCCGTCTCACCGCGACGCGCCGGCATCTGCTCTCCGCGGTCACGCACGGCACCGTCGTGACCCTCGCCCAGGTCGAGGTCGGCGCGAAGACGAACGAAACCACACACTTCCAACCGCTGCTGGCACCGCTGGACCTGGCCGACACCGTCGTCACCTTCGACGCCCTGCACTCGGTCAAGGCGAACATCTCCTGGCTGGTCGAGACCAAGAAGGCCCACTACATCGCCGTGATCAAGACCAACCAGCCCACCGCCCACGCCCAACTCGCCGCTCTTCCCTGGCAGTCCATCGCCGTCCAGCACACCGCCTCGGGGCCGGACACGGACGCCGCGAGTCCCGCTCGATCAAGACGTGCGGGATCGCCGACGAACTCGGCGGAATCGCCTTTCCCCACGCCCGCCTGGCCATCCGCGTCCACCGCCGCCGCAAGCAGACCGGCCGGCGCGAGACCCGTGAGAGTGTCTACGCCGTCACCAGCCTCGACGCCCACCAAGCCGGACCCGCCGACCTGGCCGCCGCGATCCGCGGGCACTGGGGAGTGGAAAACTCCTCGCACCACATCAGGGACGTCACCTTCGCCGAGGACGCCTCCACCGTCCACGCCGGAACCGCACCACGGGCCATGGCGACCCTCCGCAACCTCGCCATCGGCGTACTGAAAACCCTCGGAGCCGACAACATCGCCAAGACCACCCGGGCGATACTCGACGAGCCCCAGCGAGCACTCCCCATCCTGGGCATCACCAACAACCCGGACACCTACGGAACTTGATCAAGCCCTGACCCTCGCCGGTGATGGTTACAGCTCGCACAGTGACAAGGTCTGTCTGTGGGAACGATGAACGTGCCGTCCTGTCCTGCTTGCGCAGGATGAAGGTATTGGGCAGCCCGAGGTCGCCTTCGGCGGACGTGACGACGGGGTTGTTCTGGTTCAGCGCCATCCAGTTGAGCGATTCGGCGCTGCCTGCGAGGTGGAGGCCGAAGTCGGTGCCCTCGCCGAGACTGGTCGACTCGGTGAAGTAGCACATCGCGTATGCCGAGTCGGCCGCATGCGCGGTACCGGCGCCGAGACTCAGCTCCCGGTCACGGCCAGGGGCTTGGCGGCCGTCGGTCGATATAGCGAATGCGCTTCGGTTAATCGGTCAGACCGTAGGCGTGGCCATGCGCGCGCCAGTCACGTCGCACATCACTGGTGAAGTCTGTGCACTCCGGCCACGCCCGTGGCCTGGATCAGCGCTGGGTGTAGATGAAGCCGATCTTGTCGACCTCGTCACCAGAGCGGCCGTGGAAGCCGGCGATCTGCCAGCCGGAGGGAGCCGTGCGGGTGACGCAGTCGGAGGTCGTGGTGCCGCCGGCCAGGGCGCGTCCCAGGTTGGTGGTGAACCTGGCGTAGAAGATGCGGCTGTGGCCGTCCGTCTGCCCCTGGCACAGGTAGGCGGAGGTGACGTACTCGTCGCTGCCCAATGTGAGGGAGGAGGCGGTGCCCCCGGTGCCGCCGTGGGTCAGGGTGGTGCCGCCGGCCAGGGTCAGGCTCATCTGGTCGACGCGGGCACCGCTGCGCAGGGCGACGGTAGTGGCGTGACCGCCGGCCGGTACGGCGTCGATGTCGTCGAAGTAGTCGCCGTGCGGGCCGCCGAACTGGTCACTGAGCTGGAAGGCGGCGCTGCGCGACCAGGAGAAGCCGACGGTGACCGGGTCGTGGTCGGAGAGCATGAGCCCGTTGTCGGTGAGGAACTTGGTGTGTTCGTTGTTGTAGGCCGTCGCGTTCAGCGAGACGAGCTTGCTGCCGCGGTAGAGGATTTTGTCGACGACCTCGCAGGTGTTGGGCACGGTCGTCCCGGACTGGTCGCACACGAGGGCATCGCTGCCCTTGGCGGGCGGAGTCCCGCCCCGTATCAGCTGGACCCAGGCGTCCGTCAGGCCGTTGGCGGAGGCGAACTCGGCGATGGTGTCACCGGTGCGGGTGTAGCGGGTGTTGGTGTCGCCCATGACCACGACCGCGTTGCCCGCGGAGTGGGTCTTGATGAAGTCGGTGAGCTGGCTGAGGTTGTCCGCACGGGAGGCGAGGTCACCGTCGTTGGTACCGGCGTTGGTGTGCAGGTTGTAGAAGTCGACGTAGACGCCCTCGGTGAGGCGTACGCGCATGAACGTGAAACCCTTGGGGGTCAGGCAGTCGCCCGAGTCGTACTGGCAGGAGCGCCAGTGCACCCGCTCGAAGTCGTCCACGTCGTAGGGGATCTTCGACAGTGTGTTGAGCCCGCTGCCGATGCCCGCGCCGCCGCTGGTGGGGGTGCGGTAGGTGTGCGCGGTGTCGCCGGCGTACAGATAGGAGTGGTAGTTGAAGTCCTCCTCGACGTGGACGATGTCGTAAGGCGCGATCCGCTGACCGATCGCCGTGGTGCTGGACTCGCGAGGCGTCGGCGCGCTGGACAGGCCCTCGGGCAGTCCGGCGACGTTGTAGGTGAGAACGCTGAAGGTGCCCGAATCGGCGGCCACGGCGGAGGGGGCAGCCGCAGTGAGCCCGCCTAGGACGGCGGCTGCCGCCGCCAGGCAGGCGAGGAGTCTGCGCATGGGTGTGTCTCCTGGGGGAAAGCGGTTTCGGTCAGGAACGCCAAAGAAGTTACCGCCGGTTACGCCGAGCTGTCGGCGGTTTGGCTCTTCTTTCCGGAGCAGTCGCCGACCGTGCATGGATGGTTCGGGTCCTGGCCGTGGAGGAGCGGTGGAGCGCTGATCGCGTCCGCGAAGGGGTGTGTGGATGCGGAGTGGCGGCAAGTCAGAGGGGCGCCGACGGAGCGACAGGCCGGGCGGAGCGGGAGCAGCGTGACGGTGTGACGAGCGAACGGCCCCGGCCGGCGCAGGGTTCCCCGTGACACATCTTGGGGATGCGCGCTCGGCCGGTCGTGGCATCGAGTGTTCCACGAGCTCAGCTTCACGACGCCGAGAGTTTGCCTCAGTTCACCGTCGAGTCCCGCTTGGCTCACGCCCTCCACATGCCGAGCCCGGTGGGGTGTACGTGCCCCTCGTCGTCCCTCGGGCCACAGGGGAGCGTGCCGGGTGCGGTATCAGGGCGAGCACTTCTTCACAAGTATTTCGTCGCATTCCCGGGCGTGGAACTGGTAAGGGAACATAGCCCAACGCTCACTTTTCTTCTTGAGCGAGGCGTCAGCCGCCTCCGTACTCACGGATGCAACGCACAAACGAAGTCAGCGGCGAACACAGCCGTTTGACGATCTGTCAGGAAGGGATGTCGACATGTCCTTCGCCAAGATCATGCTGGCCAAGAAGGCCAAGAAGAAGGAGTGCGGCGCTGCCGGCGAGGCCAAGCACCACAAGAAGAAGCACCATCACCGCAAGCACAAGAAGGCCGCTGCCAAGTAGCACGGCGCCGCGGAACAGAATCACACAGGCAGGCGGTGCCGGGGTCTGTTCGTGCAGCACAGGCGCGCGACTGATCCCGGCACGCCGTCGGATCGGGCAGTGCCCAGGAAGCGCCGGCCATGCACACTGCAGCACCCGCCACCGTGCCCGTGGCCGAATCCGGGGCGGGCCCCGCGGCCAGCGCCTCGTCCCGGATCCGGCACGCCCGTATCTCCCCTTTGGCTGCGTTCCGGACGTTCTGGCCGCTGGTCAGCGTCAACCGCGCGGCCATCCTGGCGTCCGCCGTGCTGCTGCTGGTGTCCGCCGGGTGCGACGCGGGCGCGATCGGGATCGTGGGCGTCCTCACCGATGACGCCCTCACTCCCGGCGACCTCACTGCCTTCTGGGAGCCTGCCGCCTTCTGGCTGGGGCTCGCAGTGGCCGGTGCGGTCGCCTCCGCGGCGGGCGGTTATCTCGCCGGATGGACCAGCGAGCACTTTCTGCTCGGCCTGCGCGACCGCGTCTTCCAGCACCTCCAGCGGGTCCCGCCGGACGCCCTGGACCGCTTCGGCACCGGCGACCTGGTCTCCCGGCTGACCGGAGACATCGAGTCCGTCGAGTCACTGGTCGCCTCCGCGCCCGTCGAACTGATCACCTCCGCCGTCGGCGCGGCGGTGTTCGCTGCGGCGGCCTTCTGGACCAGCTGGCAGCTGGCCCTGATCACGCTGGCCGCTGCCCCGTTGATCTGGTTCGGCGCCCGGGTGTTCGGCACTCTGATGCGCTCCGCGACCCGCGCTGAACGTGACAGCAACGGCCGGCTGGCCTCCCTACTGGAGGAGAGCCTGGCCAACATGCCCTTGGTGCAGGCCTACGGTCGGCAGCAGGCCGAGCGCAGCAAGGTGCACCGCGAGGGGCGCAACTGGATGCGCGCCGGCCTGCGGCAGATCCGGCTGTCGTCGGTGTACGGACCGATGGGTGAACTGGTCGAGACGCTCAGCGTGCTGGCCGTGATCGGCGCCGGCGCCTGGCAGATCTCCGAACACCACCTCAGCGTCGGCGGCCTGCTCTCCTTCGCCGCCTTCCTCGGCTATCTCCACCCCAAACTCCAGGAACTTGGCGAGCTCGTCGTCAGCGCCTCCTCCGCCACCGCCGCCTGCGAACGCCTCATCGAGGTGCTGCGTACCGGACCCCTCCCCGACGCCGCGCCCCGCGAGGACGTCCCGCCGCTCGCCGAACCGGTCCGCGGGGCTGTCACCTTCCAGAACGTCGGCTTCTCGTATGCCGGCAGCGGTCACCCCGTGCTGGAGCGGGTGCACCTGGACATCGCACCCGGCCTGCTCGTCGCGGTCACCGGACCCAGCGGCACCGGCAAGTCCACTCTCGGCAAGTTGCTGCTGCGTTTCCACGAGCCGTCTCGGGGCCGCATCCTCCTCGACGGCCGGGACATCGCCGAACTCCCGCTCGACGAGGTGCGCCGCCACATCACCCTACTTCCGCAGGACAGCATGCTCTTCGACGGCACGGTCCGCGACAACATCGCCTACGGCCGCCCCGACGCCACCGAAGCCGACATACTCGCCGCCGCCGACGCGGCGGACGCCCATGACTTCGTCACTGCGCTGCCCCAGGGCTACGACACCCCGGTCGGCAAGCGGGGCAACAGTCTTTCCGGCGGCCAACGCCGCAGGATCGCACTCGCCCGCGCCATGCTCCGCACCGCCCCCGTGCTGATCCTCGACGAACCCACCGCCGGACTCGACGATGCCTCCACCGCCCGCATCATGGCACCGCTTCGCCGCCTCATCGCCGGGCGCACGACCTTTCTCATCACCCACGACCTCCGCCTGACGGCTCAGGCCGACCTCCTCGTCCGTCTCACCGACGGCACCGCAGTCATCACGACCCCGGCCCAGTTGTCGACAACAGGCGTGCAGCCTGAGCACGAGGCTGCTTGAGACTCGACATGAACCCGGTCCATGCCCGCCCGTCCCGCCCGTACCGTGACGGTCTCCGGCCCCCGTGAGGGCTGCTCGCACCCTCCCCTATGGACGGTGGTCGTACACCAGCCCGGGGCGCAGGGCTCCGGACGTGGCGAACAGTTGGGGCACCGTGACCAGGGCATAGCCACGGGACTGGAGGGTGCGGACGATGGTGGGGACCGCCGGTGGGGTGGTCGCGTACCGGTCGTGCAGGACGACGATCGCGCCCCGTCGTACGAGGGTCAGCACCCGGTCCTCGATCAGGTGGGGGTTGTGGTTCTTCCAGTCCTTGGCGCTGACGTTCCACATCACCACCGACAGCCGCGCCGCACCGGCCGCCGACCGCACCTTGTCGTTCAAGGCTCCGAAGGGGGGCCTGAAGAGGGTCGGGCGATGCCCGGTGACAGAGGCGATCTCCGCTGCCGCAGTGTTCAGCTCATACTCGACCCGGGCGAGCGTGAGGCGGGTGAGGCGTGAGTGGGTGACCGTGTGATCGCCGATCGCATCACCGTCGCGCTGCTCCCTGAGGACGACGTTCCGGTACCGCAGAGCCCGTGGTCCGATGAGGAAGAACGTGGCGACGGCATGCCGGCGCTCCAGTGTCCCGAGGATGGGCGCCGTGTATCGGGTCGGCCCGTCGTCGAAGGTCAGGGCGACACACTTGGTGACCCGGCAGTCGACGGCGGGGGCCGATGTTCCGCTGGTGGATCCGGAGGGTCCGGCGGGCGCGCGGGACAGCGCGGCGGCGGTGGGCGGCGAGGCGAGTACGGTCGCGGCCGCGCATGCGGCTGCAGCCGTCACCATGCACCGCCACCCTGTTCTTGCAGGCATGGCCACCTCGATGACAGCACGACGATCGTGTCTTCAGGGTCGCCGGTCCGACCGGATCCGGCATTGCATGATGGATGTGAGAAGCTTCAGAAGCAGCTAAGTTCTGCGTAAATTGCCTGGTGGGAGAGCCGGGCACAGGGTTCCGCCTCATACCGGTTCCTAGCTTTGGCGCCGAGGAGGAGCCGCCATGCGATGGACCATGAACGACCCTCCCGGCCCACCGGCCGAAGTTCCGTGGTCACCGGCGCCAACGGCGAGCTGAGATTCTCCACGGCGCGCGAGCTGGCCTGTGGTCCGCAGAAGACACCCCGACGGGTGCGGGTGCCACTGCTGACGGCACGGTGGGCACTCGCGCGAGGTCACTTGCGGACACGTTCGATCTTCCACCGGGCCCGCTGCTCGCCTTTACGCCGCGCGCACCGTGCTGCGGTGGGGCTCCTTGTCAGCGCGCGTGGAGCCGGACGGGACGCCGTAGTGCGCCGCGATGACACCGCCTACGGTCGCCGCACCACGGATCGGCTTTCGTGCGCGGTCGTCGGCTTTGACCCTGCTGGGGCTCACACGTGATCGGCAGGGGGGCGAACGTGCCTGGTTCCAGCGGACGCCGGCGGGCACGATGCCTCGCTTCTTTCCCTGTCGGACCTGCCTCACCGCTGACGGTGGCGGGTGTACGGCGCGTCATGTGATGAGGGACGCCTGCGCCACGGTGGTGCTGAGCATCGTGGGCTGGGACGCGGCGCGGGCAGTGGAGGCCGGGCGGGTCGGCGTAGGTCATCGGACATGAGTGGGTCGGCCGTCGGGCATGGCGGGCCGGACTTCGACGGCGAGGCTTCGTCGTCGGGCCTGTGGTGGCGGGCGGCGCTACTGGCCGAGTTCGTTGCCCCGGATGGCCTTCCGCCTGCCGGCTGCGACGCTCCCGTGGGTCCGCTCGGTGGGCAGGTACCCGTACCGCCGTCTGAGCTCCCCGTTTGAGCCATCCCGCCACCTGGGCCGATGCCCGGCGCAGGCAGGGGTCCCACGGTGGCAGAGGGCGGCGGGGGGACGGGGGAATCGGATCACCACCGTGCGTCGACGTGCCGCTCGCCGCCGCAGTGCAGCCAGGCAAGGCGTCCCCCGGATGATGCCTGCTCCGGGGAGCCGCCGGAGGCCGAGGAGACAACGCCCCGATGCGCCCCCGCGAGCCGCGACTGCTCAGGTGCCGCGGATCGCAGCCCCTTCCGGTGCCCGCGGTCTGACCACACGGGGCGGCGTACGTGGCTGACCGGTGCCAGCCATCCAGCCTCGATGCAGTGGTCCAGGTCCCGGCACCAGAGGCCAGGCCGGATTCCCTGCTCCTCGGCGGCCTTCTCGATCGCGGCCGCCTCCCGGTCGCACCGGCCGGCCGTCTCATCCGGCCGGCCGTCTCATCCGTCCGGGCCGAGGCCTGAAGCCGGCCCGATCAGTACGGTCGGGTCGTTCGGTCCAGGCGGACGACGACGATGGCGATGTCGTCGTCGGCGCCGCTGGCGAGGTCGAGGCGGGCGAGGAGGGCGTCGGCGAGGTGTTCCGCCCCGAACTCGGTGCAGGTGGCGAGCATGTCGGTCAGGCGGGTCAGGCCGGCGTCGATGTCCTCACCGCGGCGTTCGATCAGGCCGTCGGTGTAGAGGATGAGGGTGTCGCCCGGGGTGTAGGTCTTGTTGGCCTGGGGGCGGGGGACGTGTTCGGGGCGGGCGCCCAGCGGGGGGTCGGTGGCCTGGTCGAGGAGTTCGCAGGTGCCGTCGGGGTGCAGCAGGACGGGCGGGGGGTGGCCGGCGCTGCTGTAGATGAGCAGGTGGCTGTGGCAGTCGACGAGGACCTGGACGGCGGTGGCGGCCAGTGCCCCCTCGACCGAGCGGGCGTACAGGCCCAGGACCTCCAGGGCTTGGGCGGGGCCGTGCACGGTGCGGGTGGCGGCGCTCAGCGCGCTGCGCAGCCTGCCCATGACGGTGGCGGCCATCAGCCCGTGGCCGACCACGTCGCCGACCGTGACGGTGAAGCGGCCCGCGGGCAGGTCGACCGCGTCGTACCAGTCACCGCACACGTTCAGTGATCCGGTCGCGGGCAGGTAGCGCACGGCGATGTTCGGGTGTCGGGCCAGGTCGGGGGAGTGGAGCATGGCTTCTTGGAGGGCGACGGCGATGCGCCGCTCACGGGCATGGGCCTGCCGCAGTTCCTCGTTCAGCTGTTGCAGCTGCCGGGCCCGGGCGTACAGCTCGGCTTCCATGGCCGCTTCCCGGCCAGGGCGGACCGACGGCAGGTGTGTCGTGCGGCGGGCGCGGACGACGTCGGTCATGTCCTCGGACCGGTGGATGATCCAGGCGACCTTGCCGTCGGGGCCGAGGAGGGGCACGTTGATCGCACTCCACCACCTCTCCTTGAACACCTCGAGGTTGCCGGCGACCGGGATGTCGTACTTCTGCAGCGCCATGTGATCGGTCTGGCCGGAGGACAGGACATGGTGCAGAGAGGCTTTCAGCGTCGCAACCCCGTCGGCCTCCGAGTCGGCTGGGTTGTCCGGGAAGACGTCGAAGAGGTACTGCCCGACCAACTCGACCCGGCTTCGGCCCGTCACCATGCAGAAGGCCGAGTTGGCATCGGCGATCACCAGGTCCGTGCCGAGCACCACGCACGGGCTCGGAAGGGCGGCGAACACCCCTGTGTAGTCGATCTTTGGTGTCACACGCATTCCCTGCCAGTCGCTCGCTGTTTCAATCTACGAAAAGTCCAGCTCCCGCGCTCGTCGAGTCGCTCGTGGGCGGCGGGTGGCAGCGGCGTGCGCTCATCGGGCGTACGCCGTGATCGGGGCCCGCATGGTTGTGTGGTGGGGCTTACGCATGGCGAGGCGGTGCGGGCGGTCCGTTGAGGGCCGGACAGCTTGCGCAGCGCACTGAGGAGGCGGATCGAGGGCGATCGCCCGGCGTCCGGGCGTGCCGACCACGGAGGCACGGAGGCCGTCGACCCGGCCGCGCGTGTCTGCTGGGCCGGCCGCAATCTGCGGCCATGACAGAGATCAAGGCCGCATCCCCCCCGTGCAGCCTTCGAGCTGCTGCTGGCCGGTAACCAGCGGTTCGTCGCGGGTGCCCTGGCGCACCCGAACCAGACGCCATACGCCGCACCGAGGTCGCTCCGTCCCAGCGCCCGTTCGCGGTGCTGTGGGTGCTCCGACTCCCGCCTGGCCGCCGAGATCGCCTTCGATCGCGGTCTGGGCGATCTCTTCGTGGTGCGCACCGCCGACCACATCATGGGACCGGAAGTGATCGGCAGCATCGAGTACGGCGTCGACGTGCTGGACTGCCCCCTGGTAGCGGTCCTCGGCCACGACTCGTGCGGGGCGGTCGGGGCGGCGTGCGCCCCGCTGGAGGACGGCATTGCGCCAGCCGGCTACGTCCGGGACGTCGTCGAGCGAGTCACTCCCAGCGTGCTGGCGGCGAGGGCCGCCGGACGTCTGAGTGCCGGAGAGATCCTCGCGGAGCGCATAAGGCACACCATCGACCTGCTGCTGGACCGCTCCCGCCTCCTGGCCGAACCGGGTCGCCGCCGGGCAGGCCGCTGTGGTGGGCCTGTGCTACAGCCTGGCCGACGGAACCGCACGCCTCGTCGCGGCCCGTGGCCTGGACGTGCCCGTCGCCTCGGCTCTGTAAGGATCAAAGGCAGGGACCTGCGGACCGGGCAGGAGGTGACCCACCGGTGGGTGCATCCGGTGGGCGCCCAAGCAGGCCCACCGAACGGCGTCGGTGCCGGTCACGCAGGGGTCCGGGGCCCTCGTCGCGCCGGAGCCGGTTGGCGATCGCAAGTCCCAGGCCCTCCTCCGCCGGCAGGGATGCGACGCCGGTCATCGAGCCGTGGGCGCCCCAGAACAGGCTGGGGAGCAACGGACGGATGAGTCCCCACTCGGCATCGGACAGTTCTTCGCGGCGTATCACGACTCCGTGATCCACAGCGCCTTGGACGACAGACCCTAGAGGCGTGGCTGGTAGCCGGGGGGCGAGGCGGGGTGTGAGCAGACCCGCCGTACTCGGGCAGAGCCACGCCCAACTCCATTTGCAGGGCGGGGAAGACGGGTTGGCCTGGGGGACTGGTGGGTGGTCTGCCATCTGTAGCCGGGGCAGTCGGCGAGCGCCCGGCGGATCAGCCGCCGGCCGAGGCCCTGGCGGTGGCAGCCGGGGTCGTTCGAGATCTTGTGAATGCTGCCGACGTGACACTCGTCGCACACGACCCATACGAGCCGGCCGACGACATGTCCGTCCCGGTCGAATATCCGCAGGGTGCGGTAGCCGGTCGGATGTGGTGGGGGCCAGTAGAGGAGCCGGACCTCGTTGTGCCAGGTGGTCAGCCGGATCGAACGCCGGCGGCGCGGCGAGGGGCTCTCGGGTGTGGGTGGCGTCACTGGCTCCTCCTCGGTACTGCGCAAGTCGCCACACCGCACGGTTCACGAGTTCGAGTGGATCTTGCGCTCGTGCCGTCCCGGGACCATCCGGGATGGCGCACCCTGGCAGGCCTAACTCCCTTACGGAAGGACTGGCTTGAGTACTGGAAGTGCTTCTGACGAACCCGCCTCCGACAAACCGGCCGAGGAACTCCGGTTCGAGTCCCCTCGCCTCACCGTCCTGCGCCGCCACCCCGCCACCACCTTTGGGATGGCCCGGCGCCTTCCGTACCTCATGCGCCGCGCTCTCGCTCTCGCCTGGAAGATCGACCGGCGCGCCGTCGTCTCCCTGCTGACCTGCCAGGGACTCTCCGCCGGCCTGGAAGCGTTCGGCCTGGTCGCCACCACCAGCACCATCACGGCCCTGGTCGCCTCCGGGCACATTCAGGACCGGCTCACCAGCGCCGCCCCGGCCATCGCCGCCCTCGCCATCGCGGCCGGGGCCCGAGCCCTCCTCGCCATCGCCATCACGAACCTGTCCTGGCGGCTGTCCCCGCGGATCTCCCGCGAGGCCGAGCTGGAGATGCTGAACGCCGCCGTCGCGGCCGAGCTGACCGCCTACGACCAACCGGGCTTCAACGACCGGTGGGACAACGCCGACCGGGGCGCCGAACTCGCCCAGGACTTGATCACCCAGTCCCAGCAGCTCATGGCCTGCGCCGCGTCCATCATTGCCGCAGCCGGAGTCCTGACCGCCCTCCACCCCGTCCTCCTCCCGCTGCTCCTCCTGGCCGTCCTCCCGCAAGGCCTCGCCAGCATGAAAAGCGCCCAGGTCACCTACGAAGCCAGCCGCGCCATGTCGTCCGAACGGCGCATCCTCGCCCTGCTGCGCTGGTACATCGTGGACAAGGAAACCGCCGACCAGGTCCGCGCCGGCACCATGGCCCCCTTCCTCCTCGGCCTGTACCGGAAGATCGGCGCCCGCGTGGACACCATCACCGACCGCGCCATCAACCGAGGAGGCCGCTACCAACTCCTCGGCGCCCTCGCGGGAGGCATCGGATCCCTCATCGTCTGGAGCGCGCTCGCGGCACTCCTGGCGACCGGCCACATGTCCGTAGCCTCCGCCGGAACCGCAGTGTTCGCCCTGCGCACCGTCGGCTCATCCCTGCGAGGCCTCGTCGGCTACGGCACCCAACTCTTCCGCACCGGCCTGTACTTCGACGACTGGGTCGACTTCATCGAGGAAGCCGGCGGCCACCGCATGAACCGCGGAACCCGCTCTCCCGCCTCCCCGAACACCGTCAAGACGGAGAACCTCACCTACATTTATCCAGGCGCCGAGAAGCCCGCCCTTGACGGCGTCACCCTGGAGGTTCGCCGGGGCGAAGTCCTCGCCCTGGTCGGCGAGAACGGATCCGGCAAGACCACCCTGTCCAAGCTCCTGTCCGGCCTGTACCTGCCCACCCGCGGTCGCGTCACCTGGGACGGCCGCGACACCAGCGATTTCGACCCCCACGCCTTGTGGCAGCAGACCGCCGTCGTCCCCCAGGACTTCGCTCACTGGCCCCTCACGGCCCGTGAGAACATCACGCTCGGACAACCCCACGGCAGCGACCAGACCGTCCACCAAGCCGCCGAACGCTCCGGAGCCCACGAAGTGGTCGACGGCCTCCGCAGCGGCCTGGACACCCTGCTCGCGCGTGAATGGTTCGGCGGCGTCGAACTCTCCGGCGGACAGTGGCAGCGCATCGCCATCGCCCGAGCCTTCCACCGTCGAGCCGGACTTCTGGTCATGGACGAACCGACCAGCGCCCTCGACGCCCGCGCCGAACACCGGATCTTCACCGGCCTCCGCGAAGTCGCCGAAGACCGCGCCGTCGTCCTCGTGACACACCGGCTCGCCAACGTGGCCATCGCCGACAAGATCGTTGTCCTGGACCACGGCAGGATCATCCAGACCGGAACCTTCGAAGAACTCACCACTATCCCCGGCCTGTTCCGCGAACTCTGGCTCCTGCAGAACGACCGCGCGATCCCGACTCAGCGGTCCGACGCGGAGAAAGAGCAGCCGGCATGACCTCCAACTGGCTCCCGCCAGCCGATCGCAGGACACTTTGGCGCGAGACACCACCAGGTGGGAGACGAGCAGTCGACCGTGCAGGCGTCCGTTGACGGCGGCGACCGGGACTGTAAATCGTTCGGCGCCGCAAGGGCGAGTCCCTGCTGAAGTCGGTGCGGCAGCTGATCGAGTCGGTCAACGACACTCTGAAGGGGCAGTTGGACCTCGAGCAGCACTGCGGACGCACCTTCGAAGGCGTCGCCGTCCGGGTCGCCCAGCGCATCCTCGCGATGGCCGCCGCGATCTGGCACAACCACAAGACCAACGGCCCCGTCCTACGGTCGCTGACCGCATTCGATCACTGACCGCCACCCAACCGTGCCTCGTACTCAACCGGCGACACGGTCTCGTCGGGCAGGGGTTTTCACGGCCGGCTCGCGTCTGGCCCGGTCCAGCCAGCCACGCCGACACAAGCCTCGTTCCCCTCGGGGTCGGCCAGCACCCAGTTGGACGGCGAGTCGGCATCATTCACCAGACGGCCGCCGGCAGCGAGCGCCGCGGCTATCCGCGCCTCGGCCTGGTCGTACGGCACCCAGACGTCGACATGAACCCGGTTGCGCTGCGGGCGTGGTGCGTCCATGTGCTGGAAGTAGAACGGTGCCCCGCGGCGATGCGGGTCGATCAGGTCCTCACCGCTGTTCGCGCGGTCCTGGTACCCGAGGAGCGCACGCCAGAAGGGCACCACGTCCGGACCGACGAGGGCGTCGACAGTGACCTGAACGGTCTGCGCGGCGGACGGGTCGGCTGGGATGCCCAGCGTGCGCGCCACTGCCGAGATCTGCCGGGCGAGCTCAATGTGCTGCTCGGTAAGCCCGTAGTAGTCGTCCCTAATCGTGATCAGCCGTATGGTCACGCCCTCGTGCCGCAGGTCGACGTCCGGGTGACCGTCCCCCACGCCCGGCAACTCGCTAATCGCCTGCACGAGCCGAGCGCCGACCGTGAACGACCCGGTGCGGTAGTACGCGCACGCCCCCTCGCCCAGCACACGCCAGTCCTCCAGGCCGACGGCCTCGTGGAACTGCTGCGGCCTGATGCGCTCGATCTTGCCCTCTACATAGGTCATGCGCTCAACGTAGCGTGCAGGTCCGACAACTCCCCTCGACCAACCGGCACTTCGGAACTACTCGTCTAGGTGATCGATTCCAGGGGGTTTAGTGGTCGCAGGCGGTCAGTGCGCGCATGACCGGCTGGCCGCGCATGAACCTGGCTTCACTCATCAGGCCCCTTGGAATCGATCATCTAGGCTGGCGCGGTGACTGATGAGCAGGAGCGGGTGCAGCCGTCGGGAGTGTGGGCCACGGCGGTGGGGGTGGCCAGGGTGCGGGCGCTGGAGACCGAGCGGGAGGACGCGCTGTTCCGCGACCCACTGGCACAGGCCTTCGCCACCGCCGGCGGCCTGGGGCCCTCCTCGCCGCCGCTGCCCGGTGACGAGGCCGCGCGACGCCGCCGGCTGGGCGTGGCGTTCTCCATCGTCATCAGGACGAAGTTCCTCGACGACCTGTTGCAGCAGGCCTCCGCGACCGGGGTTCGGCAGGTCGTGCTGCTCGGCGCCGGCATGGACAGCCGGGCCTTCCGGATGGACTGGCCCGAGGGCACCCGGCTGTTCGAGGTCGACACCGCCGTGCCACTGGACTTCAAGGCTTCGGTGCTGCGCCAGGAGCGGGCCGTCGCACGCTGCGAACGGATCACCGTCGCGGTGGATCTGCGTGAGGACTGGCCGGCCGCGCTGGCCGCCGCAGGACACGACCCGGCGGTGCCGACCGTGTGGATCGCCGAAGGACTGCTGATCTATCTGCCCGAGGACGCGGTGGAGCTGCTGCTGGCCCGGATCAGCGCGCAGTCGGCGGCAGGCAGTCGGATGGGGCTGACGTTGGGCTCGCGCGGCGTGATCGAGCGCTTCGGCGTAGACGCCGTGCCGGGATCGGCGGCGTCCATGTGGGTTTCGGAGATGCCCGACGACCCGGTGGGCTGGCTGGCCGGGCACGGCTGGGAGGCCGAGTGTCACACCCTGCGCGAGTGCGCTGCCGCCTACGGCCGCCCGATCAGCACCCCGCCGCAGCGCGAGGAGCGGCCCGGCGGACTGATCTCGGCGGTCCGCCGGTAGAGCGCCTCCCGGTTCCCCAGATGATCGATTCCAAGGGGGCCTGATGAGTGAGGCCGGGTTCATGCGCGGCCAGCCGGTCATGCGCGCACTGACCGCCTACGACCACCAAACCCCTTGGAATCGATCATCCAGAGGCTGACGACGAGTCGCCGGTTCAAACGGCTCCACAGTTGAGTAAACGCCTTGTCTTGGGCTACGAGAGGGCACGCGGATGATCTCAGCTCAAGCCGGGGGGCGCCGCCTTGCCCCGGCCGTTGTCCGGCTCTGCACTGGCCGGGCGAACCGTTTCTTCCACTCCCCGCCGCGGCGACTTCTTCCCCACAGCCATCGCAGCAGCCGCACGAGCCAGCTGCGCTTGCACCTGCTCGAACGCTCGCGACCTTGACCGCTTCCGCTTATGACTTCCGCTCATACACGTTCAACGCCCCACCGCGCGGTCCGTAACCGCAATACCCCCAAATGGAGCACAAACTTAGGCCTTGGGCAGCGTCATGCGACGCCCACCGATGGACGAACCCACCCCGAACCGGGGCCGGGCCCGTGATGATCCGACTGCTTCCCACTGCTCCTGACCGATCGGGGAAAGCCAAGGACTACGGAACCCGCGTTGCGGCCGCCTGGCCCCGCACCGTCCGCGGCCTTTCCCTCGGCGCCTGATCGTGTCCCATTCAGTGCGTTAAGGGTGTGCGCGCCCTGTCAAGAAGGCGGGCCACCACCTCAGCCAGCCGCAGACGGCGAGGAGTGCAGCGGCATCAGGTCCGGGAAATTCTCTTCGGCGGTTACCTCGAACTGGTAGCCGCGGCGTAAAGGGTCATGGGGGGAGGTCCGCTGTCAGAGGCGTGTCACATCCGGACTTACCACTGCGACGCCTGCGGCCTCGTCATCGACCGGGACGACAACGCAGTCCGCAACCTCGCCGCCCTCGCGGCAGCAGCAACTGGTACCGGAGAGGCCGGAGACCAGGACACCGCCAAGGTGTCGAAGCCTCGTGGAGCCGACCAGAAGACCCGCACCACCGGCCCCAGCCGTAAGGCCAGGGCTGGGCGGGCAGGTGGCGCAACCCTGCGGCACCAGCGGCAGACAGAAACGAGAGACCGTACTCAAGCCGAAGCCCTCACGCTTTGGTGACCAGACGGACCTTCCAGGCCGAAATACCCGGAATGCCGAGACCTGACTACGGTCTCGGCAGCGGCACCTACTTCCCCGACCCCGACGGACATCTCACGGAAATCCTCACCCCGGGCGGCGCCGGGTCGTGAGGCCGATGGCGGCCCAGCGGATCATGTCTTCGCCGGTGGCGGGATCGCGTTCGTAGTCGCGGGCGAGGCGGCGATGCGCGGTCGGCCGCGTCAGCCGTCCGTTCCACGATCCGTCTGCAGGGCAGAACTGCGAAGCACTTCTGGTCTGCGGGTTTACGGACGATGCTGACGGTCGTACCCAGGGTCTGAGCGGCCCGGCCCAGTCAACCAGACGTCCGGCAAAATCGGCATCGGCATCGGCATCGGCGAAGACGAATTGGCGGGCCGGCGCGATCAGAGACGTCCCGAGTAGGGCGATCCCGGCGCCCTGCCGGGCCGTAGGCGATCTGCCGTCCGCCGAGGCCCACGCTCCCTTGAATACCGGCAACAAGACCGTTCTCAAGCAGGCTTTAAGGTTGATGACGGCCGCCGTCGAGGCCCCGCGCCGGGGGCCCGACAGCGAGTGACGTTAGGCGGACCGGCTGACGTCGTCGAAGTCGGTGGAGGCTGACAGCTCGGCCCATGCCAGCATCTCGCGCTCGAAGGCGTCGCGTCCGGCCTGGACGAGCCGAAGCGCGTCGGTGCCGAGCAGCAGGCGCGTCGGCGGCTGGTCGGCCGCCACGATGCGCAGCACCGCGGCCGCGGCCTTGTCCGGGTCGCCCGGCTGGTGCCCGCTGCCGTGGATGCGCCGGGCGCGCAGCGGCTCGAACAGCTCGTCGTAGTCGGCGATCACACGGGGTGCGCGGATCATCGAGCGGCCGGCCCAGTCGGTCCGGAAACTGCCCGGCTCGACGGCGGTGACATGGATGCCGAAACCCGCGACCTCCTTGCCGAGTGTTTCGAGGATGCCCTCCACCGCGAACTTGCTGCCGTGGTAGAAGCTGAGGCCTGGCATGGTGATCAGCCCGCCCATCGAGGTGACGGCGATGATGTGGCCCGAACGGCGCTTTCGCATGTGCGGCAGCACGGCCTTGATCACCGCCACGGTTCCGTAGACGTTCACCTCGAACTGACGGCGAAGGTCATCCATCGACGACTCCTCGAAGAGGCCATCATGGCCGTACCCGGCGTTGGCGACGAGTACGGCGACCGGGCCCAGTTCGCGCTCGGTCTCATCCATGACCGTGTCCACCGCGTCATGGTCGGTCACGTCCAGGATGCGGGCGTGCGCGTCCCCGGCGAGCGCCTCAAAGGCCCGTGCGTCGGCGGGCGTGCGCACCGTGCCCACCACCCGGTGGCCCGCGGCCAACGCCGCGCGTGCGAGCGCGCGGCCCAGGCCGGTGCTGACGCCGGTGATCAGGAATGTCTTGGTGTCCGACACAGGAGTTCCCTTCGTGCGATGCGAACAGGGACCGACCGGGGCAGTTGGGCCCCGGTCGGTCTCGACACGTTCCACTTCAGCACCGGAATCGGCTGCTGATCGACTTCCGGGGGGTCCGCTTCGCCCCGGGGACAGCCGGACCGGGGGACTGCCAGTCCCCCTTTCGCGGGCCGTCGGGGCGCTCTTGGGCCCTATCGTGAACGGCATGGACCGCAACACAGCTCTCGGTGAGTTCCTGCGCTCTCGGCGGGCACGGATCACCCCGCGCCAGGCGGGCCTGTCCGACGACGGCGGCCCTCGGCGAGTGCCAGGACTGCGCCGCGAAGAGATCGCGCAACTGGCGGGCGTGAGCGTCGACTACTACGTACGCCTGGAACGCGGACGCCGACTGAACGTCTCCGAGACGGTGCTGGACGCCATCTCCCGCGCGCTACGCCTCGATCCCGTGGAACGCACCCATCTGTTCCAGCTCGCCAAGGCCGCCGCAGGCAGGCCCCGCCGCACGGCGACGCGTCCGCAGCCGGTCCGCCCGGGGCTGCGCGACCTGCTCCGGATCCTCGAGCACACCCCCGCCCTTGTGCTGGGGCGGCGACTGGACGTACTTGCGTCCAACCAGATGGCACGTGCGCTGCTCACCGACTTCGACGCGCTGCCGCCCCGCGAGCGGAACCTGGTGCGGTTCATGTTCTGCGACGAGACCGCCCGCTCGCTGTATACGCACTGGGACACCCATGCCCAGGACATTGTCGCCTCGCTCCGGCTCGACGCCGGACGCCATCCCCACGATCCACTGCTGGCCGAACTCGTCGGCGAACTCTCGATCACGGATGAGGACTTCCGCCGCTGGTGGGCCGACCAGAACGTGTTCCGGCACACGCATGGCAGCAAACACTTCCACCACCCGATCGTCGGCCCGCTCACCCTCAATTACGAGTCACTCACCCTGCCCGCCGACCCGGACCAGCGGTTGAGTGTCTACACCGCCGAGGCAGGCTCCAGCTCCGAAGAGGCGCTTCGGCTACTGGCCGCGTGGATACGGCAGCCCGAGACCTCGCACGGGCAGCACGCAGATCATTAGACGCCCGCCGGTCCGCGAGGAGCGGTCGGCCCTAGTGCTGCGCCCCATGAGCCGGGATGGACGTCATGAAACACCGGCAGATCTCGCGCCCCGCCGCCGGTGTCCCGAAACCCTGGTCGAGGGGGAAGAACCGGGATTGAGAGCAATGCGACCTGCCCATTCGTGCCGGGCAGCAACTCTCAACAGGTAGTCAGAGGTTGAAACTCAAGCTAAGAGGTCGTTTTCACGTGTGATACGCCTACCGGAGCCCTCCAACGTCGCCGTCGGAGGCGGCGCCTGCCCCTGCGGTTCCGCTGCGTGGGCTGCGATCACTACTCCACCGACATCTCCTACCTGCCCGAGCTCGGCGCCTACCTCGACGCTCTGCTGGGGCGGCGGTCGGTGACCGTGGCCGACGACTGGGCCCGCGCCGAGGCCACCCCGTCCGAAGAGGAGATCGCCTGCGTCCGGCGGCTGATCCGTCGCGTCACCGAGGAGGTCGACAAGTTCCCCGACGCCGAACGTACCGAGATCCAGCAGGCCGCCGCCAAGTTCCGAAAGACCCGCCAGGGCTTCCTCGGCATGCCCCGCATCCCCCAGCCCCTGTCCGACCTACGACCGGGGCGACCCGCATGACCCCGACCGACCACGCCGTCCAGGCCATGCTGGAAGGCCGGCGAGCCGACACCGGCCGACGACGCCGGCGCGTGCTTGCCGCCCTGGCCGAGGCCGCGAAGGACGGCTCCGAGGTCAGCGTCGCGGTGATCGCCCGCCGCGCGGGCGTCGACCGCACCGTCCTCTACGCCACCGCGACTTGCTCGGACAGATCCACGCCCAGGCTGCGGAGCCGCCCACGATCCCCGACGGCCCGGGCGCGGCAGCCAGCCGGGCCTCGTTGCAGGCCGACCTGGCGGCAGCCGACGTCCGCACCGCCCGCCTGGCCGCACACATCCGGCGTGTCGAAGCCCGCCTCAGCGAGGTCCTGGACGAGCAGGTCCGGCACGAGTCCGGGACCGGTGGTGGCCGCGATGACGTTGAACAGCTTCAGGCCCGGATCACCACCCGCGAACAGCAGGCCGTCGACCTGGAGCTCATGCTCCAAGACCGTGACGACGACCTTGCCGCCGCCCGCGCCGCCAACCGCCAGCTGATGGCCCCCCTGAACCATCACAGCGACCGATCACCTTGAAATGCGAGTCACCTGGCTCCCGAGGCTTGTCGCGCAGTGGCCGGAGAGCACTACGGGGCCTGACCTCAGCGGGCGATTGCGCCGAGGGCCTCGTTGGTCAAGCCGGAGGGTGTGGCGGCGTTGTCCCGCGCCCCTCGTCACAACGCGGTTGGGCAGGCCTTCACAGGACGATCACCCACTCCTGAACTGCCACTTGCTGGCAACGCGGTCGTTCTTCTCACACCATGCCGTAGAGCCTCGGCGGTCCCCCAGCCATCGCCACTGTCCCTGGTGCTCGCCGCCTCGCCTGCAGGTGATGGTCGCGCGGTAGCTTGCCGGCCCTCGGCCATCACACCAGCCGGAGAACCTGGTGGTGTTCTTCTCCCATACCTTGCACTGGGGCGTCGCAGGAACCGCGGTCTCCGCGTGAGCGGAAGGTGCCACAGTGGCTGCGCCTGCCCCGATCAGCACGGCAGTCATCGCGAACGGGATCATACGAGTGCGTAGTCGCACAGATTTCTCCTTCTCGGCTGGTTCCTGGTGTGACGCCTGGCGTCAGCACGAGCGTGCTGGATGAATGGGCACGTTTCCACCGACGGTGAACAGTTTGAGACGTCTTGGGACGTCCCAGGCTGTGGCCTGCAGAGACGCCGCCAGGGGGGCTGTGATCCCGGGAAATCGTGTGGGAGGTCGACGGGCAGTTCGAGCCGTCTGCTGACGTGTGACCGGAATCGAGCGCCCGAAGGCGGGCGATCAGGCGAACGCGCGACGCGAGTGGCGGAACGCGTAGAGACTGAGTGCAGGTCCTGACTGTGCGGCCGTTCCGTAGCTCGTGGAGGATCCGGGTGCTGGCGAGGAGGCGTGGTGAGATGGAAGGCGCTGCCCAAGTCGCTTGATCCGCACGCTTGGCAGCTTGTGGTGGAGTTGCGGCGGCTGAAGGATCACAGTGGGCTGAGCCTGAAGTCGCTCCAGGCGAAGACGCCGTTCAGCAAGTCGTCGTGGGAGCGGTATCTGAACGGGAAGGCGCTGCCGCCTCAGGCCGCTGTCGAGGCGCTGGCCAGGAGGGCCGGTGCGGATGCCACGCCGTTGCTGGCCTTGCGGGATGCTGCCGAGAGAACCTGGAACGCCGCTGCGGTGACGTCGGTAGAGGGCTGTTCGGCAGCACAGGAACCGGAGATCAGGGTCGCGGCATTGTCCGTCGCCGCCGGTGCGCTGCTGCTTTCCGCGGTTGCCTCAGTCTTGCTGATCACCGATCCCTGGCGCGAGCAAAGTCCTGTGACCGGCGTGGCCGGCGTTGGAAGGTACATGTGCACATACGCCCAGCATGGAGACCAGCTGTTCGCCGGGAACAGCACCACCACGTCCCGCTTGGTCATGCGCAACACGACAGGCCCCGACGCCGCGGAAGTGCAGTGCCTGCTGCTGCGCCACAAGCTGTCACCCGGTGACGTGGACGGGTACTTCGGCGAACGCACGGAGGTGGAGGTCAAACGGTTGCAGCGGCTGGACCACGTACCTGCCGACGGCATAGTCGGCGAGCAGACGTGGGCGCTATTACGTCATGTGGCATAGATGACGATGAGGAAAAGGACCGGGGGATTGGCGCACAACTCTGCGGCTCGCTGGCGAGGGCTTCCTCAAGAATTGCCCGCCGCCTGCGCACGTCTCGTCACCGACATGCGCAACTTGAAGGACGGCAGCGGCTTCACTCTCACCGAACTGGCACAAGCGACAGCCATCAGCAAGTCGTCCTGGGAGCGGTACCTCAACGGCAAGCAGTTCCCGCCCCGGCATGCCGTCCAGGTCCTGTGCAAAGCGTTACATCAGACGGAGGACGAGCTGCTGGCGCAGTGGGGTCTGGCGGATGTGGCCTGGAGTGGGCGCGGGCACACGATGTCTCCCAGCTCTGACCAGGCATCTCCGCCCAGTTCCGGCATCGACACCGCCGTTCTCGGCAGCCCGCCTACTGCACAGCGCGTCGGCCGCGCACGCAGAGTGCTGCTTGCGGCCTCCGCTCTGATTGACGAGCGACCTGTGGGTACAGCGGCCGGGGTTCTCCTGCTGTGTGCGGCCATGGTGACGCCCGCCGCTGTCATCCACGCCTCCCGCCCCACCGCCGCCCAGACAGCCACCCGCCCGCCTGTTTGCCAGTTGAAGTCGTGTGAAGGCCGGAATCCGCGTACGACGGCGTGCGAGGATCCCATCACCACGGCTTCCCGCACGGCAGCCGACGGCACGCGGCTCGAAATCCGGCTCAGCCCGAGCTGCCAGGCCGGCTGGATCCGCGTCTGGCCCACGCACCCTGGCTTTCGCATCGAGGTCACCGGCCCTGACGCGCGGCCCCAGAGCGCCGTTCAAGCAGCACGGCCGACCGACAATGAAGTGACGACGACGACCATGATCGCCGCACCTCGTCCCTCGAACTTACGTGCGTGCTACTACCCTTCCCTCGGGCATCCCGGAAGGGAGTGCTTCAACAGCACCGGCTGACCATGCTGTGATCGGGCACCGTGACGTCGTTTCCAGTGACCAGCCGCCTTGAGGAAATGCGTTGCGGTGAACCTGCGCCAGGCACCGTGCACCACACCTGTTGCACGCGCTACGGCCGTCCCGACCGCTTCTGAGCTGCGTGAACTCGAACTGCACGCTCGCAGTGACCCGGAGAAAGATTTCGACGCAAGTGGTTCCGACATCGAACGTGACTGGGTGGAGCGCACCGACTGCTGGGAGCGGGTGGAGCGGGTGCTGCTGACGGACGGGCGAGTGCGCGAGTACCAACTGTCGCCGGCCGAGGGGAAGACGGACGATCAGCGCCGGCCCGCTGACGCCGTTTCCCGGCGAGTGCGAGTCGTCCTACTGGTCTCGGCTGGCCCTGGCCAACCACACCCCCGCCCGCCGGCCCCGAAGCGCCCACCATGCTGTGACAGCGAACGTCGACCGCTGCGGACCACCGGGCCGTGGCGCAGCCGCATCCGGTGCCGAACCTCCAGGGCCGAACCCCCAGGGCCGTGGCACCGCCCAGGATAGGTGCTGATCGCTGTGGCATGCCCGCGACCTGGGGGTTCAGCGGCCGTGGGTCTTCAGCCGAAGTCCTTTGCGTGGTCGCGGGCCCAGTGCGCGAAGCTGCGGCCGGGCCGACCCAGCACACGCCGCACGGTCGGTGTACACGGCGACCCGCCGGTCGCGGCCAGGGAAAGGAACTGCAGGATCGCGTCGACAGTTGCTGGGTCGGAAACGCGACCGTAGTGCTCGCGGGCCTGATCCGGGGAGAGTTCCTCGATACGCAGATTCCTGCCGATCGCCTGCCCGATCCGTTCCACCTGGCGGCGCTGCGAGATCAGTTCGGGTCCTGTCAGCACGGCCGCGCTCGATGGATCGGTCGCCACCGCATCATCGGCACCGACACCCAGTGCCGTGACCGCGACGGCGGCGACGTCGCGTTCGTGGACCGGCGCCGTGACGGCGTCGGGGTGGACCAGCCGCACTGTGCCACTCGACCTGATCGACTCCGCCCAGCGCAGGCTGTTACTTGCCAGGACCAGGGGCCGCACCGGCGTCCAGGGCAGGCCGGCGGCTGACAGCGCGTCCTCGACCGCACGGTGCTCCTGGGCGATCGCGTTGTGCTCCATGCCCGGCAGCAGAACACTGCCGGAGGAGAGCAGCACGACGCGTTCAAGGCCCGCCTCGGCGGCCACCGCGGCAAAGCCTTCGGCCCTGGCCGGCGGCGCGTAGAGAAACACCCGGCGCACGCCGTCGAGTGCTGGGCGCAGCGTGTCGAGCCGGGTAAGGTCGGCGGTCACGACTTCGGCGGCGGCAGGCAGGTCGGCTCCAGCCCGAGGGTCGCGCACCGAGGCACGAACGGGTTCACCGACAGCGAGCAGCTGGTCGAGGACATGGCGACCGACGCCGCCTCGGGCTCCGATGACCAGAGTGGTCATGATGTGCTTCCTCTCGCAAGATCAGCCCCGGCGAGGGTGAGCACAGGCACGTCGGCGACCCGCGAGACGACCAGGAGCCGGTTACAGCCCGGCTGACGAGCAACGCGGTGCCGCAGGGCGCTCAACCTCGACCGGATGCGTTCCGGTACTCGCGCCTCAGGGCCACCGCAGTGACTGGCGAAGCGTTCCGACGCCGCACTTCGCCTACCAGAACCGTAGCACTGCCCGCGCCGTGAGCATGGCCCCACGGCGACCGAGCGATCAGCACCTGTCCTGTGAGGCGCCAGCGCCCCGGGGGTTCGGCACCGGCCACGGCTGCGCCACGGCCCGGTGGTCTGCAGCAGTCAATTCCCCGTCACAAACCAGCGCTGGTCATGGTTCAGTGGCAACCGGTCAAGGTTCGAGGACACAGGACATCGGCCGCCGCGCCGCCTGACAGACCCACAGCCCGGCGCGAACTTGGGTCCTGGGTCCGGCGTTTTCCCTGGCAGAGGCGTTCCGTCCGCGCACCTGCGTCCACGGTTCAGCAGGGCCTCGGGGGGCTACTGCCGGGTTTCGTCCGTACCGTGCCGGAGCGCCCCGCCCCGGCGCTACCGTGAGGACACACGCCAGCAACTGCCCGGGAGCCTCGGATGAGTCAGCAGCCGGCCCCCGTGCCCGACCGTCAGCCCCTCGATGAGAACGCCGCCGCGTCGCTCCGCGACTAAGCGGCCGACCAGCGCGCGCGGGTCGACGTCCTCGCCTCGGTGTTGGAGGACATCGCTGAGCACGGCTACCCGGCCGCGGAGTCGGGTGTGCTGTGGGAAGCCCGCGACGCCCCCGTTGGCGTGCGGTGACTCCCGTGCCGGGGCGTCGATCTGGTCGGGCCGACGGCAGTTGAATGCGGCCGTGCTGTCGTTGGCCAGGCCGGCGGTGTTGTCACCGCTCCACTCCTCCAGCGCGCGCCCGGCGGATGGGGGAACCCGCTCGAAGAGCGCGGAGAAGACCCGTACGACTCTCTGGGGCGGTGTCGGCGTTGACGACGAGGCCCCCGCGATGTGTCTCGCTGTCGAAGCCATGGTGGTTGATCTCCACGCGGCGAAGCTGGCCGGGCGCGGTCACCGTGCTGGCATCGCGCACCATTCCGGCGTCCTTCGGTGATCCATCATGCCTTGCCCTCGGCGAGGAGGCGCCCCACAGGCCGGCCGTCCACTGCGGCGGTCACCCGGCTGAAGCCGCCCACTACCTACTTCTCCCGCCGAGACTGCTGCGGTTGAGTGACAAGGAGTACGGCTCCCCAAGGATGTCCATGATGGCGAGTTGATTTCTCTTAACTTCTTGGGAGATTCGGATATGTCGCCCAACAGGTGGTCGCCTGCGTCCGCCATCCACGGAGGTCATCGGATGAATCTGCGTCGCTGGGTTGCAGCGCCGCTGGCGGGTGCGGCTATCGCCCTCGTGTCTGCGTCGGCCGGTGTCGCTGCGCAGGCGTCTGCAGGGCACGCGTCCGGCTCCCTGTGGCTCCATAGAGGGGATGGAAACCGTGGTCACCATAATCCCTGGCGTGACTGCTACAGCCAGCGCCGTGTCGTGCTCATCGACAATAACCTGAGGGCCATTCTGACTGATGGCCGACGTGGGCCGGAGGCTGTCGTCCTCCAAGGGCCTTCGGGATCCTCCTCCTTGTCGCCGACGGCACCGTGGGACGATTTTACTGTCTTGACGTATATGGACGTGAATTATCCCACCCAGACCGACTACCAGTATGAATTTGAGATTCGTGACTTCTTTAGGGTGCACCCCCTCTTCGTGGTGAAAGCATTCGACCGCCACGAGCGGGCCTTTCCCTTCCCCGCAGCCCACTGCATCAATGACGAGGACGGCGGTGACCGCGGGGACCGTGCTGCTCCACATGGTGGCACAACTGCTGACGGGAGTGGTTCGTCCGGCTCCTTGTTGCCCCAGAAAGGGGACCCCCGTCAAAACGGCCAGGGCGAGCATGAGACGCTCGCTCCCGCGGGCACTATTCCCCCTGTTCCGCGTGACAGTACGGCTGCAAGCTGGAGCGCCGGCCTGCTGAGTGGGAAGCACATCGTGATCGCGGCCGGCGGTTTGCTGATGGTTCTGGGAATGCCGGCTATGGCCTGGCTCCGCCGACGTCGTTCGGCCTCGTGACACTCGGCCCGAAGTGGGACCAACAGCACCTTAGGTCCCTGACATCACGTCACATCAGGAGCCTGATGTACTGCCACCCGTTGTACCCGTTGACGAGCGGCTGACCTCCGGACAGTCGGCCGGGCCGACCACACCGGGTCGGCGCCGCATCCGCGCAGCTCCGTCCAGCCTCCCACGCGGCCGTCGCAGGCGAAGACGTATTCCTCCGTGGCTGGAATCGCGGCCTGTAGAAGACTCGCTGTGCAGTCTGCCTGGCTGTCACGGTCCGGTGCTGGCCGGCCGACCTCGGTGTGGAGATCGGGGCGAGAGCTGAGCAGGCCTTCTTCCCTCGGCAACGCCTGCGGCTCGACCGCCACCGGCGGGTGCGCACCGCTGCTGCTGCTGGTCGCCGGAGGTCTCTCGGCGAGACTGGTCAGGAGGGACGTCTGCTCCCGGCGGTGGCGGGCGTGGCCGAGGCGGCTTGATGCGGCCGTGGGGCTGGAGGGGGCCGAGCGATTGGGCCCGGCCAAGCGGTTGGGCCCGGCCAAGCGGTTGGGCCTGGCTAAGCGGCTGAGTGTGGCCGAGGAACCGCTGCTTTTGGCGGAGGCCGACGTGTCCGAGGGACTGGCTGCGTCCGAGGGGCTCGGGCGGGGGTCGTGGAGGCAAATCCAATCAGGGTTTTTGAACCCGAAGCTCAGGCCCCACTCCTCGTCGCAGCCGCCCCAGTATGTCCCCACCCAGCCGCAGTAAGGGCCGCCGTAGCTGTAACAGGGGGGCGTTGATTTCTGCGGGCCCGGATTCGTCAAGGATGGCTGGGGTGATTCGGCTTTGCTGCGCGAGATGCGGTGGGCGCTGACCATGGGAACCTGCGTTGCATCGGAACTCTGGTGCATCCAGTCAGTGAAGAAGAGGGGCAGGCCGATGGCTGAGGCGGAAGCCGCCACCGTTGCAGCGGCGAGAGCACAGCGGATCAGGCCCATGACTGTTCCCTCTCGGCTTTGTGGTCTGTGACAGGTGTGGACGAACTCTGTGCACGGGCGCCGCCGCTGTGCACTGGAGCTGAACGTATGGTTTCGAGCCCTGCCCAACAACCAGCGAACCGCCGATCGGGCGGCCTTGCTCCGGTTTTTCACTCGAAGAGGCTTCGCACGATTCCGACTCGCCTCCCTTGATGAATGCCCACCTGCCAGCCTGCGCCATTCCGCGGCAGAGTGGCTCTCGATCTAAAACTGACGATCATCGTTGACACCTGGGTCTCCGGTCACTACGGAGATCCACATGCCGAAGTCCACTCCCACCACCCCGCCGCTTGACTGTGAGGCCAAGCGGCGCCTGGCCGCCTCATACGCCACGTCGAAGAGGTCACCGGGAACGTCGCAGTGTCCTGCCGGTACTTCGGGATCAGTCGGCAGGCGTACTACACCTGGTACCGCCGCTACCAGGCCGAGGGTGCCGAGGGCCTGCGCACCCACCTCGACCACATCGGCGTCCTGCAGGACATGGCGAAGCTGGAGCGACCTCTGGCCGACTACTTCCGGCAGAACTTCTGGGTGGCGGGCAGCGGCACGGTCAGCGAGCGCTACTTGCGGTGGACGGCCGAAGTGGTCGGCACCGACCGTATGGTGTACTCGACCGACTACCCGTACACCTTCGGGACCCGGCCCGGCGGCTTCCCGTTCCTCGACACCAGTGGTGGGGTCGCGCGGTCGTTCCTCGAAAGTGCGCCGTTCACCGAGGCCGAGAAGGCCGCCATCGGCTCCGGCAACCGGGAACGGCTGACCGGTCACGTGACCGCCGGCCGGGGCGGCCGGCAAGCGGTGTGATGTGAGCACTGCCGTAGGCGTGGCCAGGTCGAAGCCACAAGTAGTGCGGGCGCTCCAGTCGTGGTCGTCGGCGCGGGCTCGGCCGCGGGGCCGGGAGCGGCGGAGTCGGTTCAGGAGGCCGTCGCGGGAACGAGGTGGTCGAGTCCCTGCGCTCTGCCCGTCGCGGCCTCGATCGAGCGCGGAAGCATGATGCTCTCGTAGGCGCGGACCGCGTCGCCGACGCTGGATTCGGTAACGAGGGTGTGGGCGAGGTCGGAGCCGTCGAGCATGGCGAGATTGGCGCCCAGCCGGACCGGGCATCAAGTGCGCGGCGTCGCCGACAGCGTGACGCCGCGAACGTGCTCCCAGGTGTGCGGGGCGGGTAGGACGGACAGGGGCCGGTTGATGAACCCGTTGTCGCTGTTGCGCAGGATGTAGCGCAGGCTCTCGTCCCAGCCGTCGAACATGCTCAGCAGGTGCGTCCGCACGGCCCGCTGGTCGCCGAGGTCGATACCGGCGGCCACGTGCCAGTCCTGTGGCGCGCGGAGCGCGATGTAGGCGCGGATGTGGCCGTTGCTGTTGCGCTGGCGACCAAGGACCTGTCGGCGACCTTCGCCAGCATCGATCCGTTGCCGACCAGCCGCGCGAGGTCGGGATGGGAGGTGTCGCACAGCCCACCACGGCTTAGCCCCAGGGCAGCAACCGCCCCCACAACCCGACGCACCCTCAGCCGGCCGTCGCTCGAGCAACTTGCCAACGCCCCGGGCGCCCCGGCCCTGTGCCCCTGCCGGATCAGCCCGGCGCCACGAACCCCGACTCGTACGCCGCGATCACCGCCTGCGTCCGGTCCCGTGCGCCCAGCTTCGCCAGGACGGCGCTCACGTGCGACTTCACGGTCTCGGTGCCGACGACGAGGCGGGCGGCGATCTCCGCGTTGGACATCCCGCGCGCCATCAGCCGCAGCACCTCGGCCTCCCGCTCGGTCAGCCGGGCCCGCTCCAGCACCGCGCGCGCCGCCCGGTTACCGCCCCCGTCGGCGTACTGCGCGGCCAGCTGCCGCACGGAGGCCGGGAAAAGAAGCGACTCGCCCTCGGCGACCAGCCGCACCGCGTGCACGATCTCGGCGGGCCGGGCCCGCTTGAGCAGGAACCCGTCGGCGCCCGCGCGCAGCGCCTCGTACACGTACTCGTCGTTCTCGAACGTCGTCACCACGAGGATCTTCGGCGGCTCGTCGACGGTCTTCAGCACCGCGCGCGTCGCCTCGATCCCGTCCAGGAGCGGCATGCGGACGTCCATGGCGACGACGTCCGGCCGCAGCTGCCGCACCAGCGGGATCACCGCGGCTCCGTCGGCCGCCTCCCCGACCACCTCGATGTCGGGCTGCGCTTCCAGGACGGCCCGCAGACCGGCGCGTACGAGAGGTTCGTCGTCGACAAGGAGAACGGTGACCGGCATCCGGTCAGCCTAGATCAGCGCAGCGGCAGCTCGGCGTGCACCTGCCAGTCGCCCTCGTGCGGACCGGTCTGCGCGCGCCCACCGAGCAGGGCCGCCCGCTCGCGTATGCCGCGCAGGCCGCTGCCCCGGCCCGGGCCGGGCGTGGCCGCGTTCAGCGGATTGCGCACCTCCAGGTCGAGGCTGCCATCGCCGACCGTGACGCGGACCCGGACGGGCACCGCGCCCGCGTGCCGCAACACGTTCGTCAGCGCCTCCTGGAGGATGCGGTACCCCTCGCGGGACACCGGACCCGGCACCGTCTCCACCGCTCCGGTCACCTCGGCGTCGACCTTCGCGCCGGAGGCGCGCGCGGACTCCAGCAGCCGATCGGCCTCGGCCAGCGTCGGCCTGCTGCTCACCGGCCGCTGCGACTCGCGCAGGATGCCGAGCACCCGCTCCAGGTCCTCCAGGGCCGCGCGGCCGGTCTCCTCGATGGCGTCCAGGGCCCGGTCGGTGAACTCCGGATCGCCGGCCGCGCGCGCCGCGCCGGCCTGGACCACCGCGACCGTCAGGGCGTGCCCGATCGAGTCGTGCAGCTCGCGCGCGATGCGGTTGCGCTCCAGGAGCTGCTCCGTGCGCTCTTCCATGGCCGCCAGCCGCTCCGCGGCCGAGGGGCCGAGCAGCTGCCGGGCGACGGCGGTGACCAGTTCGCCCAGGCCGACGACGAGGGCGTAGAGCGCGACCAGGGGGAGCGGGATCAGGAGGGCGTACGCCCAGTGGGGCTGCGCCTCCTCCAGGACCGGGATCTCGGCGGGCACGTGTCCGAAGGCGATCCGGCCCAGCTCAAAGGCGATCAGCGGCAGCCACACGCAGGCGAACGTGGCCGGCACTGCGAGGGCCATGCGCACTTCCAGCCACAGCATGGTGCGTCCCCGGTCCCGCCAGGTCGCCGAGGGAGCCACGGAGATCCCCGACTCCGGTTCGCCGGGCGTGAGCAGCAGCCGCGCCTGCACGCCCTCGCCCATCCGCACCGCCGGGATCAGACCCACAGGAAGCAGAAGGAGCGCGGGCACCCACGGCCTCGACATGTCGATGAACAGCCACACGCTGACGATCAGCATCGGCACCCACAGGTGCAGCAAGCGCGTGTACGTCGTCCCCCGGAGCAGCGGACGGAGGAAGCGGGCCATTCCGACATCGTCCATTCCGCCATCGTGACAGGCGCCACTGACAACGGACCTCCCCCGCGCGGGGGAGACGATCTCCACCGGCGGGGGAGGAGCCGACGACCGCGAACGGTCAGGCTGTTGCCATGACCAGCATCGACGTACGAGACCTCACCAAGGAGTACGGCACGCGACGGGCCGTGGACCACCTCACCTTCAGCGTCCGCCCCGGCCGCGTCACCGGCTTCCTCGGCCCCAACGGCGCCGGAAAATCCACCACCATGCGGCTTGTCCTCGGCCTGGACCGGCCCACGTTCGGGACCGCCACGGTCGGCGGCCGCCCCTACGCCACGCTCACCGAACCCCTGCGCCACGTGGGCGCCCTGCTCGACGCGCAGGCCGCGCATGGTTCCCGCACCGGCCGCGACCATCTGCGGGCCCTGGCGACGAGCAACCGCATCCCGCTCCGCCGCGTCGACGAGGTATTGGAGGAGGCGGGCCTCGCGCCGGCGGCGCGGCGCCGGGTAAAGACGTACTCCCTGGGCATGCGGCAACGGCTTGGCATCGCCGCCGCGCTCCTCGGCGATCCCGAGGTGGTCCTGCTCGACGAGCCCTCCAACGGCCTCGACCCCGAAGGCATCGTCTGGATCCGCGCGTTGCTGCGCCGACTGGCCGAGGAGGGCCGCACGGTCCTGGTCTCCAGCCATCTGATGAACGAGACCGCGTCCTTCGCCGACCATCTCGTCGTCCTCGGCCGCGGCCGCCTGCTGGCCGACACCCCGATGCGGGACTTCATCCACGCGCGCGTGCAGCCCCGCGTACGGATCCGCACGACCGACACCGACGCCCTCCGCAGCGCACTCGCCCGACACGGCCATGAAGCCGAGCAACACGAGGACGGGCACTGGACCGTGTCCCACGGGCGCGTGGACGACATCGGCCGCCTCGCGTCGGCAGCGGGCGTGCCGATCCTCGAACTGGCGGCGCAGGAGGGCACCTTGGAGGAGGCCTACCTCGATCTGACCGCGACCGAAGCCGAGTTCGCCGCACAGTCCCAGGAGGCCTGACCATGTCCTTCACGCCCGTGCTCAACTCCGAGTGGATCAAGATCCGTACGCTGCGGTCGCTGACCGGCAGCCTGGGCGCCGTCCTGCTCGCCACCGCCGTCTTCTCCGCCCTCGCCTCGACGGACCCCGGCAGCAGCACCGGCGACCCCCTCTTCGCGGCATTCTTCGGCATCAGCTTCGGACAGGTCGCGGCGATTGCGTTCGGTGCGACGGCCGTCTCGTCGGAGTTCCAGGGCGGGGCGCTGCGGGTCTCGCTGGCGGCGGTCCCGCGGCGCGGGCGGTGGTTCGCGGCCAAGGCGACGGCGATCGCGGCACCAGTCCTGGCGGTCGGACTGCTCACCGGGTTCGTAAGCCTGGCGGTGGGGGAGGCGGTGCTCGGGTCCGCCGGTGACGGGATCACCTGGGCCCAGGGTGTGCGGGGCATCGTGGGCTGTGGGATCTACTTGACCCTGATGGCGTTGTTCGCCGCCGGGCTGAGTGCCGTGCTGCGCAGCGGAGTCGCCACCCTGAGCATCCTCGTACCGTTCCTCCTGATCGTGTCCTTCGTGATCGGCGACATGTCGGGCGGCGTCGCCGACTTCCTGCCCGACCGCGCGGGCCAGGTGGTGCTCCACGGGACCCGGGACGGGGCGTTGGGGCCCTGGAGCGGGCTCGCCGTGACTGCGCTCTGGACGGCGGCGGCGCTGGGCGCGGGAGCGTGGAGCGTCCGGCGCCGGGACGCATGACGGTGCGCCAACTGTCAGCGTAGACGGGGTCCTTGACCTTGAGCAGCGCGCAGCCCGTCGTCCTCATCGACGGCCGCTGTCACGTTGTTGGGTGTGTGAGTGTCTGACGGTGCGTCGGGGCATGTTTGGGCCCGCGGTCCGGGCCTGTGTTCAGGCCGTGGTGGGCCAGCCGCCAGTGCCGGTGATCTGGTCCCAGATGGCGAAGCGGATGGTCATCTCGGCTCGGTGTTCGGGAACGACCGTCTCTGGCAGGCCTACCTGCGGCGCTTCGACATTGAGCACACCTTCCGCCTTTTCAAGCAGACCCTCGGCTGGACCACCCCGCCGCCGACCGCTGGACCTGGGTGATCCTCGCCGCCTACACCCAACTGCGTCTGGCCCGCCCACTGGCAGCCGACCGGCGCCGTCCCTGGGAGAGACCCAGCCCTCCGGACAGGCTCACTCCCACCCGCGTCCGCCGCGACTTCAGGCACATCCGCCCACAGGCCGCCTGCCCGGCCAGAGCACCGAAACCCACCCTCCCCGGTCCCGGCCGGCCACCGGGTCGGAAAAATACCCGTCCCGCACCCCGCCACGACGTGCACACACCTAAGAAGCCGTATCTCAACCGATCATGGAACGTGCGGGTCGAACGCGGATTCCCGGTCGGGTGATCCTGCCGTGGCCAGGGCATGAAGACGGGACCT
>NZ_JBVIJE010000050.1:0-32975 GCF_055581585.1 Streptomyces sp. NPDC031426
GGTACTTACGTGGTGCTGGCACTGCTCGTGGTTCTCCTTCGGGCCAGGATCATAAGCCTGGCTTCAGGGACTCCACGAAACGGGGTGCAGCTCACTTCGATGTTGTCCGCCAGACGGGACATGTAGCCGTGCTTGTCGTCGGTCTTCAGGTAGCAGGGCTTGCCTTCCGGCCCCGACCACGGGAGGAGTCGTAGTTCGTTCGGTGCCGTCATCCTTGCGTCTGCCTCTCATCGGTCACGTGGTGGGTGGTGAAGACCGCGTCGACGCGATCACCTGGGAATGCCAGAAGGGCGGCCTCGACGACTCGCCCGGCGGTGTCGGTCACGACGCGCGTGATCGCGAGGACTGCCTTGGAGGAGCCGGTCCGGAGGGCCGATGCTTCGTCCGGTGTTGGTGGGCGGGCGCATACCGTCTCCCGTACGGCTGCCGGCGGTGAGCCCAGAACGGCGAGCCGAAGGGCGGTCTCCTGCCAGGAGGGTTCGTCGTCCAGTACTCCAGCCGGGACCAGGTCGCGCGGGATGTAGATGCGGGCCAGTCCGCGCGGTGACTCTTCCACGTGGCTGACGCAGAAGAACTCAGCGAGTGGACTGCCCGTCGGCACCTTGAGCAACGTCGTCAGATGGCTGTCTGCCGGAACCATGGTGGTGCGCACGGTGACACGCAGGGCCGCGTCAGCAGCGGTCCACGGGTCCAGCGTCCCCCATCCGCCGACGTACACAATCTTGCGTGGTGGGCGACGAACAAAGTTCCCCTTGCCGTGGATCTTCTCGACGAGGCCTTCGCCCTGGAGGACCGCGAGGGCGCTCCGCAGTGTCACCGTGCTGACCTTGTAGCGGTCGGCAAGGCCGGCCTCGGACGGGAGACGTTCGCCGGGCTTGATGCGACCGGTTGTGATCTGCTGCCGTAGATCGTCGGCGATGTCGTGATGGCGTGAAGGCACGGACCGGATCACCGCCTTCTCATCATCCGAACGGCGGTGAGCCGGGTACGCGCGTGTATGGTCAGCAGCTCGCCCGACTCGAAGAGGAGTTGCTTGGCTCCCTGAGGGAGTTGGAAGAGGTCACTCACCCGGCATGCCCTGCCGCCGAGTTGAATGACGTCGCCACGCTGCACGGTAGCTGCGTTGATCTCGACGTTGGACGCCAGCGCGCCGCCGGGGACCCAGCCGCTCACCGCTCCACCTCCGCGGGTGTGGAGTGCTGGGACGCCGAGTGACACGCGCAGGTGCACGTCTCGTAGACGACCGGTAGGTCGATCGGTGCGGAGACCGGCGAAGACTCCGTGCAGGCAACGTGCGTGCCAATACGGCAGGCAGTCGACTGGTAGGGGACGGCCGAGACATCGGCAGGGTGGGGCTGTTGGCGAGGAATCATCAGCGGACCCCCGCGCGACACGACCAGGCTTCAGCGGGCAGGCGGGAAGCGACTACCACCGCACGCGGCCGTACTCGTTCCTCCCAAGCCAGCACGTACGGGCGGACGAGCGCGTTTTCCTCCCCCACAAGCGGGTGTTCGTGGTTCGCGCTGTCGGAAGCCCGGCCCAGTATGACCGTCGACGCGTCAGCGGACGCAGGAAAGGCGGTTGTGGTCGGCGGCCGGAAGGGTGCTAACGGGCGGCGATGCCTGCCCTTGGGGGCGTACCGCGCTCTGGTGAGTGAGACGGCACGGCGGATACGGTTGAGCACGCTACTCAGCTCCTATCGCTGATGGCTGGTCCCCCGACATCGCCCGTCGTGGGGACCGCTTTGCGTACGACCGCCCAGAGGGTGCGGCCGTTCAGGCCGGTGGCGACGAGACCGAACCGATCGGCTTCCGCCACCGCTTCCAGGACCTCCCGCCATAAATCGGCGGAGAGCGAGTCAGGCACTTCCGCTTCGACCGACGCGTACCGGTCGTGCTCCTCCACGCGTGCGGAGAGCCCGACGGCCGACAGCCGGGCAGCGATGGCTGCCGCGCTAACTCCCGAAGCGGGCACAGGGCAGCCTCCGTCAACCGGCGATCACTTTCAGTGAAGCTAGTTAACTAGATTAGAGCTAGTGGACTAGATTTTCCATATGCCTGAGCAGCCGCCCTATCTCCGTATCGCCGACGAACTCAGGCGGCGGATCGCGGAGCACGTATGGGAGCCGGGGGACCGTCTGCCCTCTCGCGCCCAGATCGGCCAGGAGTGCGGCGTAGGCGAGAACGTCGTCCGCCGGGCGCAGGAGCTGCTTATCTCCCAGGGTGTGTTGGAAGGCCGCGCCGGGTCGGGCACGTACGTCGCCGAGCCCCGGAAGCGGGTCCGGGTCGTCCGGTCGGCGGCCCGGGAGCAGCCCAGCGGATCGCCGTTCCGCGCGGATATGAAGGCCGCGGGCAAGCAGGGTGATTGGGAGAGCCGGACCGATGCCAAGGTCCCGGCGCCGACGGACATCGCGACGCGGCTTGGCATCACCGAAGGCGACCTGTGCGTACGGACGACCTACGAGTTCCTTGCCGACGGCAGGCCGGTGCAGCTGTCCACGAGCTGGGAGCCGTACGACCTCACCGCAGGCACTCTCGTCGTCCTCCCAGAGGGAGGGCCCCACGCCGGGGCGGGCGTCGTGAATCGCATGGCCGCGATCGGCGTCACCGTCAGCCACGCCGTGGAGCAGCCCGAGCCGAGGCAGGCGACTGCCGAAGAGGCGTCGATACTCGGCATCCAGAAGGCCGCGCTCGTCACGCACATCCGGCGGACGTACTACAGCGACCAGGGGCGTCCCGTAGAGACGGCGGACATCGTGGTGCCCGCCGCGCACTGCGAGATCGTGTACGAGATCCCCATCAACCGCTAACCGACAGCCGACGGCGAGCCTGCTGCCCGATGCCCCATGGGTCCGGTCCCGGGCCTGCCCCTCCAGTGCTTGAACCGTGCCCCACGCCGGGCCGTCTCTGGGCCGTGCGAGGGTGCCCGAGGCCGATCGATGACGACCAACGGCGACAGGTGAGGCAGAGACGCCGACCAAGAAAGCCCAGGTCACAGCCCCCGCATCAAACGGGTTAACACCCAAGCCTGGCGTTCAGGCAAGATGGGGTGTATCTGCCCACTGCCAGATTTCAAGCTGCCGGACGGTTTCTCTTGGCTGAGTTCATTTACACCATGCGCAAGGCGCGCAAAGCGCACGGCGACAAGGTGATCCTCGACGACGTCACCCTGAACTTCCTGCCGGGTGCCAAGATCGGCGTCGTCGGCCCGAACGGTGCCGGTAAGTCGACCGTGCTGAAGATCATGGCGGGACTGGAGCAGCCGTCCAACGGCGATGCCTTCCTGTCGCCCGGCTACAGCGTCGGCATCCTGCTCCAGGAGCCCCCGCTGAACGAGGAGAAGACCGTCCTGGAGAACGTCCAGGAGGGTGTCGCCGAGATCAAGGGCAAGCTCGACCGGTTCAACGAGATCGCCGAGCTGATGGCGACCGACTACTCGGACGCGCTGCTCGACGAGATGGGCAAGCTGCAGGAGGAGCTGGACCACGCCAACGCGTGGGACCTGGACGCGCAGCTCGAGCAGGCCATGGACGCCCTCGGGTGCCCCCCGGGCGACTGGCCCGTCACCAACCTCTCCGGTGGTGAGAAGCGCCGCGTCGCGCTGTGCAAGCTGCTCCTCGAGGCGCCCGACCTGCTGCTCCTCGACGAGCCCACCAACCACCTCGACGCCGAGTCCGTGAACTGGCTGGAGCAGCATCTCGCCAAGTACGCGGGCACCGTCGTGGCCATCACCCACGACCGGTACTTCCTCGACAACGTCGCCCAGTGGATCCTCGAGCTCGACCGCGGGCGCGCCTACCCGTACGAGGGCAACTACTCCACGTACCTGGAGACCAAGGCGACCCGCCTCAAGGTCGAGGGCCAGAAGGACGCCAAGCGGCAGAAGCGGCTCAAGGAAGAGCTGGAGTGGGTGCGGTCGAACGCCAAGGGGCGGCAGGCCAAGTCCAAGGCGCGTCTCGCCCGGTACGAGGAGATGGCCGCCGAGGCCGAGAAGATGCGGAAGCTGGACTTCGAGGAGATCCAGATCCCGCCGGGCCCGCGCCTGGGCAGCGTCGTCGTCGAGGTCGACAAGCTCAACAAGGCCTTCGGCGAGAAGGTCCTCGTCGACAACCTCAGCTTCACGCTGCCGCGGAACGGGATCGTCGGCGTCATCGGTCCGAACGGCGCCGGCAAGACCACCCTGTTCAAGATGATCCAGGGCTTCGAGACGCCGGACTCCGGTGACATCAAGGTCGGCGAGACCGTCAAGATCTCGTACGTCGACCAGGGGCGCGCCAACATCGACCCGAAGAAGACGCTGTGGGAGGTCGTGTCCGACGGGCTCGACTACATCAACGTCGGTCAGGTCGAGATGCCGAGCCGCGCGTATGTGTCGGCCTTCGGCTTCAAGGGCCCGGACCAGCAGAAGCCGGCGGGTGTCCTGTCCGGTGGTGAGCGCAACCGGCTCAACCTGGCGCTGACCCTCAAGCAGGGCGGCAACCTGCTGCTCCTCGACGAGCCCACCAACGACCTGGACGTGGAGACCCTCAGCAGCCTGGAGAACGCCCTGCTGGAGTTCCCCGGGTGCGCCGTGGTCGTCTCCCACGACCGATGGTTCCTCGACCGCGTCGCCACCCACATCCTCGCCTACGAGGGCGACTCCAAGTGGTTCTGGTTCGAGGGCAACTTCGAGTCGTACGAGAAGAACAAGATCGAGCGGCTCGGCCCGGACGCCGCGCGTCCGCACCGCGCCACCTACAAGAAGCTGACCCGGGGCTGATCGGTCTTGCGCCACATCTATCGCTGCCCGCTGCGCTGGTCGGACATGGACGCGTACGGACATGTCAACAACGCGATCTTCCTCCGCTATCTGGAGGAGGCTCGCATCGACTTCCTGTCCCTGCGCGGCGAGGAGTCCAAGCAGGGGTCCGTGGTGGCGCGCCATGAGATCGACTACAAGCGCCAGCTCGTCCACCGGCCCACGCCCGTGGACATCGAGCTGTGGGTCACCCAGGTCAGGGCCGCGTCCTTCACCGTCACCTACGAGGTGAAGGACGCGGACGTGATCTACGTCCGGGCCTCCACCGTGGTCGTCCCGTTCGACTTCGAGACGCAGCGGCCGCGCCGGATCACCGCGGAGGAGCGCGAGTTCCTCCAGCAGTACATGGACGGCGCCGACGACGCCGACGAGGAGGCCGTCGCCGCATGACGGTGCTGCACCTGGCCGACGAGACGGAGGCGGCCGATTTCGCCGCCTTCCTCTCCCGGCTGCTCCGCTACGACCGTGGAGCCGCGGTGCGTCTGCAGGCGGCCGGCACGGCGCTCGCCGTCTTCGGCCGGCCGCCGTCCTTCGAGGTGCTGGCCGTCCGCGCGGTACGGCTGGCGAAGCCCTACGAGAAGGGCCTCGACGTCACCCTCGACGTGACCGTCTCCGCCGGTGAGCTCCTGGAGTCCGTGGACGAGCGCGGCGCCACCGCCGGCGTGCCGGCCGCCGTCACCGGTCCGCCGTGGGCCGGTGTGCTCCCACCGCGCGGCGGCTGGCAGCCCGAGCCGGGGCTGCCCGCACCGGACGCGCTGCGGGCGACCGTCGCCGCGGCGGTCACCGAGTTCCGGTCCCGTACGGAGGAACTGGCGCCGGAGGGCCGTACCCGGGCGGAGCTGGACCGGATCGGGCGGGACATCTGGTCCCGGGAGATCGGGCGGACCGGGCTCCCGGTGCGGGCCGTGCACGCCGCCCAGTCCCTGGGCTTCCTGCGGCGGGGCGCCGATCCGGCCGACACCGGGCTGTTCTCCTCGGGGGCGTGGCTCAGGCTGCGCACTCCGTACGGGTCCGTCGCCGTACGGCGGGCGGGGCTCGGGTCTCTGGGCGTCAGCGTCCGCTGAGCCTTCGTAGCGGCGCGCCGCTCACTCCGTGTCGTCCGGCCACACCCCGATGTGGTCGGACTCCAGTTCCAGGGCCACGCGGTCGCGCATCTCCAGGGCGCGGAGGTAGTCGGCGGGGAGCTGGAGGCGGCCGGCGCGGTCGAGCATGGCGTACTCGCGGGCCACGACCGTCTCGTGGCCGGTCGTGGCGTCGATCTCGCTGCGCCGCAGCACCTCCGTGGAGGTACGGCCGTCGCGGATGGCCACCGTGCGGCGGACCTCGCCCATGGTCGTGGGTCACGATGACGATCGTGGTGCCGAGGGTCTCGTTGGCCGTGCGGAACGCGTCGAAGATCTGTGCCGCGGTCCGGGAGTCGAGTTCGCCGGTGGGTTCGTCGGCGAGCAGCACCGCAGGGTCGTTCGCCAGGGCCACGGCGATCGCGACGCGCTGCTGCTGGCCGCCGGACAGCTCGTACGGGCGCCGGTCACGGCAGTCGCCCACGTGCAGCAACTCCAGGAGTTCCAGGGCGCGTTCGGTGCGGGCTCGGCGGGCTCGGCGGGTGTGGGGGCGGGGGCCGGAGAGCTGGAGGGGCAGGGCGACGTTCCGGGCGGCGGTGAGGTAGGGCAGGAGATTGCGGGAGGTCTGCTGCCAGACGAAGCCGACGGTTTCGCGGCGGTAGGCCAGGCGGTCCCGGGCGGTCATGGTGAGCAGGTCGTGGCCGGCGACCCGGGCGGCGCCGGCGGTGGGGGTGTCCAGGCCGGCGAGGATGTTCATGAGCGTGGACTTGCCGCTGCCCGAGGCGCCGACGAGGGCCATCAGCTCGCCTTCGCGGACGAGGAGGTCCAGGCCCTGGACGGCTTGGACCTCGATGCCGTCCGTGGAGAAGATGCGGACGAGGCGGTCGCAGGTGATCAGGGCGTCATGGCCGTAGGCGGGTTGGTTCCGGGTTTCCGCGACACGGTCCGCCAGGTCGGTGAGGCTGGGGTCGGTGGTCATGGGGTCTCCTGGGGGACGGTGCCCTGTGCTGCGCGTGCGGCTGTGCTGGTTGCCGGTGCTGTGTGGGTGCCCTGCGCTGTGGCCGGCCGGGGGTTGGCTTCGCTTGCCCACGCCGGCGGGGTGCCTCCCCCCAGAGGGGGTGCCCCCAGCGCCCACCCGTGCCGACCCAGCGGCACGACTGCCCGCAGGCTGCGGCGGGACTTCGCGTCCTCATCGGCCATCGCCCGCCCTGAGCTCCCTGACTGACCGCATCCGTCCCGTCCACCACGCCTGTGCCGTCGCGATCCCCACCGTCAGCACGACGACCATGACCGCCGGGACCGTCAGGGACCAGGCGTCCGGTCTCAACTCGGCTTCGGGTAGCGGGGATTGGGTCGTGGACAGGGCGATGGTCATCAGGTCGACGCCGGGGGAGAGGAGGCGGATGGTGGACCAGCCGGTCAGGGCGGAGCCGAGGGCGGCCAGGAGGGCCTGCGGGAGGGACTCCAGGATCAGCAGGCGGCGGCCCTCCGCGCGGGTGAGCCCCATCGTGCGCAGGCGGGCCAGCAGGGCGGCGCGTTCCGGGGCCGGGCGGAGGAGGGCCAGCAGGAGGGTCAGTACCGCGAAGCCGGCGCCCGCGGCCACCGCCGCCGCGTAGACGTGCTCGGCCCCGGACTGGAGGGGGAGTCGGCGTACCGGGCGCGCTCGGCGGCCAGGAGCTGGACGCCGACGGAGCCGCCGGCCGCGTGCCGCAGCGCACCGGCGTCCAGGCGGTCGCCGGGCAGCAGCAGCGCTGTCGGGCGGTCGGCGGGGGAGGGCAGGCCGGCCCGGTTCACGACGAGGAAGCTGTCGCCGGCCGGCCGATCCTGGCGGTCGTCATCCGGCCGAAGTCCGCCGACGCGAGCCACGCCGTGGACCCGGCGCTGACCCGGCCGCCGGTGAGGACGGAGGAGTCGGCGAGCAGCGGGCCGTACGTCGTGAAGCCGGCCTTCTTCACGCCGCGGCCGAGCAGGTCGTCCAGCTGCCAGTACGGCGCCGTCACCGAGACGGGGCGGTACAGCCCGGTGATCCGCACCCGTACCGCCGGGCCGCCCAGCCGGTCGGTCAGGGTGAGCCGGTCGCCGGGTGCCAGCCGCAGCGCGCGGGCGGCGGTCTGCGGCAGCGCCACCTCGACCGTGCCGCCGGCGCCCTCGGCACGGCGCGGAAGGCGGCCGGCGGCCAGCCGCAGCTGGGTTCCGTCCAGTGCCGCGAGGTAGGTCAGGTCCGGGTCGCCGGACCGGGCCGCGGGCGGCTGCAGCGAGCGGGGCAGCGCGTACGGGCCCGAGCGGCGCAGGGTCCGGAATGTCACCGGCAGGCCGGCGAAGGTCCGCCGGGCGCCCGCGCGTACGGCGGCGTCGGCGGCCCGCCCGTCCGGCGGCCCGTCCGCCTTGACGATCAGCGCGGTGTCGGCGGCGCCCTGAGGATCGGCCAGCACATGACGCAGCGCGGCGTCGCCGATCGCCGCCGAGTACGCGGTGAGAGTCGCCAGTACCGCGGTGGTCAGCACCACGGTGAGCAACGCGGCACTCAGCAGCAACCGGTGCGCACGCGCGCGTGCGAAGACGAACCGCATCACCAGGCCCCTGTGTGTCCGTCAGCTCCAGACCTCCGGGCGATGCTGACAGAGCCGACCGGCTCCGGGTAAGCGGTTGTCGACCGGTCTATACCAGATCGTGACCGGAATACGGCCGTACGCGACCGGAATCCGGCGTTCAGCGGCGGCTGTTCGTCACTCCGGGGTGTTGATCATCGACGCGGCGGCGTACGTCAGGTAGTTCCACAGCGTCGTCTCGTGCTCCTCGGACAGCCCGAGTTCGTCGACGGCCACCCGCATGTGCCGCAGCCAGGCGTCGTGCGCCGCCCGGTCCACCGTGAACGGGGCGTGCCGCATGCGCAGCCGGGGGTGGCCGCGGTTCTCGCTGTAGGTGGTGGGGCCGCCCCAGTACTGCATCAGGAACAGGGTCAGCCGTTCCTCGGCCGGTCCCAGGTCCTCCTCCGGGTACATCGCCCGCAGGAACGGGTCCTCGGCGACCCCCTCGTAGAAACGGTGGACCAGCCTGCGGAAGGTCTCCTCCCCGCCGACCTGCTCGTAGAAGGTCTGCTCCTGAAGCGTGCCGCGCCGAATCTCATTCACGTCCCCTATGGTCTCAGACCGGGTGACCGAGGTGTCGGGCCTCGCACCGTCATGGTCGCGCGGGAGGTGTACGCGGCGGCAGAGGTCAGCGGCGAGGCCGAGGAACGCCAGGTGGTCGTGGGGGGCGCTCGTAGCGGGGTGACGGGCGGCGGTGGCCGGTGGCCAGGACCTGGTGCGCTCGACGGCCCGGCGACGCCGGCCGGTCCTCGTCCTGAGCCGATTCCCTTCCCTTGCGGCGATGCGGTACGGCGGTGTGCGGGGCACCGAGTGGCTTCTGCCCCGGCTCCGTGCTGCGCTCGGGCGGACCGGCGCGTTTCTGCGTCGCCGAGTCCTCCAGCGCCGGATCACCGGCGGTCGAAAACACCCATGGGGCCTGGGAGCGGTGTCGGCGCGGAGGTCGGTGAGCGGGCCCGGGAGCTCCCGGCCGCCGGCGCCACCCTGCGTGAGCGGTGGACGGCCGTCGTACCGCGTTGGTGCAGATACCGGGCACCTTGTGATCACAGGGATTCAGAGCCTCACCCCGTCGCCGTCCAGCAGCCCGGCGAGCCTGCTCACCAGCGTGTCGATCTCGCGGGCGCACCCGTACAGCACCTCCCGGGGTCTTCCCTCAGGGTCCGCGATGTCGTCCTCGGCCGGCGGGACGGGGGGGACGGCACCTCTGCGGGCCGCCGCGTCCGCCACCACGGCATCACGGAAACCCGCATCCACCCGCTCCTCCGTCTCGCCGCCGGAGGACCCGGCGGCGAGACGCACGAACTCCTTCAGCGTGAAGCAGCGCCGCATCGCCGACGGCGCGAGGCGCACGGCCGCTTCCCGGTGCTCGCACGCCAGCCCGAGGACCAGCGCGGCGCCGGCGACGAGCCGCGCGGTGAGCGGGCGCGACACGAAGCCGGAGCCGTCGGCGCCCAGCTCCTCCAGCACCTCCCTGGTGGAGCCGTCCATGCCGGAGCCGTGCCACGCCTCTGTTCCGGCGCTCTCCGACCGCACGGGCGAGCCGGGCGGAAGCCTGGCAGCCAGCAGCCGTTCGGCGAAGACGGAGCGGTGCACGTTGCCCGTGCAGACGAACAGGACGCGGGTCATTTCTCGCCCGCTGGTCGCGTCGCCGCGGGTGCGACCGCCTCCTCCGGCCGGCCCGCCGTACGAGGAGCGGGCAGTTCGCCGTACTGCCCGTAGGCGCCGTAACGGCCGTAACGGCCGTAACGGCCGTAACGGCCACCCGTGGAGACCGGAGCCATGCTGAAGACCGTGCCGAGGATGCGGACGCCCACGCGCTCCAGTGATTCACTGGCGGTGCGTACCTGGTCCCGGGTGGTCTTCGCGGCGCGTACGACGAGCAACGTGCCCTGAGCGAGCGACGCCAGTCCGAGAGTGTCGGCGACCGGCAGCAGCGGCGCGGTGTCGACGATCACGACCTCGTAGGTGTCCGCCAGCTCGCGCAGCACCTCTTCCATGCGCGCCGAGGCGAGCAGCTCCGTGGGGTTCGGCGGTACGGCACCGCCGGCGAGCACCGAGAGCCCGCCGGCGACCTGCTGCATCACGTCCTCGATGCGGGCGTGCCCGATGAGCACCGTGGTCAGACCGGCGTCCTGGACCAGGCCGAACGTCGGGGCCACACACGGACGGCGCAGGTCGGCGTCCACCAGGCAGGTGGAGACGCCCGCCTCGGCGAGCGAGAGCGCGAGGTTCACCGCGGTGTTGGTCTTGCCCTCACCGGGCAGCGAGCTCGTCACCACGATGATCCGGGGCGGGTCGTCGACCTGGGAGAACTGGAGGTTGGTCCGCAGCTTGCGGAACGCCTCGGCACGCCTGGAGTGGCCGTCGGCGCTGACGAGCGGCTGCTTGGGGGCGTTCCTGTCGTAGGGGATGGTGCCGAGGCCCGGCAGCGCGGTGAACTCGCCCAGTGCGTCGCTGGCCTTGAACGTGGTGTCGAGGGTCTCGCGAAGGGCGACGAGCCCGGCACCGAGGAACAGACCGCCGAGAACTCCCGCGGCCAGGTTGAGCATCGGGCGCGGCGAGACCGGAACGGTGGGGACGACGGCATCCTGCGTGATCCCCAGGGAGACGGGGGAAATCGTCGCGCCGTCGTCGCCCGTGCGCTTCCCCTTGGACGGCTTCGAGGGAGCCTGCTTGGGCGTCTCCAGTCGCTCGACGACCGAACTGAACCGTTCCGCGACGGCGTTGGCGATGCGCGCCGCACGCTGGGGCATGGTGTCCCTGACCGTGATGTTGATGAGCACGGTGTTGAGCGGGGCAACGGCCTTGATCTGGGAGGCCAGTTTCTCCGGTGTGGTGTGCAGCCCCAGCTCCTTCACCACGGGAGCGGTGACCTGATGGGTCGTCACGATTTCGGCGTACGACTGCACGCGGGCCTGCGAGAAGCTCTGCCCCTGGTTCATCTGGGCGGTGTCCTCGGCGGTGCGGGTGGCGACGAAGAGCTGCGCCCTGGCCTCGTAGACGGGAGTGCTCAAACTCGTCATGGCGACCGCCGCACCGACAGCGAGAACCAGACAGGCCACGACAGTCGGCCATCGTCTGGCAAGAGCCTTCAGGAATCCGTGGAGATCCAAGCTGCACCCCTCATAGGACTGAGGGAACGGCCCGAAATGGGATGTTCCGTTCCCTATGCGTGCAGCTGAAGATAGGGACTCGCACGCCTCAACCGGGGGAGCCACCCTCATGTCGGCCTGCCGAACGACCCTTGCGTCGTACATCACCCGGCCACTTCGCCGGGGTGACGCCGCGCGCCATTGAGGGCGACGGCTACACCATCCGGTGGCTTCTGGGCGGTTTCAGGCGATTTGGTGTCGGTATTCCCCATATATTCGATGTATTCCTGATCTTGATTACGGCTGACGCTGCAGCCCGGCCCGGACCGAAGTCGAGGAGAGTGAAGAAGATGACAGCATCGCCCAGGTGGCGAACTGCTATGGCAGCGGCAGGATCAGCTGCCGTACTTGTCGCCGCACCACTGGTGGGGATGTCGACCGCCCACGCGGATCCCCACCCGCCGACGCCATGCCCGGCGTACCCGCCGCAGCCCCCGCAGGTCACCGTCCACCCCGACAAGGTGCGCGCCGGAGGCACCCTGGGATTCGTAGGCACTTGCCTCTGCCCCGACCAGGTGGTCATCGCGGAGCTTCACTCGCATGAGGTCATCCTGGGCAAGTTCAGGGCAGACGACGACGGAACCGTCGAGGGCAGAGTGACGATCCCCAAGCGCACCAAGCCCGGGAAGCACGTCTTCGAGCTGGAATGCAAAAAACCCAGGCTGGAGGCATTCACCGAATTCACGGTGACGCGCAAAGACGGTCACCACGACGGCGACCACGACGGCGACCACAAGGGCGACCACAAGGGCGACCACAGGGGAGACCACGACAACGACCACAAGGGCGACCACCGGGGCGACCACAAGGGCGACCACGACGGCGACCACAAGGGAGACAAGGAACACGGCGGACACGACCGGGACCGCTCGAGCCTCGCGAAGACCGGCAACGAGAAGGCCCTGACGCTGGGCGGCACCGCAGCGGGGCTGCTCGCGGCGGGCACCGGCGCGATGATGGCCGTGCGTCGTCGCCGCAATTCATGACGGAGCGGGACCTGACTACGGCGGTATCACGGCGTCCCGGTCCTGACCGGGACGCCGTCCCCGTGCCCGGCCGCCCCCGCCGCTCCGGTGACCGGGCGCCGGGCCGCCGTCGCGTGCTCAGGTACGCCCTGCTGGCCGCCGCGGCGCTCCCGCTGGCCGGCGCCGCCTGGATCGGTGTCACCGGACTGCTCGCCCGTTCAGAGCTGATGGCGGCCCAGCGGGACCTCGACGCGCTACGGCAGTCGACGGCACCCGTGTCGACGCCCGGCTCCGCCGCCGGGGCGCCGCCCTCGGCCACCAGATCCTGGGAACAGGCGGTGCGTTCCGCCGCCGCCCACTCCGCACGGGCGCACCGCCTCACCACCGGCCCGGCCTGGTACCCCGCCGCCGCCCTGCCCTTCCTCGGGGAGCCGGTCAGGACCGTACGCGGCGCCGCCTACGCGGCGGACCGCCTGGCCGGCGAGGTGTTGGCCCCGCTGGCGCGCGCGTTGCCCCAGCCCACGCCGGACGGCCATGGCGGGGGGATGTCCGAGGCCCTCACGGCGTTGCGGCAGCACGCGCCGGACGTCGCCCGGGCCGCACGCGTAGCAGCCGAGGTGCGGGCCGACGTGCACGGGCTGCCCCGGTCCACCTGGCTGCCGTCGGCCGACCGGGCCCGTGCCGGGCTCGCGCAGCAGCTCGACCGCCTCGCCCCGGTGATGACCGACGCGTCCGTGGCGGCTCGTGTCCTGCCGCCGATGCTCGGCGCAGACGGGGAACGGCGTTACTTCCTCGCCTTCCAGAACCTCGCCGAGGCACGCGGCACCGGGGGCCTGCCGGGGGCCTTTGCCGTGCTGCGGGCCCGGCGCGGCCATCTGTCCTTCGAGCGGTTCGGCAACAACACCGAGATGGCCACGGCGAAGGCGGACATCGACCTGGGAGCCGACTTCGACGCCCGCTACCAGCGCAGCGATCCGACCGGTACGTGGCCCAACTCCAACATGAGCCCGCACTTCCCCTACGCGGCCCGTATCTGGGCCGCGTACTGGCGCGAGCACACCGGCGAGCGCGTGGACGGCGCGATCGCCATCGACCCCGTGACGCTGAGCCGTTTCCTGCGGGTCACCGGCCCGGCCCGGATGGCCGACGGCACCCAGCTCACCGCCGACAACGTCGTGGACCTCACCGAACGGGCCAGCTACGCGATGTACGACGACGTCGCCCGGCGCAAGGCGTTCTTCGTCGACGCGGCCCGCGCCGCCGCCGGGCCCCTGCTCGCGGCTGCCGACGACACACGCCGCCTGCCCGCGCTGCTCGTCGCTGTGAACGACGCCCAGCGGGAGGGACGGCTGAAGGTGTGGAGCGCCCACGCGCAAGAGCAGCGCCTCCTGGAGTCGCGCCCCTACTCGGGCACGCTCCCGGACTCCCCCGGCCCCTTCGCGGGGCTCGTGGTGAACAACGCGGCGGGCTCCAAGCTGGACTACTACCTCGACCGGCGCCTGGTCTGGGAAGCGGGCGGCTGCACCGGCGGCGACCGCCCCGTCACCGTGACCGTGACCCTGACCAACCGGGCCCCGGCCTCCGGCCTGCCCGGTTACGTCACGCTGCGGGAGGACCGCCCGCGCTACCCCACCCGGCCGGGTGACAACCGGCTGCTGGTGTCGTACTACGCCGGGACCGGGGCCACCCTCACCGGCGCCACTCTGGACGGCCGTACGGCGCTGCCCGCGTCCGGCGAGGAACGCGGCCACCCCGTGTACACGCTGGACCTGGAGCTGCCCGCGGGCTCCAGCCGCACGCTGGTGCTGCACCTTCTGGAACCGCACGCGAACGGCACCCCCACCCTGCTGCAGCAGCCCCTGGTGACACCGTTGCGGACCACGCTGAGGGCGAAGGGGACGTGCGGTGCGTGAGCGTCTGCGGCGGAAGGGGGCGCTGGTGATCTCGGGTGCGCTTGCCTTCGGATGGTGTGCGGCCGCACGTGGGGCCGCCGACGAACGGCCGCTCGCCGCGCGCCGGGTCGAGCGTCTGCGGGTCAAGGTCCTCCAGGTCCTGCCGCACGACCCGAAGGCGTTCACCGAGGGCCTGGAGATGGCCGGCGGCACGCTCTACGAGAGCACAGGGCTGTCCGGCGTGTCCTCCGTACGGGCCGGGCCCCCGGGCAAACCGCCCACGGTCCGCGCCGCGTTGCCCGCACCCGTCTTCGGCGAGGGGATCGCCCTGCTCGGCCGATCCCTGTGGCAGCTCACCTGGCGGGACCGGATCGCCGTCGAGCGCGACGCCAGGATGCTCGCGGAACTGCGCCATGTCCCGTACCCCGACGACGGCTGGGGCGCCTGCCTCCAGCGGGCGTCCCACCGGCTGGTGACGAGCGACGGCTCGGCGCGCCTGACGTCCCGTGACCCACGGACGCTCGCGACGACGGGCGGGGTCGCCGTCACCGACGGAGGCCGCCCGGTCAACGACCTCAACGAGCTGGAGTGCGTCGGCGACGCGGTGTACGCCAACGTGCTCTTCACCGAGCGGATCGTGCGCATCGATCCCGTCACCGGAGCAGTGACGGCGACCGTCGACGCGTCGGGCCTGCTGCGCGGCGACGAGCTCGTCCCGGGATCCACGCTGAACGGCATCGCGGCCGTCCCCCGAACGCATCAGTTCCTGATCACCGGGAAGTTGCTGGCCCAAAATGTTCCGTGTGGTGTTCGTGCCGGCCTGACGGACGGGCGGCCGCAGCAGCACAGCGACGCAGGTCACCGCTTGGGCCACCACGGTGCGGCGGCGTGGGTGGGTGATCTCGGATGGGCCAGTACATCGAAGGAACCGAACCGCATCGCACGCCCGAGGTGCAGCGGTGACTGCCGATTTCGGTTCCGCCGCGGGCGGCAAGTCCACCGAGCCAGCGAGGGCGTCGACGTCGCCCAGGTGCTCCTCGACTCCGTCAAGATCCCGGTCGAACCGTTGGAGACGGAGAGCGAACCCGAGCGGGAGTCCATGCGGTAGCCGGCGTTCGCGCGCCGCCGAGGGGTCGCATCACGGGACGCGACCTCGGCTCTTGGTCCGTTTGTATCGGTCGCCCGCAGACGGAAGCGGACGGCATGGGCAGGAGGCATGAAGCTCTGCCCATCGGGTGAGATTCTCGCCCGCCTCAACGTCCTGCCCCATTTCACCATAGATGGTCATACACACTCGATTAGTCCTGGTTTGATACCCTTTGGAGGGCGAATGTGGCTGTTCGGGGAGACAATGCCCCAGGCACCCATGATCGAGTCTGCGCCGACACAGGTCATCCGCAAGCAGCCATCGGCCGGTCGCCGCACCGGCAAACCCATCTGGTACCCGGCCGCCGCCGTCCTCGGCGACGCGGCGGCGGCCGCGGTGCCGGTGTACCTGGTCTTCGCACTGATCGAGGGCGCGAACGCCATGGCGTACGCGACGGTGGCGGCCATGGCCTGGCTGCTCGTACGCGGTTCGCGCAACCGCTACGCCGAACGCCATCTCGGTGAGGGCGACGACATCGGCTCCGCGCTGAAGGACTGGCGGATCATGATCGGACTGCTCGCGGTGGCGTGGGCGGCGACCGCCGAAAAGTCCCCCTTCCTTCTCACACTGGCCGCGCTGCTGCCCTGCGCCCCGACGAGCACCATCGGGCACGTACTGATCCGCCGTCATTTGATCGGCCGACGCCGCGACGGACGGACCGTCCGCCGGAGTCTGGTGATCGGGGAGGCCGAAGCCGTGGACGGTCTGGTGGGCCATCTCGCGCAGCGGACCGACCACGAGTTCGTCGTTGTCGGCGTGTGCCCGATCGGCGACGAGGATCCACAGGCACTGGCCCCCGTCGCCGCCCGCCTCGAACGACACGAGCCACCGAGCATGTCGGCCGACTCCACTGCGGTGCTCGATGCGGTCCGCCGACTCGACGTCGAGACGGTACTCGTCGCACCAGGACCGCTCATGACGGGAACGCGTCTGCGACGGCTGTCGTGGGCGCTGCACGCCGACGAATGCCCGCTCGTGGTCGTGCCGGGACTGACCGACGTGGCCAAGCGCCGGGTCGGAGTCTCCTCCGTGGCCGGGCTCACCATGCTGAACGTGGCCCCGCCCTTGCGCCGTGGGCTTGCGCCGCTGCTCAAGTCGGTGACGGACCGGTTGGGCGCGGCACTGCTGATCCTGCTGCTCGCCCCCGTCCTCGCGGCGGTGGCCCTCGCCGTGCGGCTGGACTCCCCGGGCCCCGTCGTGCATCGGCAGACCCGCATCGGCCGTGGCGGAGTGCCGTTCACCATGGCGAAGTTCCGCACCATGGTCGCCAACGCGGAGCGGTTGAGGCAACAGCTGGCCGGAAGCAACGAGCAGGACGGCCGGATGTTCAAGATCCGCCGCGATCCGCGGATCACCCGTGTCGGCCGGGTGCTGCGTCGCTACTCCCTGGACGAACTGCCCCAGCTCTTCAACGTGGTGCGGGGACACATGTCCCTGGTCGGTCCGCGGCCGCCGCTGCCCGACGAGGTCTCCGGTTACGACGAAGTGGGACTGCGCAGGCTGACCGTCAAACCGGGGCTCACCGGGCTGTGGCAGGTCAGCGGCCGCTCCGACCTGTCCTGGGACGAGACGATCGCCCTGGACCTCAGGTATGTCGACAACTGGTCCCCGTCCGTCGACCTCGGCATCCTCGTCCGCACGGTGCGCGCCGTCGTCGCGGGTACCGGGGCCTACTGAGCAGCCGCCGACCCCGTTGCGGGCCAGTCCGACGCCGATGTGGACCGGTCCGGGGCCGTGCCGACCCGTTCCCCTGCCGGCCACCACCGGCGACACCCACCAGCACCGGCGATCCTCCCGGGAGGGCCCATGCCGTCGAGAATCCCTACCGACCATTCGTCCTGGGAAGGCTCCGGAGCGAACCACCGCACTGCGGGGGACAGCCTTCGCCGACCATGCGCCGGAGCCACAGACGTGCTCGCCCTGGCGGACAGGCTCTTCCGGTGGGCCGACGCCCGTGGCTGGGCGGGGCCCGACCCGTACGACGGGCTGACCGGCCCGCTGGGACGGCTGGCCGCGCACCGCGTGCTGCGGCAGGCGCTCCTGCAGACCGTCAAACGCAGCGGGATCGACCTGCGACCGGTCCTGGGCATTCGCCCCCTGCGCACCGCCACGGCCGCCGGAACCGCGGCCGGCGCCTGCGCACGGCTCTCCGCGTCCCCCGTGTGGCGGGAGCGCGCCCTCCGTCTGGGCCGATGGACGGCCACCGAGCAGATGTCCGGGCGCTACGCCGGGCTGTGGCGCTACGAGTTCGACGTGCAGACCCGTTGGGCCTACTACCCCGCCTCCGTCCCGAACCTGGTGGCCACGACCTTCTGCGCGGATGGCTGTCTCGACACCGGAACGCTGGGCGACGAGGCCGTGCGGTCGCTCGCCCGTGGACTGCTGACGCACCTGCACAACGGCGAGTTCTTCACCTACACACCGACCAGCGGCGCCCTCGTCCACAACGCCAACCTCATGGGTGCCGCACTCGCCGCCCGCCTGGCCCTCACCGGTGTCCTGCCCGGGGAACTTGCGGACCGGCTGGCCGATGGGGCCCGCGGAGCCGTCGAGGTGAGTCTGGACGGTCAGCGCCCCGACGGCTCGTGGCCGTACGGACGGGGTCCGCGACTGGACTGGGTGGACGGCTTCCACACCGGATACGTACTGCTTCGCCTTGAACGGACCGCTACGCTGCTCGGCCTGGATGTGCGGGTCCCTCTCGAACGGGGGGTGGACCACTACCTACGGAACCTGTTCGACGGCCCTCTTCCCCGCTATTTCGCGGGCAGTCGGACCAGACGGGACCCGAACAACGACGCCACGGCGGTGCGGATGGCGGCCTGGGCGGCCGAGCGCGGCTTCGTCCCGCCCGACTTCGCCCGCGCCGTGCTGACGGCCGTCGTGGGCCGCTACCCCGGCCTGGGCACCGACCCGTGGGCCAAGGGCTCCCAAAGGAACAGGGCTCTGTGGGAGTCGCCCCGGTGGAGCGCCGCTCCCCTTCTGGACGCGCTGACCGCCCTGCACGCCGTGCTGCCGGGCGGTCAGGAAGAAGTGCCAAGACCACCACACTCCGACCCGAGCAGTCAGCGGACAGGAGCCGTCTCGTAGCCCGACAGGACGTCTGCGGTCCGCCCCGGCCCTCCCACCGCGTTCCGCTCCCACCAAACGGCCGCGCAGAACAGCCCGAACACCGCAAGCCCCCGGTCACGCCTGCCCTGCACGTGTTCGGCGACGAGACGGTCGGCGGTCCGCCGGTCGAAGACGTCGTCGAACAGCGGGGAGCGCCGGACCTCGGTCCACAGACGGCCGCCGTGCTCGCGCAGCAGCGACCGTACCGGCGCCCCGAACCCCGTCTTGGGGCGTCGGGCGACGAACTCCGGTACACCCGCCGCCACCGCGGCGGCGCGGAAGAGCGCCTTGCCGTCGCCCAGCCGCAGTTGTTCCTCTGCGACGGTGCCGAGGGCGGCAGCAACCACCGGTTCTCCCAGGAACGGCACCCTCAGTTCCACGCTCGCACGCATCGACGCACGGTCGCCGTAGAGCAGGTTCAGCCCCGGCAGGAACAGCCGCCTGTCGCACTCCGCCAGCGCCGCGAGGGCGGTCCCGCCCGCGTCGAGCACGGCGCCCGCCACGGCGCGATGCCGCCCGGTGACCGCGTCCAGACCGACGAGCGGCGACAGCGCTGCCCACTCCCGCCCGGAGTAGTACGCCTGCGTCGCCCACGACCAGTCGCGGGGGCCGAGTTGGAGCAGTCGCCCGAACTTGTCCGCGCGGCCCCGGTAGCGCCGGGGGCCGGGGATGACGGTGGTGGCGCCGAGGGCGGGCCGCGCCCACGCGGGGAGCCGTTGCAGCAGCAGCACGGCCTGGTACCGCTCGTAACCGAGGAACAACTCCTCGACCCCGAGCCCCGACAGCAGCACGGTGGCCTCATCGCTTGCGGCGCGAGAGAGCTGCATGAGGGTGACGGCGGCCGGGTCGCCGAAGGGGACCTCCATGGTGGTGACCAGCTCCGGGATCAGGCGCAGTACGTCGACGTCCAGGTCGACCCACGTCAGGGGCAGACCCAGGCGCCGGGCCACCCGTGCGGCGTAGGGGGCGTCGTCCTCGAACGGCTCCGTGGTGGCCGCCGCGTTCCGCGGCCGGGCGGCGAGTGCGGGTCCGGCGAAGCCGTCCCTGATCATCTCCACGCCCAGCCAGCTGCTGTCCAGCCCTCCGCTCAGCAACAGTCCCACCGTCACGTCCGCACGCACCTGCCGGGCGACCGACTCGCGGACGGCGGTACCGATGTCCTCTGGGGGCGTAGCGGCACCAGCTCGCCACCACGGTGACGCCGGGTCACATCCCGTAGCCCGCCGCGACAGCACCGTCCCGATCGGCACGGCCCGCACTCGCTGCCAGCCGGTCCGCGGCGGCGGCGTCCACAGGAACATGGCTCCCTGCGCCACCGCGACCGGGTCGGCGTCGCCGGCCAGTCCGGCGGCCCGCAGTGGTTCGATCTCACTGGCGAGCGCGACTGTTCGGCCCATGGTGTCCACCGCCTCGTACAGCGGTTTGATGCCCAGTCGGTCACGCCCGTAGCGCAGTTCGCCGTCGGGCAGGAGGAGGGCGAAGGCGAACATGCCGTCCATCTGGTCGAGCAGCCGCGGTGCGTCCGGCTGCAGCAGCAGTTCGTAGAGGACTTCGGTGTCGCCCGCGGTCGTGAACCTCACGTGCCGCTTCCGCAGCACCTCGCGCAGGTGCGGAGCGTTGTAGATCTCGCCGTTGTAGACCAGCACTCCCCGCTCCGGGGAACCGAAGGGCTGGTCGCTCCTGGGGTCCAGGTCCACGATGGCCAGGCGGCGGAAGTGCAACTCCGCATGCCAGTTCCCCCCGTCGAGATCCAGGTGCCCGCTCGCGTCGGGGCCGCGGTGCGCGAGTGCCGCGCACAGGTCCGGGTGGGACGACGGCCGGTGCGGGGCGCTCCTGTTCAGCAGGACGACGAAGCCACACATCAGATCGCCGCCGTGGCCGCAGGGGAACCACCATCCGCCTGCCCGCCTGGTTTCGGTACCGCGGCTGCTGGGGCGGAAGGGGGTGTCGGCCACTCCAGTGCCCTGGCCAGGGCCGGTGTGGCGGGGGCGACCTCCATGACGCGGTCCTCCGTGAGCGAGCGGGCCGCACGGGACGCGACGAGGGAACTCCGCAGCGCCGATGCGAAGTCGGCGGTGGCAGTGGTCTCCTTGTCCAGGGGATCGTTGCGGACCAGGCGCACGAGGGCTCGCATCTCGGCCGCGTGCCCCTTCGGCGAGCCACGGTACTTCGTCGTGGCCGCCCTGCCACCTTTCCACACGGCAAGCGAGCCGAAGTCCTCGATCCTGGCCGCCATACCGTCGGTGGCCACTTCCAGGAGTTCCTTGGGGGCACCGGGCGGTGTCAGCCCCCCGTACACGATGGACGCGGCTGAGCCGTCGTCGTACGTGAGCTGGAGGGTGACGCTCTGCGCAACGGCCGGGTCCGTCGCGTCCACGCCGACGGCCTGCACCGCGACCGGCCTACCGGAGACCAGGAAGCCTGCGGCATCGATGAAATGACACATTTCGCCGAGCAGCCGACCACCCTGCCGAGGGTCGAAGTACCAGTGCTCGGCCGGAAGCCGGCCCGCGAAGATCCGGTAGACGATCTGGAGAGGTGCTCCCGCCGGAAGCGCGGCGCGCAGATCCCGCATTGCTGGGGCGAACCGCCGGTTGAACCCGGCCATCGCCGGGGCGCCGGAGGTCAGCCACGCGTCGGCCACGTCCTCCAGTTCGGCCTCCGTGAGGCCCAGGGGCTTCTCGCAGTACAGGGCGGCGCCGCCGCGCAGCACCTGCGCCGCGTAGCGGCCGTGGCTGTCATGGCGGCTGAGGACCATCACGCAGTCCGCGTCGCCCGAGGCGAGGCCTGCCTCGGCGCTCTCCGCGACGGTACGGAAACCCCACCGCCGACCCTGGTGCGCGGCGGACAGCCCCCGTCCGCTGGCGACCCATGAGAACGCGACGCAGGGCTCCCGTTTCAGCTCGGGGAAGAGCGTTCTCGTCGCGAAGTTGCCCGCGCCGATCGCCGCGACGCGCAGCGTGCCCCGGGGCGCGGCCCACGTGCGGGAGCCTGCCGGCGAGGCCGGCTGGGGCGGGAGCTGCGCGGACCCGGGGTAGCGCAGGAGCAGGGCGACGCTGCGTCCGCCGGACGACGGCTTCAGCGTCTCGTAGGCCTCGGCCGCCTCCCCTACGGGGAAGACCCGCGGCTTGAGCTGGGCGAGGTCCAGCGCCCCCGTCGCCAGGAGCCGGAGCACCTCGGCGAGGTTGCGCCGTTCCGTCCACGGGACGTAGCCCTCCGGGTATGGGTGGCCGCGCTCTTCGAAGCGGTGGTCGTACCGCCCCGGGCCGTAGGACCGCGCATAACGGATCGACAGTTCCTTGTGGTAGTACGACGAACGTGGCGGTACGACGCCCACGTCGCCGACGACCACCACGGTGGCGCGGTCACGGGCAAGGTGGCCTGCGACCTCGACGGGGTCGGAACTGGCGGTGGCGGCGGTGATGAGCACCGCGTCCGCGCCGGCACCCGCCCAGCGCCGGGATACGACGTCGGGCAGACAGTCCGTCTCCCGCGCGAAGGCCGCGAGCCCCGCCGAGTCGGCGAGTGCCACCATGGCCGGGTCGGGGTCGATGCCCACCCCGTCGTACCCATAGGCGCGCAGCAGTTGGAGCGTGACCTGGCCGAGCAGGCCGAGGCCGATGACGGCGATCCGTGAGCCCGGGACCGCCTCGGCCTGGTGGATGCCCTGCAGTGCAATGGCGCCGACCGTGGCGAAGGCCGCCCACTGGGTGTCCACGTCCTCCGGCACGGGAACCACCAGGTTGCGGGGTACGGCGACGATCTCCGCGTGTGAGGCGTAGCGGGCCCCGGCGGCAGCGACCCGCATGCCCGGGCGGATGTCGTCGACGCCCTCACCCGTCCGCAGGACCGTGCCCGCGCAGGAGTATCCGAGCTGCACTGGGCGGTCCAGCCGGTCCTGGACCGTCCGGTAGGTGTCAGCGAATCCCGACCGCTTCACGCTGTCGATCACCTGCGCCACCTGCTCGGGCCGCTGCCGCGCCTTGCCGATCAGGCTCTGCGCGCCGGTCGAGACGGTGGCCCGTTCCGTGCCCGCGCTGATGAGCGACCATTCGTTGCGGATCAACACCGTCCCGGCGGCTGCTTCGGGGGCGGGAATTTCTCCCAGCGTGACGGCACCGGTACGCGGGGACAGAAGGACTGTTTTCATTTCCTGCCTTCACTGAAGGGAAGCGCGGGTCACGGCGCACTGTAGGGAGGGCGATGCACCGGGACGTGCGCCTCTCCTGCGGAGCGGACCAGATGGACGAACATCTCCATGCACATGGGTGAACACGCGTCCGGTATAGCAGGAAATGTACCGAAATACCGGTTCGCTGGTGGCCGAAGAGCGCATATTCCGCTCCGGGAACTCGGCCACCGGTGCGGCCCGCCTCGGGTGCGGTCCGGCGCCGCTCAGAAGGAGACTTCGAGTGAATCGACTGATGGTCGTCTACGGAACAAGACCGGAGGCCATCAAAATGGCCCCCGTCGTCGAGGCACTCAACCGGTCCCGGATGTTCCGGTCGACGGTGGCGGTGACCGCCCAGCACCGCGGCCTGCTCGACCAGGTGCACGCCTTGTTCGGCATCCGCGCCGACCACGACCTGAACATCCTCAGCGAGCGTCAGTCCCTCACCGACATCACCATGCGCGTCCTCGACGGGGTGTGCCCCCTGCTGCGGCGCGAGCGCCCGGACGCGGTGCTGGTCCAGGGGGACACGACGACCGCGTTCGCCGGCGCTCTCGCCGCCTTCTACAACCAGGTCCCGGTGGTCCACCTGGAGGCGGGACTGCGCACCGACGACCGGTACTCCCCCTTCCCCGAGGAGATCAACCGCCGGCTGGCAACCCAGTTGGCGTCTCTCCATCTGGCACCCACCTGGCACGCCCGGGACAACCTGCTCCGGGACGGCGTCGCCCCGTCGTCCGTCGTGGTCACCGGGAACACGGTCGTCGACGCCCTGCACTGGGCGGTCGGGCAGAAGGCGCACTACGGGGACCCGGCACTGGCCGACCTCGACGACACCACCCGCCGGGTCCTGCTGGTGACGGCCCATCGCCGTGAGTCGTGGGGGAGCGGAATGGAGTCCATCGGCGGTGCCCTCGCCGATCTGGCCCGTACCGAGCCCGACTTGCTCATCGTTTTCCCGCTGCACCCGAATCCGGTGGTGCGGGCGGCGATCCTGCCCCATGTGGAGGGCATCGGAAACGTACGACTGACGGAACCGCTCGCGTACGGCGCCTTCGCCCGGCTGATGGATCGGTCCCACCTGATCCTGACCGACAGCGGCGGCATCCAGGAGGAGGGGCCGGGCCTGGGCAAGCCGGTGCTGGTCATGCGGGACACCACGGAGCGCCCGGAGGCCGTCAAGGCCGGCACGAGCCGCCTGGTGGGAACCGACCGCGAACACATCGTGAAGCAGGTGCGCGTGCTGCTGCACGACCGGGAGGCCTACGCCTCGATGGCGCGGGCCGTCAACCCGTACGGCGACGGGCGGGCCGCGGACCGTACCGTACGGGCGATCGGGCACTGGATGGGACTGTGCGAGCGCCCCGCGGAGTTCGGCCGCGTGCCGGACTCCGCGGGCGGCTGCGCGTCAGCGCCAGAGGCCGCGGGTGTCGAACACGGCCTTGCCGCGCAGCGCGGTCCGCTTGACTACGCGGAAGGCGTCGTGGTCCACGAGCAGCACGACGACGTCCGCGTCCCGCACGGCGGTGGTGATGTCGACGAGTTCGGCCCCGCCCCTTTGTGCCAGTGACGGCGGCAGTTCCCTGATGTGGGGCTCCGCGATCAGCAGCCGGCCGACCTGTCGCTCGGCCAGTTGCGTGACGATGTGCAGGGCGGGACTCTCCCTCAGGTCGTCGATGTTCGCCTTGAAGGCCAGTCCGAGACACGCGATCACGGGGTCCTTGAACCTCTCGGCTGTCCGGACCACCTCGCCGAGCACGTAGTCGGGCCGATTGTCGTTGACCTCGCGGGCGAGCCGGATGAGCCTCGACTGCCGGGGCGCGGAGCCGACGATGAACCAGGGGTCCACGGCGATGCAGTGGCCACCGACGCCCGGCCCCGGCCTCAGGATGTCGACCCGGGGGTGGCGGTTGGCCAGGGCGATGACGTCGCCGGCGTCGATGCCGAGATGGTCACAGACCATGGACAGCTCGTTGGCGAAGGCGATGTTGACATCACGGAAGGCGTTCTCGCTGAGCTTGGCCATCTCCGCCGTCGTCGCGTCGGTGAGCAGGCACTCCCCCTTGGCGAACACCTCGTAGAGAGTCCGTGCCCGGTCGGCGCAGCCTTCTCCCACGCCCCCGATCACCCGGTCGTTCGTCACGATCTCGATCATGGTCCGCCCCGGCAGGACGCGTTCGGGGCAGTGCGCGACCCGCACGTCGGGCGCGTCGCCGCCCTCGTGGGGGAACGTCAGGTCGGGGCGGTGCTTGCCCAGCAACCGGGACAGCTCCACGGTGGTGCCGGGGGGCGAGGTGGACTCGAGGATGACGAGGTCACCCGCTTTGAGGACCGCCGCCACCGACGCCGCGGCGCTGCGCACGTACGACAGGTCCGCCGTGCGGTCCTCCTCCAGCGGGGTGGGTACGGCGATGACGAAGGCGTCCGCGGGCTCGGGTGCGGCCGCGGCGCGCAGCCGTCCCATGGCTACGGCGCCGCTGACGGCCACCGCCAGATCCGGTTCGACGAAGGGGGCGCGACCACTGTTGATGAGTTCGACGGTGGCCGGGTTGACGTCGACACCGACGACGTCGATCCCGTTCGTGGCGAGCGCGGCGGCGGTGGGCAGGCCGATGTAGCCGAGGCCGACGACGCAGACACTGGAGAACACCAGGAGAATTCCTTTCCGGAGGTGCGTACCCCTCAGGCCCCTTCGGGGATGGACTGGCAGACCAGAACCTGCCCCTCGGAAAAGGCCGGCCGCAGGTGGGCCGCGATGCGGGAAACAGCGTCGTAGGAGCGAGCCCTGGGGCTATTGCCGGAGTCGACGTGATAGAAGAACCACTGTTTCGGGCGCAGCCCGCAGTCAGAGACCAGGCGCGCCAGCGACGCAGGCGTGAAGACATAGACATGGTCCGGATGGATGATCTCCAGCCCCGCCAACGTGTTGATCATATTCTTGGCGGCCAAGCCGTTGGGAGTCGAGAGGATCAGCTCGACACCGTCGCCCGCTTCCCGCATCAGGGTCACAATGCCGCGCAGGAACGAGGCGGCGTCCCGCACGTGTTCGATGACATCACCGGCCAGTACGATTTCAGGCCTGAATTTCACCAGGTCGCCTCTGTCCTTCGGATCTGCGACATCGGCCACCGAGTATTCACCCCCCAGGCGGTCGCGCAGGAGCTCTACGCCGGCAAGGTCGACGTCCACACCATGCACTTCAGATGCCGCCCGCAAGAGCTTGGCGTGCAGAAGTGATCCTTTCTCCAGCCTCTCGGCGGTCAAAGGGGAATCCGCGCAGCCGACGTGGAGGACGCGACGTCCAGCACAGAGGTTCAGCAGCAGAGCATCCCGATCCCCCCACACCGGCGCGCTGACAAGCTGCTGGGAAAAGAACCCAGACTTCGACATGACACCTCTCCTCTTAACCCACCCACTCTTTATCAGGAGAGTATCCTTGATTCCTCGGAACGTTGAGGAATGACACACCACGGACCACGGCACCGATGATGCAGAAATCACAAATAATGATCGGTCCGGTAGTGCCTAGCCTTACCTGGAGAGAGAAATGCCTCGTCGCCGAATCGCCATTGTGCAGCCGTACATTTCACAATACCGCACCGCATTCTTTCAGCGCCTTGCCATGGATCTCTCAGATCGCGGAGTAGAACTCGTGGTGGCCCATGGGGATGCCCACGGCGATCAAGCAGTACGCGCCGACACCGCATCCCTGGAAACCGCCGTTCACTTGCGACAGCGGACATTCCGAATCGGCTCCCGAACTTTGGTCCACCGCGATCTCGGTGAGCTGGCGAGGAATTGTGACGCATTGGTACTGGAACAGGCGCTCCACAATGTGGAGCTCTATGCGACGCTACTTAATCCCCGACGCACGCCGGCCATTGCTCTATGGGGGCACACCTACACACACCTGAGAACCGCAGGCTGGGCCCGGAAGGTCGCGACGGGCGCACTCACCCGCCGTGCCGACTGGTTTTTTGCATTTACCCAGGCAGGAGCGGATCACGAAGTATCCCAGGGGTTCCCGGCCGAGCGCATCACGATGGTGTATCACTCCATCGACACCTCGGCGCTGAGGGAAGCACGGACAAGGGTCGCGGAAGATCGCCTGCAAGCGTTCCGGGAACGCCATCGCCTCGTCCCCGGCCGTACTGCTGTTTATCTCGGTGGGCTCGACACGATCAAACGCACTGGTTTTCTTCTCGCGGCGGCGGCCTCGGTCGCCCGGCGACTGCCGGGATTTCGACTGTTGGTGGCGGGCGACGGCACAGAGCGACACCTGGTTGAGCAGGCCGATGCTCGGGGGGCAGAAACAGTGTACCTGGGCAACGTGTTCGATGACGGGAAACGGGCGCTGCTCGGGCAGGCAGCTGATCTGATGCTGGCACCGGGAGCCGTAGGACTGTGCGCGGTCGTCTCATTCGCTTTGCAGACTCCCGTAGTGACCGTTCCTCAGCCCGGCCACGGTCCGGAGTTCGAGTATCTGGAAAACAGGCGAAACTGTCTGATCGCACCGGACGACGTGGAATCCTTCGCCCAGACGGTAGCGGATGCACTCTGCGATCCCACCCTGTTGGCACGTCTGAAGAAGGGATGCGAGGCCGACGCCGGCTTTTACACCTTGGAGCGGTTCAGCACCAGTTTCGCGGATGGTGTCGTGCACATGCTCGAGATGGATGGACGCTGCCCCTGAAAATGGCGCTACCGGGCTGACCGACCCGCGACCTTCGCCGCCGCGCGGTGGAGAACGTCGGTTGCCGGCCGCCAGACCGGTCTCGTCCGGCGTAGCCAGTCCGGCATCTGCCGACTGAGCGCGAGTTCGGCTTCGCGCTGTGACTCGGAGTGCCTACGGACCGTCAATGAGCCGGGGTGATAGCGGATTTCACCGAGGACCGAGGCGACATAGCGCAGCCCTCCGAAGGCCGCGAGCCTCCGATGGAAATCGACATCGAAGGCAAGACGAAAGTTGTTGTCAAGTCCTCCGATTGCCTCCACCGCGGTACGTCGGTAAAGGCAACCGGGCTGATACACCATGTTGTACCCCAAGCGCAACATCAGTGGACCCACCCGTCCAGGGCGCATGATTTTGAAGGCTTTTCCATCGCCATCGATGTAGCGCACCTGACCGTATGACATCGCGGAGTCGGGTCGGCTCTCAAGGGCACGTAGCGCCTGGGTGATCGACCCCGGGGTCAGCCGATCGTCGTCGCCCAGCCAACCCATGACGTCCACACCGTCACCGAAGTATTTCCAGCCCGTCATGACTGCATCCACAATGCCGGAGCCGCTCTGCGGGAGCACAGTGGTGCGGGGAGAAGTGGTTTGCCCCACCGCAGTCAGCGCAGCGGGAGATGACACGACAACCAGGCGAAGCCTGCTATATGCCTGCTCGGTCAGCGAATTCAGACACTCCATCAGCAGTTCGGGACGATCGCCGAGCGTGGGTACCACCATTCCGACGCGCATCATCTTGGCCTCCTGGCTTGTCACGGCATACGGGATTCGCGGGCCCGACCAGAAGTCCCACGAAAAATCAGGGCGGCCGCCGCAGCGGTGCCGAGATAGAGACCCTCGAGCCTCATCCATGGAGAGAAAACGAGGTCCCAGCCCAGTTGCGCAAAAAGGAATGCGAAGAGCAGAGCATACGGCCCGGATCCATTTTTGATCGCAATAACGAGGGACAGCAGAACAAGCAGCACGGGAAGCAGAACTCCAGGAAGCACCGCGATGCCGTTCTCCGCCCAGAGTTGGAACAGAATCGAGTGGAGGAAAAGCCCTCTGCCGAAATAGTAGTTCTCTCGACGCTCGTTGAAATCGACATCGCCGGCCCGCAGTTTCCCCAGAAAATCACTCCGGGTCTCGCGGCTCACCTGAGGTGTCAGTCCCCTGCCGATGAACGGGGACTCCTTGATGATTACATAGGACGCCAGGATTTCCGGACGGGCCCCCACCAGTACCCCGCCCTCCACCTCGCTCTGGCCCTCCCATCTGTACTGCTGCTCCGCCCCTAGAGCTCCCTCGGAGGCCAGGTAGCCATAAAGGGTCGGGACGGTGCTGGCAAACAGGATCAAGCCGACCGGGATGAAGAAGGCTCTTTTCCAACTGAGCCTTGCTTCACGACGCCCGGCGAGCACTGCCACGGCACCCGCCGAGCAAACGATCATAAACTCCGAGCGGAACCCCAAAAGGAGGCTGACAAGGGCCACCACGATCACCACGACGGCTGCACTGACATGCATCCGCCGGGAAAGTAGCGCGAATGCGATAAGGATAGCCGCCAGGCTGACAACCGGCCCGTATCCGTACTTCCATGCGTCGATAGTCGGATTACTCCGGAAGAAAATCGCGATATTGCATGTCAGTCCCGCAACGAATGACACGACGTACACGCGAACAACAGCCGGCCGACCCTGGAGGGCCCACATCCCACCGCAGAAACTCATAAGAACGGCAAGCGGACGGGACAGGACCAGGGCCGTGTCATGAATCGAGTCGTCCGCCACAACTTCGGTCAGGGCGGCCCCGAGCAGCCACACAAGCAAGAGGAGAAGGTTCCAACGCGCCATCTTCCAACGCCATGCAGTGGCGAGGACCACAGGCGTGATCATCAGTACGACAACGTGTCCGATGGTGAGACCCGACTGCGTATAAGGTCCCCATGCATTGCCCAGGCCGACAGCCGCAGTCACAACCACACGGCCGCCCTGTCCCCGCGACGAGCGCGCCGGCTGCGGCTGCCTGACAGGCAGCTCTCGCACAATGATGCGGCTTTTCCCCGTGCTTGTCCGGGAGGACATCTTCGTGTCAAGCATGGGACATGGACCTCCGGAGGTTGGGGAGGAAGAGACAGGTCATGACGGCGACGACCGATCCGATGACGGGTCCGCTCGCACCGAGATGACGCGCCAGGACGATCGAGAGGGCTAGATTCACCAACGCCATCACTCCGGCTCTCTGCGCTTGGTACTTCAGACCGGCGGCGTCGGTCAGCCACATGCTGGCCGGATAGGAAGCGGACTGGACCAGCAGCAGGGCCGCGAAGGCAGCCATGAGTCCCGTCCCGACTTCAACCTTTCCGTGCAACATCCAGGAAGCGACCGCCGGACCGAAGAAGATCAGCCCCGCGCCGAGGATCGCGCCTCCGATCCCGAAGTACAGGGTCAGGCGTGAAACATGACGTGCGTCCGGCCGACCCGAGGTGCCGCGTTGCCGGGCGAAGACGGTCCACAGGGGCAGACCGGTGGCGCTGGCCAGAGCTACAGCGGGTGCGAACAGACGCGCACCGGCCGAGTACGCGGCGACGGCATCGGAATCGGCGGTATGGACGAGGACCAGCCGATCGGTCGAATAGGCCACGGCCAAAGCGGCGTTGATGACGGCCATGGGCCCGGCGAGGTGCCAGATGCGTGTGGGAGTGTGCCGGGTGTCGAGGCTTCCCAGGACCATCCCGAGCAGCGGCAGACCGAGAATGCGCCCGGCCCACAGCAGGCAGGCTGCGCCCACCAGACACTGCGCAGCGAAGCCCGACACGATGAAGGCCGCGGACGGCGCGTGCACGACCCCCGACAGCACGATGAACCCCAGGGTGAGGACGCTGCCCAGCATTTGGAACAGCAGGGCGGTGTGGGTTCGGTTCAACGCGATCAACACGGAATTTCCCAGGTTCAGCGGCAGGCTGCACCCGAAGAGCGTGAAGGCGACGGCGACCGAAACCTCACCAGATCGCTGTGCCCCAGAATTGAGCACGGTGCTCCACACGCCAAAACACGCAGGAACGATACCCAGAAGGGCACTCAGGATGCCCGCGCAACTGAGCAGGCGCGCACTTGTGATAATCGTTCCGTGCAGGTCCCGACGGTTGCTGGCGTTTCCCTTTCCCATCGCTTCCACAATGGCCGCACCGGTGCCGAGATCATTGAGCGGCAACAGCAGCGGAAGCGTTGTGACGAGCGCGAAGAAGGCAAAGCCGGTCGGGCCCAGGGCATCAACCACGGTCCGTGTCGCAACAAGGGTGGAAACTGCGGTAACGGGAAGACTCACGGCTTTGACCCCGAGTGAACGTCCGGCGGCCCGCAGATGGGGGGCGAGGACGCTTCGCTGAGGTTCGATCCGCTCCTGTGCCGACTGTGCTCGCTGCGGCGGAGGTCCTGTCCGAAAAGGCGACCGGACCGATACTTCTTCCCGGGCTTCGCCGGGCGACCTCCATTCGGTCACGACGCGGCCGGCCCTACTGAACTATGAGCGTGGAGAACCACGTGCGGACGTCCCTTCCTGGCGAAGTGTGTCAGCATGCTACGGCAGCATCACCGGAAATCGGTGTATATTCGTCGCCTGCCGGAAAAACAAAGGGAATTCGGACACGTGATCGTTTCGCTGCGAGGAGTCCGCGGAGGGGCAACGACTGCCGTTGGATCCCGTGATCGCCCCACCACTGAACTGCGCGTGGCGGTCCCGCTGCATGAGGAACATCCCTCGCACTATGCGGTGAGGGATCTGGTCGCCGAATTCATCGGACAGGGCGCCCACGGCATGGAGGTCAGGACCCCGCCTTTGATCGGTCGGACTCTCGCCAGATCACACTTCTCCCTCCCTCATCGGCGGCGCCGCCGTAAAGGACCGGTCATCGTCCCCATGATGGGAGCACGGTTCGGCCAGCTCTACGCGGCCGGCCTCGCGGGAGATGTCGTCCCGTACTGCTGGGACGTGTGGGAGCCGACCTGGGAGTTGTGGGCCCGTCGGCTACGGCCCCTACGGCCCCCGGCCGTTTTCGTCACGGCCCTCCAGTCGGCACGATTCCTCGCTGAGGCGTTGCCTCAGTCCCAGGTCATCCATCTCCCCGAGGCGACACGGGTCGCTCGGCACGATTCCGGCACCTGCCTGGATGCGAGGAGGGTCGGCATCCTGGAGCTCGGACGTCGGCACGCGGATTGGCACGAGGCAATCACTGAGGCCGTGCGGCTGCATTCTCCCTTTCCCCACCTGTACGAGAACGAGCCGGGCCGACTCGTGTATCCGGATGAACACGCTCTGCGGCGCGGCCTGTCGGATGCGGTGATCTCGGTCTGTTTCCCGTCCTCGCTCACGCATCCACAGCGTTCCGGCAACGTGGAGACGATGACTCAGCGATATCTCGAAAGCATGGCGTCAGGGTGTCTTGTGCTCGGGCACGCACCTTCGGAATTGGTGGCCCTCATGGGTTTCAATCCTGTCGTCGAGGTCGATTGGAACAACCCAGCTCAACAGGTGCTGGACATCCTGGCCTCACCCGGCAGCTGGCAGCCGGTCGTCGACCGGGCGCTGAAACGACTGCGTGAGGTGGGTGATTGGAGCGTACGAATTCGTACCGCCCGGGAGAGACTGCGGGCAATCGGACTCTTGTGATGCATCGGCTGGCGTGCCCCGGACGAGTGAGATTCCTGCGGCCGTGAAAGGTCCGCGCGCCGCGTCCGGAGTTGTCACAGCTAGGCTCTCCGTCCGACCGCGGGAATAATTCCGCTACTCCGACCGGATGTGAGCGCGACCACTACTCCGCTCCTCCGGAACACAGACAGGCAATTGCCTCCTATGCCCAGCATGCTGAAGACCATTCTCATCGCGGTGCCGACCACAGGTGCGCGCCCGCTCCGTCCTTTGCTCGACGACCTCGTTCAGCAGGCTCGAGTCACCGAGAGCAGTGGTCCGCGCGCGGTGTCGATCCTGATCCTGGACAACTCGGCGGCCGGGTCGAAGTCGGCCCGTGAGGCCGCGGACGCCTGCGGCGTCGCGTACCGGCGCGTCGAGAAGCGTGGTTACTCCCAGGTCCGCAACGCGGCAATCGACGCCGCCTGGCAGTACGATGCGCTGGTTTTCATCGACGACGACGAGCGGCCGGTTCCGGAATGGCTCGGCGCCCTGGTCGCCAGTGCCGAGAACAACGACGCCGACGTCGTCGTGGGTCCTGTCGTGATCCGTCTGCCTCAGGGGGCACCCCGATGGCTCGACGAGGGGCGGCTGATTCGCCAGGTGAGGACCCAGGATGACGGGCCGCTGGAAGGGCCCGCCCAATCCGGAAACACACTCGTCCGAATGTCCACGGTCTGTCGCACGGGTCTGCG
>NZ_JBVIJE010000051.1:0-31378 GCF_055581585.1 Streptomyces sp. NPDC031426
CCGATCCGGGCAGCGAACACCGGCGACACATCCAGAAGCTGCGCGGCCATGCCCGCCCACTGCGAACCCTGACCCGGGAAGACGAACACCGTCTTGCCCCCCGCGCTCACCCCCTGCACCACACCCGGCGCCACCGAACCCGCCTGCACGGCAGCAAGCCCCGCACGCAACCGCGAAGCCTCACCACCCACCACCACCGCACGATGCTCCAGACCCGCCCGGCCCACCGCCAGCGACACACCCACATCCACCGGACGCACACCCTCATGCGCATCCACCCACGCCAGCAACCGCCCCGCCTGCTCCCGCAACGCCGCGGCACTCCTGCCCGACAACGCCCACACCACACACCCACCAGCCACCAGACCCGGCTCCCCCACCGACCCCGGCCCCGGCTCCAACCCCTCCTCCACCGGCGCCTGCTCCACCACCACATGCGCATTCGTCCCACTGAAACCGAAGGAGGAGACGGCGGCTCGGCGGGGTTCGCCGGTCTCCGGCCAGGGAACGGTGTCGGACAACAGTGAGACCGCGCCGGCCGACCAGTCGACATGGGGTGTCGGCTCGTCGATGTGGAGGGTCCTGGGGAGGACGCCGTGGTGCATCGCCTGGATCATCTTGATGATTCCGGCAACACCCGCGGCGGCCTGCGTGTGGCCGATGTTCGACTTGATGGAGCCGAGCAGGAGCGGCCGGTCCGCGGGCCGGTCCTGGCCGTAGGTGGCCAGCAGCGCCTGGGCCTCGATCGGGTCGCCCAGCGTCGTACCCGTGCCGTGCGCCTCCACCGCGTCGACCTGGTCGGCCGACAGCCGGGCGTTGGTGAGTGCCTGGTGGATGACGCGCTGCTGCGACGGCCCGTTCGGCGCCGTCAGGCCGTTGCTCGCACCGTCCTGATTGACGGCGCTGCCACGCACCACCGCCAGCACCGGGTGGCCGTTGCGCCGGGCGTCCGACAGCCGCTCCACCAGCAGCATGCCCACGCCCTCGCCCCAGCCGGTGCCGTCGGCGGCGGCCGCGAACGGCTTGCAGCGGCCGTCCGCGGCGAGGCCGCGCTGACGGCTGAACTCGGTGAAGGTGGCCGGGCTCGCCATGACCGTGACACCGCCGGCCAGCGCCAGATCGCACTCGCCGGCGCGCAGCGCCTGCACCGCCATGTGCAGGGTGACCAGCGACGACGAGCACGCGGTGTCCACCGTCACCGCCGGACCCTCCAGCCCGAAGGTGTAGGCGACGCGGCCGGAGGCGATGCTGCCGGAGCTTCCGGTGCCGAGGAAGCCCTCGACGCCTTCGGGGATCTCGTCCAGGCGGGCCGTGTAGTCGTGGTACATGACTCCGGCGAACACGGCCGTACGGCTGCCACGCAGCGATGTGGGGTCGACACCGGCCCGCTCGAACGCCTCCCACGACGTCTCCAGCAGCAGCCGCTGCTGCGGATCCATCGCCAGCGCCTCACGCGGCGAGATCCCGAAGAGGGCGGGGTCGAAGTGGCCGGCGTCGTAGAGGAATCCGCCTTCGCCGACGTAGCTGGAGCCCGCCTTGTCGGGGTCGGCGTCGTAGAGGGAGTCGACGTCCCAGCCCCGGTCGGTGGGGAACGGCCCGATGGCATCGGTGCCGTTCAGGACCAGCTGCCACAGGTCCTCCGGGGTGCGTACACCTCCCGGATAGCGGCAGCTCATCGCCACGACGGCGATGGGTTCCTGGTTGCGCTCCTCGACCTCGCGCAGCCGCCGGCGGGCCTGACGCAGGTCGGCAGTGGCCCGCTTGAGGTAGTCGCGGAGCTTGTCCTCGTTCGCCATCGCGTCGGGTCCTTTCTCAGGACGAGCCGAGCTCGTCGTCGAGCAGGTCGAAAAGCTCGTCATCTGTGGCTGTTTCAAGATCGTTGTCTGGGTCGGCGGCGTCGTCCGCCGGCCCCTGGGCGTCGTCCCACCTGGCCATCAGGGCCTGCAGGCGCATGGTGATCCGCGAACGGGTGACGCTGTCCGGTGCCGTCTCGCCGGAGCTCAGTCCGGCCAGTGCGGCTTCGAGACGGTCGAGGTCGCCGAACACGGACGGGGCCCCATCCGGCTGCGGGAGCCGCGTGCGGAGGTGACCGGCCAGGGCGCCGGGCGTGGGGTAGTCGAAGACCAGGGTGGCGGCGAGCCGCATTCCGGTGGCCCCGCTCAGGCGGTTGCGCAGTTCCACCGCGGTCAGCGAGTCGAAGCCGAGTTCCTTGAAGGCTGCGTCCGGCTCGACCGCGGCCGCCTGCTGGTGTCCGAGCACGGCGGCCACCTGGGTGCGTACCAGATCGAGCAGGATCCGGTCCCGTTCGGCCGCGGACAGTCCGGCGAGGCGTTCGGCGAAGGTCCGCGTGTCGGAGTCGCTCGTGCCCGCGGCCGTACGGCGCCGGGGGGCACGGACCAGTCCGCGCATCAGCGACGGCACTGTCCCGGCGCCCCCGCCGACCGCGGCCGGCGGACGGCCGAGGTCGAGGCGGGCGGCCACCAGCAGCCCCTCCTCCAGCGCACCGGCCAGGTCGAACAGCGCCAGGCCTTCGTCGGTTCCGAGGGCGGACATGCTGCCCCTGCTGATCCGCTGCCGGCCGACCTCGTCCAGCGTGGCCGCCATGCCGTCACCCTCGCCCCACAGCCCCCAGGCGACGGACACCGCCGGAAGACCCTGGGCACGGCGGTGCAGGGCGAGCGCGTCGAGGAAGGTGTTCGCCGCCGCGTAGTTGGCCTGCCCGGGGTTGCCGAAGACGCCCGCTGCGGAGGAGAACAGCACGAACGCCGACAGGTCGTGACCGCGGGTCAGCTCGTGCAGGTTCCAGGCCGCGTCCACCTTGGGCCGCATGACGCGCTCGACGCGCTCGGAGGTGAGCGCTTCGACGACACCGTCGTCCAGCACGCCGGCGGAGTGCACGACGGCGGTGAGCGGATGCTCCTCCGGGATCGCGTCCAGGACCGCGGCCAGGGCCTCGCGGTCCGCCGTGTCACAGGCCGCCCAGGTCACCGTGGCTCCCGTCTCGCCCAGCTCGGCGGCCAGTTCACGGGCGCCGTCGGCCGCCGCGCCGCGCCGGCTGACCAGCAGCAGGTGCCGCACTCCGTGCGCGGTGACGAGGTGCCGGGCCAGCAGGCGGCCGAGCGTTCCGGTGGCGCCGGTGATCAGCACCGTCCCCTCGGGGCCGAGGTCCGGTCGCGGCCGGACCTCGGTGGACGGGACCCTGGCGAGCCGCGGCACGTGGACCGAACCGGCGCGCACGGCGAGCTGTGCCTCGTCGGACGCTCCGGTCAGGACGCCGGCCAGCGCCTGGAGCGGGCCGTCCTCGCCGTCGAGGTCGAGCAGCAGGAACCGGCCCGGATGTTCCGCCTGCGCCGACCTCACCAGTCCCCACAGGGCCGAGTGGACCAGGTCGTCGACGTCCTCGTCCGGGCCGACGGCGACCGCGCCGCGCGTCACCAGGGCGAGCCGCGTGCCCGCCAACGGGCCGTAGGAGAAGCGCTCGTCGGCGAGCCACTCATGGACCAGCCCGAGCACCGCGCCGGTCGCCTCGCGGGCCGCGGCGGCGACACCGGCGGTGCGGGCCAGGTCGGGTACGCAGGAGGAGAACACGATCTCCGGTGCCGGATCCCCGTCGGCGACGGCGTCGGCGAGCGCCCGCAGGTCGTCGTACGCGGCGACCTGTCCGCCGGCTCGCTGCAGGGCGGCACCCAGCTTCAGGTCGTCGCCGCCCACGACGGCCCACCTCGGCAGGCCGTCCGCGGCGGGCGCGTACGCCTCACCGGCTGCGGGCAGCGGCGTCCAGTCGAGGCGCCACAGGGCGTCATGGTGACCCCGACCGGCGTGGTCGGCGACGAGCGGGCGCAGCACGAGCGAGTCCACCGAGGCGACCGGTGCCCCGGTCTCGTCGGCCAACGTCAGGGAGACGGCGTCCGTACCGGCAGGCGACACCCTCACGCGCACCGCCGTCGCGCCCTCGGCGTGCAGCCGTATGCCTTCCCAGGCGAACGGCAGCCGGGCCGTGCGAGGTTCGGCCGTGTCCTCGTCCGCCGGGAAGAAGTCGCCCAGCCCGATGGCGTGCAGGGCCGCGTCGAATAGCGCCGGGTGGAGCCCGTAGGCACCGGCCTCGTCCCGCTGTTCCCCGGCGAGCGCCACCTCGGCGAAGACTTCGCCGTCGGCCCGCCAGGCGGCGCGCAGACCCTGGAAGGCCGGGCCGTAGCCGAGTCCCAGGGCGGCGAGATCGTCGTACAGCCCGTCGACGTCGACGGTCTCGGCACCGGGTGGCGGCCACTCGGGTACCGCCTGCGCGATGGCAGGCTCCAGCGGGGCACCGGCCAGGACACCAGCGGCGTGCCGTGTCCACGGCTCGTCGGCGGACGCGTCCTGAGGGCGCGAATACAGCCCGAGGGAGCGGTGTTCGGACTGGTCCGGCTCCCCTACGGTCAACCGCAGCTGGAGCGCGCCCCGTTCGGGCAGCACCATGGGAGCTTCGAGGACGAGCTGTTCGACCAGGTCGCAGCCCACCTGATCCCCGGCGCGCACTGCCAGCTCGACCATCGCGGCGCCCGGCAGCAGCACGGCACCCGACACCGTGTGCTCCGCGAGCCAGGGGTGCGTGTCGAGGGACAGCCGCCCGGTGAACACGAACCCTTCGCGGTCCGGCAGTTCCGCCGCGGCACCGAGCAACGGATGCCCGGCCGCCTCCAGCCCGGCCGACACCACATCACCCACCCAGCCCGCGGGCGCCTCCAGCCAGTAGCGCTGGTGCTGGAAGGCGTAGGTGGGCAGGTCGACGCGTCGGGCGCCGGTGCCGGCGTAGTAGGCCTGCCAGTCCACCGCGATGCCCCGGGTGTGGGCGTGCGCGAGGGCCGTGGTCAGGGTTTCCGGCTCTGGACGACCCGCGCGGAGCACCGGAACGAACGCATGGTCCTCGCCGGTGACGCAGTCCTGGCCCATCGCCGAGAGCACACCGTCGGGGCCCAGCTCGATGAACGTGCTGACGTTCTGGGCCTCCAGCTCCCGGACTCCGTCGTGGAAACGGACCGCCTCACGGACATGGCGGACCCAGAAGCCAGAGCTGGTGATCTCCTCGGCGGTCGCGAGAGCGCCGGTGAGGTTGGAGACGACCGGGATGCGCGGAGCCTCGTACGACAGACCGTCGGCAACCCGGCGGAACGCCTCCAGCATGCCGTCCATGTGCGGCGAGTGGAACGCGTGACTGACCGTCAGGCGCTTGGTCTTGCGGCCCTGTTCCTCGAAGCGGGCGGCGATCTCCAGTACGGCGTCCTCGTCACCGGCCACGACCACGGAGGTGGGGCCGTTGACGGCCGCGATGCTCACGGCGTCGGTCAGGTACGGGGTGACCTCGTCCTCGGTCGCCTGCACCGCCACCATCGCACCACCGGACGGCAGCTCCTGCATCAAACGGCCACGCGCGGCGACCAGCGTGCACGCGTCCTCCAGCGACAGCACACCCGCACAATGCGCCGCAGCGATCTCACCGATCGAATGACCGGAGACGAAGTCCGGCCTGATACCCCATGATTCGAGGAGCCGGAACAGCGCCACCTCCACCGCGAACAACGCGGGCTGCGTATACGACGTCTGGTCGATCAGCTGAGCGTCATCGCCGAACACCGCTTCTCGCAGCGGCAGTTCGAACCGAGCGAAGACCTCGTCCAGGGCCTCGGCGAACACGGGGTAGGCGTCGTACAGCTCCCGGCCCATGCCGAGCCGCTGGCTGCCCTGCCCGGTGAACAGGAACGCCGTCTTGCCCGCCACCCCCGACCCGGTCACCAGGCCGGCCGCCGCGCCGCGTCCCTCGGCCAGAGCCTCAAGCCCCGCCAGCAGACCGTCACGGCCATCCGCCACGACCACCGCACGCCGGTCGAACGCGGCCCTGTGGGCCGCGAGCGAGTAGCCGACGTCCACGGGGGCATACTCCTCGCCGGCGTCGAGCAGGTGGGCGCGCAGTCGTTCCGCCTGCGCCCGCAGCGCCTCCTCGGTCCGGCCGGAGAGCAACCACGGCACCACCGGCGGTGCCGCCTCGGGAACGGGCTTGTCCGTGGCCGCGGGCGGCTGCTCGATGATCGTGTGGGCGTTGGTGCCGCTGAAGCCGAACGAGGAGATGGCGGCCCGGCGCGGGCGGCCGGTCTCCGGCCAGTCCCGGGCCTCGGTCAGCAGCGACACCTCGCCCGCCGCCCAGTCCACGTGCGGCGTCGGCTCGTCGACGTGCAGGGTCCGCGGCAGCACACCGTGCCGCATCGCCATCACCATCTTGATGACGCCCGCCACGCCGGCCGCGGCCTGCGTGTGACCGATGTTCGACTTGATCGAGCCCAGCCACAACGGCCGGTCCTCGGCCCGCTCCTGCCCGTAGGTGGCCAGCAGTGCCTGCGCCTCGATCGGGTCGCCCAGCGTCGTACCCGTACCGTGCGCCTCCACCGCGTCCACGTCCGACGCCGACAGACCCGCCGACGCCAGCGCCTGACGGATCACCCGCTGCTGCGACGGACCGTTCGGCGCCGTCAGACCATTGCTCGCACCATCCTGATTGATCGCCGAACCCCGCACGACCGCCAGTACCGGGTGACCGTTGCGGCGGGCGTCCGACAGGCGCTCCACCAGCAACACACCCGCGCCTTCGGACCAGCCGGTGCCGTCCGCGTCCGCGCCGAACGCCTTGCAGCGGCCGTCCGCGGCGAGCCCGCGCTGCCGGCTGAACTCCACGAAGGGCGCCGGTGTCGCCATCACCGTGACACCGCCCGCCAGTGCGAGCGAGCATTCACCGTTGCGCAGCGCCTGGACCGCCAGGTGCAGGGCGACCAGCGACGAGGAGCAGGCCGTGTCGACCGTGACGGCCGGGCCCTCCAGGCCGAAGGTGTAGGCGAGCCGTCCGGAGACCACGCTGGCGGCGTTGCCCGTGCCCAGGAAGCCCTCGACTCCCTCGGGCAGGGCCGACAGCCGGGACGCGTAGTCGTGGTACATCACACCGGCGAACACACCGGTCCGGCTGCCGCGCAGCGAGGCCGGGTCGATCCCGGCCCGCTCAAAGGCCTCCCAGGAGGTTTCCAGGAGCAGCCGCTGCTGCGGGTCCATCGCCACGGCCTCGCGCGGGCTGATCCCGAAGAACGCGGCGTCGAAGTGCGCGGCGTCGTCGACGAAGCCACCGCGGAGGGTGTAGCTGGTGCCGGTGCGGTCGGGGTCGGTGTGGTAGAGCGCGTCGAGGTCCCAGCCGCGGTCGTCCGGGAACTCCGCGATGGCGTCATGGCCCTCCGCCACCAGGCGCCACAGGTCCTCGGGGGTGCGTACTCCGCCCGGGTACCGGCAGGCGAGTCCGACGATGGCGATGGGGTCGCCGTCGCCGGACGCGGTCGTCGCGGTGTCCGGCGTGGTCGTCGCGCGGGGGTCGGTGCCGAGCAGCTCTCCGTACAGGAACTCGGCGAGGACCACGGGCGTCGGGTGGTCGAACACCAGGGTGGCGGGCAGCCGCAGACCGGTGGCGCTGCCGATCCGGTTGCGCAGTTCGACCGCCGTCAGCGAGTCGAAGCCCAGCTCGCGGAAGGAGCTGTCCGTCTCGATCAGGTGTGCGGCGTCGTAGGCCAGCACGGCGGCGACCTGTGCTCGGACGAGGTCCAGCAGCACGCTGTGCCGTTCCTCGTCGGGCAGTCCGGTGAGCCGCTGGGCGAGCGAGCCTGCGCCGGGCTGTCCGGTGCTCTCCGTGCTGCGACGCGGGCGGGCCGGGACCAGGCCGCGCAGCAGCGGCGGTACGTCGTCCGCGTGTGCGCCCAGTGCGGCGGTGTCCAGCCGTATCGGAACGAGCAGCGGCTGCTCGCCCGGTGCGAGTGCGGCGTCGAGGAGGTCGAGTCCCTCCTCGGTGGTGAGGGCGGTGACACCGCCGCGGTTCATCCGGTCCAGGTCGGCCCGGTCCAACTCGCCGGTCATCGCGCCGGGTTCGGCCCACAGCCCCCAGGCGAGGGAGACGGCCGGGAGACCCTGGGCGCGGCGGTGGTGGGCGAGGGCGTCGAGGAATGTGTTGGCGGCGGCGTAGTTCGCCTGGCCCGGGCTGCCGAACAGGCCGGCGGCCGAGGAGAACAGCACGAACGCCGACAGGTCGTGGTCGCGGGTGAGTTCGTGCAGGTTGAGGGCGGCGTCGGCCTTGGGGCGCAGGAGCCGTTCGACGCGTTCCGGGGTCAGCGATCCTATGGTCCCGTCGTCGAGCACCCCCGCGCAGTGGATCACCGCGGTGAGCGGATGCGCCGCGGGGACGGTGTGCAGCAGGGCGGCCAGCGCGTCCCGGTCGGCGGCGTCGCAGGCGACGAGCCGGACGGTGGCTGCGCCCGAGTCGTGCAGGTCGGCCAGGAGGTCTGTCGCCCCCTCGGCGTCGGTGCCGCGGCGGCTGGTCAGCAGCAGGTGCCGTACGCCGTGCTCGGCCACCAGGTGCCGGGCCACCAGGCGGCCCAGGGTGCCGGTGGCCCCGGTGAGCAGGACGGTGCCGTCCGGGTCGAGGCGGGAGGTGTCGGCCGTCGCGGTGGCGCGGGCCAGCCGGGGTGCCAGCAATCGGCCCTTGCGCAGGGCCAGTTGTGGTTCGTCCGTGGTGAGGGCGGCGGGCAGTGCGGGGTGGGCGAGGCCATCGGAGTCGATCAGCAGGAAACGGCCGGGGTGCTCCGACTGAGCCGATCGCACCAGGCCCCATACGGCGGCGTGCGTCAGGTCGGTGACGTCCTCGCCGGGCCCTGTGGCCACCGCGCCCCGGGTGACGAAGGCGAGGCGGGACGCGGCGAAGCGCTCGTCCGCCAGCCAGAGGTGGACGGCGGCGAGGGCCGCGACGGCGGCGCCGCGCACGGCCTCGGCGCGGTCGGTACCGGCGGGGGCGGGAGGGGTCAGGGGGAGGATCACGGTCTCCGGCGCGGGTACGCCGGAGGCGATGTCGGCCGCCAGGGACGCGAGATCGGCGTGTACGGAGGCGTGGATGCCGAGGCTCCGCAGGTCGTCGTCGGTACCGACGACGGCCCGGTCCCCGGTGGGCGAGGCCGCCGGCACGGCGACGGGTGTCCAGTCCAGGCGGAACAGCGACCGGCGGTGACCGGCGCCGATGCCCTCGGCCGGGAGCGTCCGGAGGACCAGGGAGCCGACGGACGCGACCGGCCGTCCGGTGCCGTCGGCCACGTCCAGGGCGACGCCGTCCGGGCCGGCCTTCGTCAGCCGCACCCGAAGCGTGGAGGCACCCCCCGCGTGCAGGGTCACACCGCTCCAGGAGAACGGCAGCCGTGCCGTGCCGTCCGCGTCGCCGGCGGCGAGGGAGCCGCCCAGTCCGACGGCGTGCAGCACCGCGTCCAGCAGCGCCGGGTGGACACCGTAGTCGCCCGCCTGTGGCCGTTCGTCCTGCGGCAGTTCGACCTCGGCGAAGACGTCTTCACCCCGCACCCACGCGGCCCGCAGCCCCTGGAACGCCGGGCCGTAATGCAGACCGGCGGCGGCCAGGTCCGCGTACCGTCCCTCCAGCGCGACGGGGGTGGCGTGCGGCGGCGGCCACGCCGCCAGGTCGAAGGAGGCCGCGTCGGCGCCGGTGGCCAGGGTGCCGTCGGCGTGCCGGGTCCACGGCTCCTCGGCGCCCGCGCTCTCCGGGCGCGAGTGAACGGTGACCCGGCGCCGGCCGGTGTCGTCCGGGGCGCCCAGCACGAGCTGCACGTGCACCGCGCCGTGCTCCGGCAGGATCAGCGGTGCTTCGAGGACGAGTTCCTCCAGCCGGTCGCAGCCTACCTGGCCGCCGGCGTGGGTGACGAGTTCGACGAACGCCGTGCCCGGCAGCAGCACCGAGCCCGACACGACGTGGTCGGCGAGCCACGGGTGGGTGCGCGGCGACAGCCGGCCGGTGAACACCGTCCCGTCGTCGTCGGCGAGTTCCACCGCCGCGCCGAGCAGCGGGTGCCCGGCCGCCGCCAGTCCGAGCGCGGCCGGGTCGCCCCCGGCACGGCCGGCCGGCGACGGCCAGTACCTGCGGTGCTGGAAGGCGTAGGTGGGCAGATCGACGCGGTCGGCTCCGGTGCCCGCGAACACCGCCTCCCAGTCCGGCTGTGCGCCGTGCGTCTGGGCGAAGGCGAGTGCGGCCGTCAGGGTACCGGTCTCCGGCCGGTCGCCGCGCAAGGTGGGGGCGCAGGCGGTGCCCCCGCCGGTGACGCACTCCTGCGCCAGCGCGGACAGTACGCCGTCGGGCCCGAGTTCGACGAAGGTGGTGACGCCCGCGTCCTCGAGGGCCCGGACGGCGGCGCAGAAGCGGACCGTCTCGCGCACGTGCCGCACCCAGTGGCCCGGGGTGCGGATCTCCTCCGCGGTGACGAGGGCGCCGGTGAGGGTGGACACGACGGGGATGCGCGGGGCATGGAACGTCAGGCCTTCGGCGACCTCGCGGAAGGCGTCCAGCATGCCGTCCATGTGCGGGGAGTGGAAGGCATGACTGACCGTCAGCCGCTTGGTCTTGCGGTCCCGCTCCTCGAAGGCCGCGGCGATGCCGAGCACGGCGCCCTCGTCGCCGGAGACGACCACGGACGCGGGGCCGTTGACCGCGGCGATGCTCGCGGCGTCGGTCAGGTACGGGGTGATCTCGTCCTCGGTGGCCTGGACGGCCACCATCGCGCCGCCGGACGGCAGTTCCTGCATCAGCCGGCCACGGGCGGCGACCAGCGCGCAGGCGTCCTCCAGCGACAGCACCCCCGCACAGTGGGCGGCTGCCAGCTCGCCGATGGAGTGCCCGGCGAGGAAGTCGGGGGTGAGCCCCCACTCCTGGAGCTGGCGGAACAGTGCCACCTCCAGCGCGAAGAGTCCGGCCTGGCTGTACGCCGTCTGGTCCAGGGGTTCGCGTTCGGTGCCGAACAGGACGTCCTTCAGCGGGTGTTCCAGGTGCCGGTCCAGCTCCGCGCAGACCGCGTCCAGGGCTGCCGCGAAGGCGGGGTGGGCGGCGTGCAGCTCGCGGCCCATACCGGGGCGCTGGCTTCCCTGGCCGGTGAACAGGAACGCGGTACGGCCGCCCGAGGCTGCGCGGCCGCGCAGCAGGCCCGCCGCCGGTGTGCCGTCGGCCAGCGCGGTCAGGCCCGCGAGCAGGGTGTCCCGGTCGTGGCCGACGACGGCGGCACGGTGTGCCAGTGCGGCGCGCCCGGCGGCCAGCGTGTATCCGACGTCGGCCGGCCGCAGTCCGGGATGGGCGGCCAGGTGGCCGCGCAGCCGGTCGGCCTGGGCGCGCAGGGCGTCCTCGGTCCCGGCCGACAGCGGCCAGATCAGGTCCGGTGCCCGGACGGGCTCCGGCTGGGGGTGTGCGCGCGCGACGGCCGCCGGGGCCTGCTCGATGATGGTGTGGGCGTTGGTACCGCTGATGCCGAAGGACGAGACCGCGGCGCGGCGGGGCCGGCCCGTCTCGGGCCACTCACGGGCCTCGGTCAGCAGTTCCACCGCGCCCGCCCGCCAGTCCACGTGCGGCGAGGGTTCGTCGACGTGCAGGGTCCGCGGCAGGACGCCGTGCCGCATCGCCATGACCATCTTGATGATCCCGGCGACACCCGCGGCGGCCTGGGTGTGACCGAAGTTGGACTTGATCGAGCCCAGCCACAGCGGCCGGTCCTCGGCGTGTTCCTGCCCGTAGGTGGCGAGCAGCGCCTGCGCCTCGATCGGGTCGCCCAGGGTCGTACCAGTGCCGTGCGCCTCCACCGCGTCGACCTCCGCGGCCGACAGCCGGGCGTTGGCCAGCGCCTGCCGGATCACCCGCTGCTGCGACGGCCCGTTCGGCGCGGTCAGGCCGTTGCTCGCACCGTCCTGATTCACCGCCGTACCGCGGACCACCGCCAGCACGGGATGGCCGTTCTTCCGGGCGTCCGACAGTCGCTCCACCAGTAGCAGGCCCACGCCCTCGGACCAGCCGGTGCCGTCCGCGCCCGCAGCGAACGCCTTGCAGCGGCCGTCCGCGGCGAGGCCGCGCTGACGGCTGAAGCCGACGAAGGTGCCGGGCGTCGCCATGACGGTGACACCGCCGGCCAGGGCGAGCGTGCACTCGCCGGAGCGCAGCGCCTGGACGGCCAGGTGCAGGGCGACCAGCGACGACGAGCAGGCCGTGTCGATGGTGACCGCGGGGCCCTCCAGGCCGAAGGTGTAGGACACCCGGCCGGAGGCGATGCTGCCGGTGGCGCCCGAGCCGAGCGAGCCTTCGGCGACGCCGGGAGCCTGCTCCAGCAGCGAGGCGTAGTCGTGGTACATCACGCCGGCGAAGACGCCGGTCCGGCTGCCGCGCAGGGACGCCGGGTCGATGCCCGCGCGTTCGAAAGCCTCCCAGGCGGTCTCCAGCAGCAGTCGCTGCTGCGGGTCGGTGGCGAGAGCCTCGCGCGGGCTGATGCCGAAGAGCGCGGGGTCGAAGTCGCCCGCGTCGTGCAGGAAGCCGCCCTCGCGGGTGTAACTGGTGCCGGGGTGGTCGGGGTCGGGGTGGTAGAGACCGTCGACGTCCCAGCCCCGGTCGGCCGGGAAGGGGGTGATCCCGTCGAGGCCGGCGGCGACCGCCTGCCACAGGTCCTCGGGGGTACGGACCCCGCCCGGGTAACGGCAGCTCATCGCGACGATCGCGATGGGCTCGTGGTCGTCGGCGACCACCGCGGCGGCCGTCTCGGCCGTGCGCGTGCCGATGATCTCGGCGTGCAGGTGCCGGGCGAGGACGGCGGAGGTGGGGTGGTCGAAGACCAGGGTGGCGGCGAGCCGCAGTCCGGTGGCCTCGCTCAGGCGGTTGCGCAGTTCCACCGCGGTCAGCGAGTCGAAGCCGAGTTCCTTGAAGGCCGCGTCGGGATCGACCGCGCGCGGGCTGTGGTGGCCGAGGGTCGCCGAGACATGCGTGCGCACCAGGTCCAGCAGAAGGCGTTCCTGCTCGGCCTCGCCGAGGCCGGCCAGGTCCTGCGCGAGCGAGGAGGCACCGGTGCCGGTGCCGTGGGGCTCGGCGGTCCGGCGGGCGGGGACCCGGACCAGGCCGCGCAGCAACGGCGGAACGGGGCCGGCGGCCGCGTCGGCGCGCAGCGCGGTCAGGTCGAGCCGGGCGGGAACCAGCAGGGCTTCGGAGGACGAGGCGGCCGCGTCCAGGAGCCGCAGGCCCTCGGCCGCGGGCAGGCCGCGCACCCCGCCGCGGTTCATCCGCTCGACGTCCGAGGCGTCCAGGCCGCCCGCCATGCCGCCGTCGGCGTCCCACAGCCCCCAGGCGAGCGACACCGCGGGCAGGCCCAGGGCGCGCCGGTGGTGGGCGAGGGCGTCCAGGAAGGTGTTGGCGGCGGCGTAGTTGGCCTGGCCGGGGCTGCCGAAGACGCCCGCGGCCGAGGAGAACAGCACGAACGACGACAGGTCCATCTCCTGTGTCAGCTCGTGCAGATGGAGTGCCGCGTGCACCTTGGGGCGCAACACGCGCCCGAGCCGCTCGGTGGTCAGCGAGCCGACGACACCGTCGTCCAGCACCCCGGCGGTGTGCAGGACGGCGGTCAGCGGATGTGCCTGGGGAACGCCGGCCAGTACGGCCGCAAGCGCGGCGCGGTCGGCGACGTCGCAGGCGGCCCAGGTGACCTGGGCGCCCGCCTGTTCCAGTGCGGCGGTCAGCCCGGTCGCGCCGGCGCCGCCGCGGCGGCTGACGAGCAGCAGGTGGCGTACCCCGTGCTCGGCCACCAGGTGGCGGGCGACGAGGCCGCCCAGTGTGCCGGTGGCGCCGGTGACGAGGACCGTGCCGTCGGGGTCGTAGGGCCGCGTGCTCGGGTCGGTGACGGCCGCGCGGGCCAGCCGCGGTGCCCGCAGCCCTCCCCCGCGCACGGCGATCTCCGGCTCGCCGCAGGCCAGGGCGGCCGGAAGCGCGGTGGAGGAACCGTCCAGGTCGACGAGGACGAAGCGCTCCGGGTGCTCCGACTGCGCCGAACGCACCAGCCCCCACAGGGCGGCGTGCGTCAGGTCGCCGGCCGTCTCGCCGCTGCCTGCGGCCACCGCGCCACGGGTGACGAAGACCAGCCGGGCGTCGGCGAACCGTTCGTCGGCCAGCCAGGACCGCAGCAGGCCCAGGGCGCGCCCGGTCGCCTCCGTCACCGCCTCGGCGCCGGTGTCCGCGTCCGGGGACGTGAACGTGGCCAGGACCGTGTCGGGCACGGTGGCCGAACCCGCGTCGAGGGCGGCTCGCAGGCCGTCCAGGTCCGCGTACCGATCCGCGTCGGCGACCGGTCCGGCCTCTCCGTCACCCAGTACGGCCCACCGGCCGGCGGGGATCACCGGGGGCACCGGGACGGCCGCCCACTCGATCCGGAAGAGCGACTCGTGGTGACCGGTGCGGACCTGATCCGGCGACACCGTGCGCAGCGTCAGCTCGTCGACGCGGGCGACCGGCCGGCCGACGGCGTCGGCGACGGTCACGGACACCGCGTCCGGCCGCCCGGTGCCCGCCAGCCGCACGCGTGCGGCCGACGCGCCGACGGCGTGCAGCGACACTCCGCTCCAGGAGAACGGCAGCCGGCCCGGGCCGTCGTCGGCCACCACTCCACCGAGCCCGAGGGCGTGCAGCGCCGAGTCCAGCAGGGCCGGGTGCAGCCCGTAGGAGCCGGCCTGCGGCCGCTGGCCGTCGCCCAGTTCGACCTCGGCGAAGATCTCCTCGCCGCGCCGCCAGGCGGCCCGCACGCCCTGGAAGTCGGGTCCGTACACGAGGCCCGCGTCGCTCAGCCCGTCGTACAGACCGTCGAGGGGCAGCGCGACCGCGCCTTCGGGGGGCCAGACCGTCAGGTCGGCGGTCCCGGCCGGCACGGTCCCCGTGGTCAGCACACCCGCGGCATGCCGGGTCCACGGCGCGTCGGCGGGCGCCTCCTCGGACCGCGAGTACACGGACAGCGAGCGCCGGCCCGACCCGTCCGGCGGGCCGACCCACAGCTGGATCTGGACCCCGGCCGTCGCGGGCAGGACCAGCGGCGCCTCGAGGGTGATCTCCTCCAGGTGGTCGCAGCCGACTTGGTCACCGGCGCGGAACGCCAGTTCCACGAAGGCGGAGCCGGGCAGCAGCACCGAGCCCATGACCGTGTGGTCGGCGAGCCACGGGTGGGTGTCGAGCGCCAGCCGGCCGGTGTAGAGGAAGCCGTCGGTGTCGGCGAGGGCGACGGCCGCCCCCAGCAGCGGGTGGTCGGCCGCGCCGAGCCCGGCCGAGGTCACGTCCCCGAGCGGGTAGCCGCTGTCCAGCCAGTACCTCTCGCGCTGGAAGGCGTAGGTCGGCAGCTCGACCTGGTGCCTCCCGGCCCCGGCGTACACCTCGCTCCACGCGATCGGCACACCTCGTACGTGGGCCTGGGCCAGAGCGGCGGCCGCACTCTCGGCCTCCGCCCGTCCCTGGCGCAGCACGGGGACGAAGGCGTGGCCGTCGCCGGTGACGCAGTCCTGCGCCATCGCCGAGAGCACACCGTCCGGGCCGAGCTCGATGAACGTGGTGACCTTCTGGGCTTCGAGCGTGCGGATGCCGTCGTGGAAACGGACCGCCTCACGGACATGGCGGACCCAGAAGCCGGAGCTGGTGATCTCCTCGGCGGTCGCGAGAGTGCCGGTGAGGTTGGAGACGACCGGGATGCGCGGGGTCTCGTAGGTCAGGCCCTCGGCGACCTCGCGGAAGGCCTGCAGCATGCCGTCCACGTGCGGCGAGTGGAACGCGTGACTGACCGTCAGACGCTTCGACTTGCGGCCCTGCTCCTCGAAGCGGGCGGCGATCTCCAGTACGGCGTCCTCGTCACCGGCCACGACCACGGAGGCGGGGCCGTTGACCGCCGCGATGCTCACGGCGTCCGTCAGGTACGGCGTGACCTCGTCCTCGGTCGCCTGCACCGCCACCATCGCACCACCGGACGGCAGCTCCTGCATCAGCCGACCACGCGCCGCGACCAGCGTGCACGCGTCCTCCAGAGACAGCACACCCGCGCAATGGGCGGCAGCGATCTCACCGATGGAGTGACCGGAGACGAAGTCCGGCTCGACACCCCATGATTCGAGGAGCCGGAACAGCGCCACCTCCACCGCGAACAGGGCGGGCTGCGCGTAAGCCGTCTGATCCAGAACTCCGGACTCATTGCCGAACACCGCTTCGCGCAGCGGCAGTTCGAACCGGGCGAAGACCTCGTCCAGCACCCGGGCGAACACGGGATGGGCGTCGTACAGCTCCCGGCCCATCCCCAGCCGCTGACTGCCCTGCCCGGTGAACAGGAACGCCGTCTTCCCTGCCCTGGCCCGGCCGTGGGCCACGTTCGGGAGGGGTTGGCCGGCCACCAGTGCGTCGAGTCCGGCGAGAAGCGTGTCGAGGTCGCGGCCGACGACGACCGCGCGATGGTCGAAGGCCGCGCGGCCGGTCGCGAGGGTGCGGCCGATGTCGGCGGCGGTCGTGCCGTGGTGGGCGGTCAGGTGCGCGCGGAGCCGTTCGGCCTGGGCCCGCAGTGCCTCGGGCGTCCTGGCCGACAGCGGCCACAGGTGCGGTACGGAACCGCCGTCCGGCCGGTCCTGTACGGCGCTGTCGTCGGGCCGGTCCTCGGGAGCCTGTTCGAGCACCGTGTGGGCGTTGGTGCCGCTGATGCCGAACGAGGAGACCGCGGCCCTGCGCGGACGGCCGGTCTCCGGCCAGGTGCGCCGTTCGGTGAGCAGGGAGACCGCGCCCGCCGACCAGTCGACGTTGCGGGTCGGCTCGTCGACGTGGAGGGTCCGGGGCAGCACTCCGTGCCGCATCGCCATGACCATCTTGATGATCCCGGCGACGCCCGCGGCGGCCTGGGTGTGGCCGATGTTGGACTTGACGGAACCCAGCCACAGCGGGCGGCCGTCCTCCCGGCCCTGCCCGTAGGTGGCGAGCAGCGCCTGCGCCTCGATCGGGTCGCCGAGCGTCGTACCGGTGCCGTGCGCCTCCACGGCGTCGATGTGGGTGGGCGACAGCCGGGCGGCGGCCAGGGCCTGGCGGATGACGCGCTGCTGCGAGGGGCCGTTGGGCGCGGTAAGGCCGCTGCTCGCGCCGTCCTGGTTGACCGCGCTGCCCCGGACGAGGGCGAGCACCCGGTGGCCGTTGCGCTCGGCGTCGGACAGGCGCTCCAGGAGCAGCATGCCGGCGCCCTCGCCCCAGCCGGTGCCGTCGGCGGCGTCCGCGAAGGACTTGCAGCGGCCGTCGAGGGCGAGGCCGCGCTGACGGCTGAACTCGGTGAAGGTGCCGGGCGTCGACATGACGGTGACACCGCCGGCCAGGGCGAGCGTGCACTCGCCGGAGCGCAGCGCCTGCGCGGCCAGGTGGACGGCGACGAGCGAGGAGGAGCAGGCCGTGTCGATGGTGACGGCGGGGCCCTCGAGGCCGAAGGTGTAGGCCACCCGGCCCGAGGCGATGCTGCCGGAGCTGCCGTTGCCCAGGAAGCCCTCGACCTCCTCCGGCACGGCGAACAGGCGGGCTCCGTAGTCGTGGTACATCACGCCGGCGAACACGCCGGTGCGGCTGCCGCGCAGTGTCGTCGGGTCGATCCCGGCCCGTTCGAACGCCTCCCAGGAGGTCTCCAGCAGCAGCCGCTGCTGCGGGTCCATCGCAAGCGCCTCGCGCGGCGAGATGCCGAAGAACGCCGGGTCGAACTCGGCCGCGTCGTGCAGGAAGCCGCCCTCGCGGACGTACTCCCTGGGCCGGCCGTCGGTGTCCGGGTCCGGGTCGAAGAGGACGTCGGTGTCCCAGCCGCGGTCGGCGGGGTAGGCGGAGACCGCGTCGCCGCCGTGGGCGACGAGCTCCCACAGGTCCTCGGGGGTGTGCACCCCTCCGGGGTATCGGCAGCTCATCGCCACGATGGCGATCGGCTCGGCGTCCCGCTCCTCCACCTCGCGAAGCCGTCGTCGGGCCTCGCGCAGATCGGTCGTCGCCCGCTTGAGGTAATCGAGGTACTTCTCCTCGTTCACCATGTACGCCGTCCCCGTGGTGAGAGTGGTGGGATGTGTGCGAGCCGGAAAGCGCGGGCTCGGTGCGCGTGGGTCAGGAAAGGCCGAGCTCGTCGTCGAGCAGGTCGAAGATCTCGTCCGCGGTGGCGGAGTCGATGTCGCCGCTTCGGGTGCCGTCGGTTGCACTGTGCGTGTCGTTCCACTTGGACAGGAGCTCTCGCAGGCGGGCGTCGATGCCGGGTCGTTCGACGTCGTCGGGGCGGACCGCGGAGAGGATCGCCTCGAGCCTGTCGAGTTCGGCGTGCACGCCGTGGGCGGCCGGGGCGGCGCCGTCGCCCAGCTCTGCGCTGAGGTGACCGGCCAGCGCCGTGGGGGTCGGATAGTCGAAGATCAGCGTGACGGGCAGGCGGATGCCGGCGGCCGCGCCGAGTCGGTTGCGCAGGTCGACGGCGGTGAGCGAGTCGAAGCCCAGGTCGAGGAAGCCGCGGCCCGGGTCGACCGCGTCCGGCCCGGCGTGGCCGAGCACGGCGGCGACCTGGGTGCGTACCACGTCGAGCAGCAGGCGTTCGCGGTCGGTGCCCGTCAGTCCGGCCAGGCGCTGCTCCAGGGAGGCCGCCGTGGGTGCGCCGGCCGTGCCCGGCCCGGCGGCGGCGCGCGCCGCCGGGGTGCGGACGAGTCCGCGCAGCAGCGGGGACAGGGTGCCGGCGGCGGCCTGGGCGCGCAGTCCGGCGGCGTCGGTGCGCATCGGCACGAGCAGCGGGTCCGGGCGCGTGCCGGCCGCGTCGAACAGGGCGAGGCCCTCGGCCACGGCCAGTGGCGCGACGCCGGCGCGAGCCATCCTGGTCAGGTCGGCCTCCGTCAGGGCGCCCGCCATGCCGTCGTCGGTGGCCCACACGCCCCAGGCGAGCGAGGTGGCCGGCAGGCCCTGGGCCGCACGGTGCTGGGCGAGCGCGTCGAGGAAGGTGTTCGCCGCCGCGTAGTTGCCCTGCCCGGCGGCGCCGAACAGGCCGGCGACGGAGGAGAAGAGGACGAACGCGGTCAGGTCCAGGTCGCGGGTGAGTTCGTGCAGGTTCCATGCCGCGTCGGTCTTGGGACGCAGTACCCGGTCGATGCGGTCCTCGGTGAGGGAGTCGAGGACCCCGTCGTCGAGGACACCGGCGGTGTGGACCACCGCGGTCAGCGGGTGTTCCCCCGGTATCGCCGCGAGCAGCCCGGCCAGCGCCTCCCGGTCCGCGGCGTCGCACGCGGCCCACGTGACGCGGGCGCCCGACGCCGCCAGTTCGGAGGTGAGTTCCGCGGCGCCTTCGGTGGCCTCGCCGCGACGGCTGGCCAGCAGCAGGTGTCGTACGCCGCGTTCAGCCACCAGGTGGCGGGCGACCAGCCGGCCGAGGGTGCCGGCCCCGGTGATGAGGACGGTGCCGGACGGGTCGAGTTCGGCGGCGGCGGTCTCCGCGGTCACCGCGGCGCGGGCCAGGCGGCAGGCGTGTGCGGTGCCGGAGCGCAGGGCGAGTTGGGGTTCGCCCGAGGCCAGGGCGGCGGCCAGCATCCGGCGTGAGGCGTCGGTGCCGTCGGTGTCGAGCAGCGTGAACCGGCCGGGGTTCTCCGACTGCGCGGCGCGGACCAGACCCCAGACCGGTGCGTGGACGAGGTCGGTCACGTCCTCCGTGGGCCGGGTCCCGGTCGCACCGGTGGTGACGAACACCAGGTGTGCCCGGCCGAGGCGGGCGTCGGCCAGCCAGGTCTGAACCGTCCGCAGGGCCTCGCGGGTGGCGGCCCTTGCGGCCTCGGCGGTGCCGCCGGTCCCGTTCCCGTCGCCGGCGGGCAGCGGGACGAGCACCACATCGGGTACGTCGTCGGCGGCGGCGAGCGCGGGCAGATCGGGGTAGTGGACGAGTCGTTCGCCGCAGAGGGTGTCCGCGTCCTCGGGGCGGCCCAGCACGACCCAGCGTTCGCCGGCCGGAACGCCCTCGGCCGGCACCGGTACCGGGGTCCACTCGACCCGGAACAGCGAGTCGTGGCCGGCGCCGCGGGACGCGGCGAGCTGTCCGGCGTTCACGGGGCGCAGGATCAGCTCGTCGACGGAGGCGACCGGGAGTCCGGTCGCGTCGGCGACCTGCAGCGCGACACCGCCGGAGGGGCCCGGGGCGAGACGCACCCGCAGCCAGTCGGCGCCGGCGGCGTGCAGCCGGACACCGGTCCAGGCGAACGGCAGGCGGGGGCCGCCCACGGTGCCGTCCTGGTCCGGGAGGAGTCCGCCCAGTCCGATGCCGTGCAGGGCGGAGTCGAGCAGTGCCGGGTGCAGCCCGAAGGCGGTCGCGTCGGTCCCGGGGCCGTCGGGCGGCCCGATCTCGGCGAACAGGTCGTCGCCGCGCCGCCATACGGCTCGCAGGCCCTGGAAGACGGGGCCGTAGCCGAGTCCGGACGCGGCGGCGGCCTCGTACAGGCCGTCGGTGCGGACCTCGACGGCGCCCTCGGGCGGCCAGACGGCCAGGTCGAACGGTTCCGGCGCGGGCGCGGTGGCCAGCAGGCCGGCCGCGTGCCGCAACCACGGCTGTGCGTCGGCCGCGTCCTCGGGGCGGGAGTGCACGGCGAGGGTGCGCCGGCCCGAGTCGTCCGCCGGTCCGACGGTCAGACGCAGGTGGAGTCCGCCGTGGTCGGGCAGGACCAGGGGTGTTTCGAGGGTGAGTTCCTCGACGGTGTCGCAGCCGCTCTGTGCGGCGGCGCGCAGCGCGAGTTCGACGAAGGCCGTGCCGGGCAGCAGCACGGTGTCCATGACGGTGTGGTCGGCGAGCCACTGCTGGGTCTGCAGGGACAGTCTGCCGGTGAGGACGAGGCCGCCGGACTCGGGCAGTTCGACCGTCGCGCCCAGCAGGGGGTGGTCCGCCGCGTCGAGGCCGGCCGCCATCACGTCCTCGGCGGAGAAACCGACGTCGAGCCAGTAGCGCTGCCGCTGGAAGGGGTAGGTCGGCAGCTCGACGCCGCGCGCGCCGGTGGCCGCGAAGAACGCCGTCCAGTCCACCGCCGTGCCGCGCACGTGCAGCCCGGCGAGCGCCGTCGTCACCGACTCGGCTTCCGTCCGGCCGCCGCGCAGCAGGGGCAGGAACGCGCCGTCGGTGACGCTCTCCTGTGCCAGCGCGGAGAGCACCGCGTCGGGTCCGAGCTCCACGTAGGTGGTGACGCCCTGCTCCTCGAGCGCGCGTACGCCGTCGGCGAAGCGGACGGTGTCGCGCACGTGCCGCACCCAGAAGTCGGGCAGCGTCACGTCCGTCTCGGTCAGGGGGGCACCGGTGAGGCAGGAGACGACCGGGATGCGCGGCGCGTGGCAGGTGAGGCCCTCGGCGACCTTCCTGAAGTCGGCCAGCATGCCGTCCATGTGCGGGGAGTGGAAGGCGTGGCTGACGGTCAGCCGGCGCGTCTTGCGTCCCCGCACCGCGAAGGCGGCCGCGATGTCCAGTACCGCGTCCTCGTCGCCGGAAACCACCACGGACTGCGGTCCGTTGACCGCCGCGACGGCGACACCGTCGGGAAGGGTGATCTCCTCCTGCGTGGCCTGGATCGCCACCATCGCGCCACGCTCCGGAAGGTCCCGCATCAGCCGGCCGCGGGCGGCCACCAGGGTGCAGGCGTCCGCGAGCGACAGCACACCGGCACAGTGCGCGGCGGCCAGCTCGCCGACGGAATGACCGCACAGCACGTCGGGACGTACACCCCACGCCTCGACCAGCCGGAACAGCGCGACCTCGAGGGCGAACAGGGCGGGCTGGGTGTAGTCGGTACGGTCCAGCAGTTCGCCGTCCGCCGCGAAGAGCACGTCCTTGAGCGGTTCGTCCAGGTGGCGGTCGAACTCGGCGCAGACCGCGTCCAGGGCCTGCGCGAACTCCGGGTACGCGGCGTACAGTTCGCGGCCCATGCCGGCACGCTGGCTGCCCTGCCCGGTGAAGAGGAAGGCGGTCGTGCCGTCCGTGGCCGTGCCGCGCAGCGCCGTACCCGGCGCCTCGCCGCGCGCCAGCGCCTCCAGGCCGCGCAGCGCCTGGTCGCGGTCGGCGGCGAGCAGGGCCGCCCGGTCGTCGAGGGCGGCACGGGTCGTGGCCAGGGAGAAGCCGAGGTCGGTGAGGCTGCCGTCGGGGTGGGCGAGCAGGTGGGAGCGCAGCCCGTGCGCCTGGGCCTGCAGGGCGTCCGTGCCCCGTGCGGACAGCAGCAGCGGGACGACCGGCAACCCGGTGTCCGGCGCGGTGCCCGGCGGCTCCGTGGTGGCGGGAGCCTGCTCGAGGATGACGTGGGCGTTGGTGCCGCTGATCCCGAAGGACGACACGCCCGCCCGGCGCGGTCCGGACCCGGCCGGCCAGGCGCGGCCCTCGGTGAGCAGTTCCACCGAGCCCGCCGCCCAGTCGACGTGCGGGGTCGGCTCGTCCACGTTCAGGGTCGGCGGCAGCATGCCGTGCCGCATCGCCAGCACCATCTTGATGATGCCCGCGACGCCTGCGGCGGCCTGGGTGTGGCCGATGTTCGACTTGATCGACCCCAGCCACAGCGGGCGGTCCGCGGGCCGTCCCTGGCCGTAGGTCGCGATGACCGCCTGCGCCTCGATCGGGTCGCCCAGCGTCGTTCCGGTGCCGTGGGCCTCGACCACGTCGACCTGCGAGGAGGAGACGCGCGCGTTGGCGAGGGCCTGGCGGATGACCCGCTGCTGCGAGGGGCCGTTGGGGGCGGTCAGGCCGTTGCTCGCACCGTCCTGGTTGACGGCGCTGCCGGCGACGAGCGCCAGCACCCGGTGGCCGTTGCGGCGGGCGTCGGAGAGCCGCTCCAGGAGCAGCATGCCGGCGCCCTCGCCCCAGCCCGTGCCGTCGGCGGCGGCCGCGAAGGACTTGCAGCGGCCGTCGGCGGCGAGCCCCCGCTGCCGGCTGAACTCGATGAACGTGCCCGGTGTGAACATCACGGTGACACCGCCGGCCAGGGCCAGCGAGCACTCCCCGTTGCGCAGCGCCTGCGCGGCCAGGTGCAGGGCCACCAGGGACGAGGAACAAGCCGTGTCGACGGTGACCGCCGGCCCTTCCAGGCCGAAGGTGTAGGCCACGCGGCCCGACACCACGCTGCTGGAGCTGCCGGTGCCCAGATAGCCCTCCACCTCGTCGGGGACGGCGTGCAGCCGGGCTCCGTAGTCGTGGTACATCACGCCGGCGAACACCCCGGTCCTGCTGCCGCGCAGGGACAGCGGGTCGATCCCGGCCCGCTCGAAGGCCTCCCAGGAGGTCTCCAGCAGCAGCCGCTGCTGCGGGTCCATGGCCAGCGCCTCGCGCGGGTTGATCCCGAAGAACGCCGGGTCGAACTCCGCGGCGTCGTGGAGGAACCCGCCTTCCCGGGCGTACGAGGTGCCCTGGTGGTCCGGGTCCGGGTGGTAGAGCGCGTCGAGGTCCCAGCCGCGGTCGGCTGGGAACGCCGAGACGCCGTCAGCGCCCGCGGCGAGCAGCCCCCACAGGTCCTCGGGGGTGCGCACACCGCCCGGATAGCGGCAGCTCATCGCGACGATGGCGACGGGCTCGTCGTGGCCCGCCGCGGCAACGGGCGCCGGGACGACGGCGGAGCTCGCGGTGCCGGTCAGCTCGGAGCGCAGATGGCGGGCGAGCACGGTCGGATCGGGGTAGTCGAAGATCAGCGTGGCGGGCAGGCGCAGCCCGGTCGCCGCGTTCAGCCGGTTGCGCAGCTCGACCGCGGTGAGCGAGTCGAAGCCGAGCTCCTTGAAGGCCCGGCCCGACTCGACGGCCTCCGGGCCCGCGTGGCCGAGTACGGCGGCCACCTGGGCGCGGACCAGGGCGAGCAGCGTCCGGTCCTGCTCTTCGGCTGGGCGCCCGGAAAGCCGCTCGGCCAGGGCCTCTTCGGCACCGGCGGCGGCCGCCTCGGCCACCCGGCGCACGGGGGTGCGGACCAGGCCGCGCAGCAGCGGCGCCAGGGTGCCGGTGGCCGCCTGGGCGCGCAGGGCAGCGGGGTCCACCCGCATCGGCACCAGGGCCGGCTCGCCGAGCGTCCGGGCGGTGTCGAACAGCGCCAGCCCGTCCTCGACGGTCAGCGGCGGCAGGCCCGCACGCCGCATCCGGGCGACGTCGGTCTCGTCCAGGCCGCCGGCCATGCCGTCCGCGACCGCCCACAGGCCCCAGGCCAGCGAGGTGGCGGGCAGTCCCTGGTCCGCGCGGTGCCGGGCGAGTGCGTCGAGGAAGGCGTTGGCCGCCGCGTAGTTGCCCTGGCCCGGGCCGCCGAAGACGCCGGACGACGACGAGAACAGAACGAAGGCGGACAGGTCGAGGTCGCGGGTCAACTCGTGCAGATGCAGCGCCGCATACGCCTTCGGACGCAGCACCTCCTCCAACCGCTGCCCGGTCAGGGACCCGATGACGCCGTCGTCGAGCACACCGGCGGCGTGCACGACGGCGGTCAGCGGATGCTCGGCGGGCACGGCGGCGAGCACCGCCTCGAGTGCCTCGCGGTCCGCGACGTCGCAGGCGGCCCAGGTGACCTGCGCACCGAGCGCGCCGAGTTCGGCGGTGAGTTCCGCCGCTCCCTCGGCCGCGTCGCCGCGCCGGCCGACCAGCAGCAGCCTCCGTACGCTCGCCTCGGCCACCAGGTGACGGGCGATCAGCCGTCCCAGGGCTCCGGTGGCGCCGGTGATCAGCACGGTGCCCGCGGGGTCGTACGGCCGCGTCTGCGGCTCGGCCCCGACGGCGGCCCGGGCCAGCCGCAGCGCCCGTACGGTGCCCCGGCGGACCGCCAGTTGCGGCTCACCGCACTCCAGCGCCGCCGGCAGGGTCTGCCACGAGCCGTCTTCGTCGTCCGTGTCGAGCAGGACGAACCGGTCCGGGTTCTCGGTCTGCGCGGAGCGGATCAGACCCCACAGCGCGGCGTGCGCCGGGTCGTCCACCGTCTCGCCGGGCTCGGCGGCCACCGTCCCACGTGTGACGAAGACGAGCCGGGACGCGGCGAACCGCTCGTCCGCGAGCCACGCCTGGGCGGCGTCGAGGGCCGCGACCGCGGCCCGGCGCACCCCGTCCTCGGTCGGGTCGCCGGCCGGCGAGCAGGGCAGCAGGACCACGTCCGGGACCTGGGCGCCGGCGTCCACGGCGGCCGTCAGCGCGGCCAGGTCCGGGTACGCGTCGGCGCGGAGTCCGCCCGGCACTCGTCCGGCCGCCTCGCCGTCCGGGCCGAGCACCGCCCACCGTCCGGCGGTGTCGCCCGCGGTCGTCGGCGCGGCGGGCAGCGGGGTCCACTCGTGCCGGAACAGCGCCTCGTGGTAGGTGCCGCGGGCCTGGCGGAGCGCATCGTCCGAGACCGGACGGAGCCCGAGTGCCTCGACGGCGGCGACGGGCGCGCCGGTCACGTCGGCGATCTCCAGCCGGACCGCCTCGGCGCCCGCCGCGACGAGCCGGACGCGGACCGCGGCGGCGCCGCCGGCGTGCAGCGACACTCCCGTCCATGCGAACGGCAGCCTGCCCCGTCCGTCGGAGGCGCCCAGTCCGTCGAGTCCGATGGCGTGCAGGGCGGAGTCGAGCAGCGCGGGGTGCAGGCCGAACCGGCCCGCCTCCGCCTCGGCGTCGCCCGCCAGACTCACCTCGGCGAAGAGCTCGCCGTCCCGCCGCCAGACCCTGCGCAGCCCCTGGAAGGCGGGCCCGTAGGCGAAGCCGATGGCGCCGAGCTGCTCGTAGCGGCCCTCGACGTCCACCTCGGTGGCACCGGCGGGCGGCCAGACAGCCAGGTCGAAGGAGGCCGCCGGCCGGCCGCCCGAAGCCAGTACACCGCCGGCGTGCCGGGTCCACGGCTCCTCGGCGGGCGCGTCCTCGGTCCGTGAGTGCAGGGTGAGCGGCCGGCGCCCCGCGCTGTCGGCCGCGCCGACCACCAGCCGCAGCTGAAGCCCGCCGTGTTCCGGCAGGATCAGCGGCGCCTCCAGCGTCAGCTCCTCCAGGTAGTCGCAGCCGGCCTGGTCGCCCGCGTGCAGCGCCAGCTCCAGGAAGGCGGTGCCGGGCAGCAGGACCGAACCGCCGACCGCGTGGTCCGCGAGCCACGGGTGGCTGTGCAGCGACAGCCGCCCGGTGAGCAGCAGCCCGTCCGAGTCGGGCAGCTCCGCGCAGGCACCCAGCAGGGGATGTCCCGTCTCCTCCAGTCCGATGGCGGCGACGTCACCCGCCAGGTAGGCGGGCAACTGGGGCCAGTAGCGCTGGTGCTGGAAGGCGTAGGTGGGCAGGTCGACGCGTCGGGCGCCGGTGCCGGCGTAGTAGGCCTGCCAGTCCACCGCGATGCCCCGGGTGTGGGCGTGCGCGAGGGCCGTGGTCAGGGTTTCCGGCTCCGGACGACCCGCGCGGAGCACCGGAACGAACGCATGGTCCTCGCCGGTGACGCAGTCCTGCGCCATCGCAGAGAGCACACCGTCCGGGCCGAGCTCGACGAACGTGGTGACGTTCTGGGCTTCCAGGGCGCGGATGCCGTCGTGGAAACGGACCGCCTCACGGACATGGCGGACCCAGAAGCCGGGGCTGGTGATCTCCTCCGCGGTTGCGAGAGCGCCGGTGAGGTTGGAGACCAGCGGGATACGCGGGGCCTCGTACGACAAGCCCTCGGCGACCTGACGGAAGGCCTCCAGCATGCCGTCCATGTGCGGGGAGTGGAACGCATGGCTGACCGTCAGGCGCTTCGTCTTGCGCCCCTGCTCCTCAAAGGAAGCGGCAATGTCCAGTACGGCGTCCTCGTCACCCGCGACAACCACCGAAGCGGGGCCGTTGACCGCGGCAATGCTCACCCGGTCGGTCAGGTACGGGGTGACCTCGTCCTCGGTCGCCTGCACCGCCACCATCGCACCACCGGACGGCAGCTCCTGCATCAAACGGCCACGCGCCGCGACCAGGGTGCAGGCGTCCTCCAGAGACAGCACACCCGCGCAATGGGCGGCAGCGATCTCACCGATCGAGTGACCGGAGACGAAGTCCGGCCTGATACCCCACGATTCGAGGAGACGGAACAGCGCCACCTCCACCGCGAACAACGCGGGCTGCGTGTACGCCGTCCGGTCGAGCAGCTCGGTGCCGTCGCCGAACATGACGTCCAGGAGCGGCCGTTGCAGGTCCCGGTCGAGGTAGGCGCAGGCGCCGTCCAGTGCCTCCGCGAAGACCGGGTACGCCTCGTACAGCTCCCGGCCCATGCCCGGGCGCTGGCTGCCCTGCCCGGTGAACAGGAACGCCGGCTTCCCGGCGACGGGGGTGCCCTCGACCAGTGCGGCAGTGGCCTGTCCCTGGGCCACGGTCTCCAGCTCCGCCAGGAGCCCGTCGCGGTCAGCGGTGATCAGTGCGGCGCGGCGCTCGAAGTGGGAGCGTCCGGTGGCGAGCGAGAACGCCACGTCCGCGAGGTCGAGCGAGGGGTGGCGGGACAGGTGGGAGCGCAGGCCTCGGGCCTGGTCGCGCAGGCCGTCCGCGGTCTTCGCGGAGAGCAGCAGCGGGGCCGCCGCGGCCGGTCGTACCGCGCTCTCGTCCGCGGCGGCCTCGGGGGCCTGTTCGAGGATGGTGTGCGCGTTGGTGCCGCTGATGCCGAACGAGGAGATACCGGCCCGCCGGGGACGGCCCTCGACCGGCGTCCACTCCTGGGAGTCCGTGAGGAGGGCGACCGCGCCGCTCGCCCAGTCGACGTGCGGGGTCGGCTCGTCCACGTGCAGGGTCGGCGGCAGGACGCCGTGCCGCATCGCCATGACCATCTTGATGATCCCGGCCACGCCGGCCGCGGCCTGGGTGTGGCCCAGGTTGGACTTGACGGAGCCCAGCCACAACGGCCGTCCGTCCGGGCGCTCCTGCCCATAGGTGGCGAGCAGCGCCTGCGCCTCGATCGGGTCGCCGAGCGTCGTACCCGTACCGTGCGCCTCAACCGCGTCGACGTCGGCGGCGGACAGCCCGGCACTCGCCAGCGCCTGCCGGATGACGCGCTGCTGGGAGGGGCCGTTGGGCGCGGTCAGGCCGTTGCTGGCGCCGTCCTGGTTGATGGCGCTGCCGCGGACCAGGGCGAGGACGGGGTGGCCGTTGCGGCGGGCGTCGGACAGCCGCTCGACGAGCAGCACGCCCACGCCCTCGCCCCAGCCGGTGCCGTCCGCGGCCGCGGCGAACGCCTTGATGCGTCCGTCGGCGGCCAGGCCGCGCTGCCGGCTGAAGTCGACGAACGACGCGGGAGTGGACATCACCGTGACACCGCCGGCCAGCGCCATGGTGCACTCCCCGGCGCGCAGCGCCTGGATCGCCCAGTGCAGCGCGACGAGCGAGGAGGAGCATGCAGTGTCGACGGTGACCGCGGGGCCTTCGAGGCCGAGGACGTAGGAGACGCGGCCGGACAGGACGCTGGCGGCGTTGCCGGTGCCGAGGAAGCCCTCGACGCCCTCAGGGGCGGCCAGCATCAGGGACAGGTAATCCTGCCCGTTGGTGCCGGCGAAGACGCCGACGCGCTCTCGGCGCAGCGTCGTCGGGTCGATCCCGGCCCGCTCGAACGCCTCCCAGGACGTCTCCAGCAGCAGCCGCTGCTGCGGGTCCATCGCCAGCGCCTCACGCGGCGAGATACCGAAGAACGCCGGGTCGAACTCGGCGGCGCCGGCGAGGAATCCGCCGTCGCGTACGTAGGTGGTGTTCTCGCCCCGGCCCTCCGGGTCGTGGAGGGCGTCGACGTCCCAGCCGCGGTCGGCCGGGAAGCCGGTGATCGCGTCCTGCCCGGCCGCCAGCAGTTCCCACAGGTCTTCGGGGGCGCGCACTCCGCCGGGGAAGCGGCAGCTCATCGCCACGATGGCGATGGGGTCGTCGGCGTCGTCGGCGAAGGTGCGGCGGACCGGTCCCGTGGTGTCCGGGGCAGGCGCGCCGAGCAGGGCGCCGCGCAGGAAGTCGGCCAGGGCGAGCGCGTTGGGGTGGTCGAACACGAGGGTCGCGGGCAGCCGCAGCCCGGTGAGCGACCCCAGCAGGTTGCGGATCTCGACGGCGGTCAGCGAGTCGAAGCCGAGGTCGCGGAAGGCGCGTCCGGGCTCGACGGCTTCCGGCCCGGGGTGGTTGAGGACGGCCGCGACCTGGGTGCGGACGAAGTCCAGGACGAGCCGCTCCCGTTCGCCTTCCGGTGCGTCCGTGAGGCGGCGCCGGAAGGACGACGGGTCACCCGAGGCGCCGTCGGTGCCGGCGACACCTTCCAGGGCGCGCCGTGCCTCGGGCAGCCCGGTGATGAACGGGTTGGGGCGCACGGCGGTGAGTCCGGGTGCGAGCCGCGCCCAGTCGATGTCGGCGACGAGCGAGAACGTCTCGTCGAGCGCGAGCGCCTTGTCCAGTGCGGTGAGTGCCAGCTCGGGGTCCATCGGTGCCAGCCCGGCCTGGCGGAGCCGCTGGGACACCACCTGGTCGGTGGCCATGCCGGCCTCGGCCCAGGCGCCCCAGGCGAGCACGGTGGCGGGCAGGCCCTGGGCCCTGCGGTGTTCCGCCAGCGCGTCGAGGCAGGCGTTGGCCGCGGCGTAGTTGCCCTGGCCGGCACCGCCGAAGGTGCCCGCGAACGAGGAGAAGAGCACGAACGCGGACAGGTCGAGGTCGCGGGTCAGCTCGTGCAGCACCGTCGCGGCGGCCGACTTGGGCCGCAGCACGGTGGCGAGCCGCTGCGGGCTCTGGCCGTCCAGCACTCCGTCGTCGAGCACACCTGCGGCGTGTACGACGGCGGTCAGCGGGTGCCGCTCGGGAACCGTGGCCAGCAGCCGTGCCAGGGCGGCGCGGTCGGCGACGTCGCAGGCCGCGACGGTCACCTCGGCACCCAGCGCGGTGAGTTCGGCACGCAGTTCGGCGGCACCGGGAGCGTCCGCGCCGCGGCGGCCGACCAGCAACAGGTGTGCGGCGCCGTCGCGGGCCAGCCGGCGGGCGACCCGGGCGCCGAGCGCGCCGGTCCCGCCGGTGATCAGGGTGGTTCCGGTGCGGGGCCAGGGGTGCGCCGTCGTGTCGGCCGGATCCGTCTGCCCGGCGCGGGCGAGGCGGCGTACGAAGATGCCCTGAGAGCGTACGGCGAGCTGGTCCTCGTCGCCGAAGCCGCCCGGGTTCGCCGGGGTGCCCATGCCACCGAGGATGTCGGCGAGCCGGGCGAGCGCGCGCTCGTCGGGCGTCTCCGGCAGGTCGATCAGTCCGCCCCACCGCTCCGGGTACTCCTGGGCGGCCGACCGGCCCAGCCCCCACACGTGTGCCTGGCCCGGGCTGCGCAGCAGGTCGGAGCGGCCCACGCTGACCGCTGTCCGGGTGACGCACCACAGCGGCCCCTCGACGCCCGCGTCGCCGAGGGCCTGTACGAGCGCGGTGGTCGCCGCCAGGCCCGCCGGCACCGCCTCGTGGGCGGCGTGCGGCCGCTCGTCGAGAGCGAGCAGGGACAGCACGCCGCTGACGTCCGCGGTGCCGCCGTCGAGTGCGGCGCGGATCCGCTCGGCGACCACCGAACGGTCGTCGGCCGCGGTGTCGAGCGCGCAATGCCGTACGGTCACACCGCTGTCGGCGAGCATGCGTCCGGCCGCGCTCACCCAGGCGTCGTCGGCGAGCCCGGCGGCCGTGACCAGCAGCCAGGTGCCGGTCAGCGGCCGGTGCACGGTCTGTGTCAAGGGCTGCCAGGTCACGCGGTAGCGCCAGCTGTCGACCGTGTTGCGGTCGCGGTTGCGCCGGTGCCAGGCGGACAGCACGGGCAGGACGTCGCTGAGCGGCTGGCCGGCGTCGACCCCGAGGGTTTGCGTGAGCGCCGCGAGGTCCTCGCTGTCCACGACCTCCCAGAACCGCGCGGTCACCGCGTCGAGGGCCTCGGCGGAGAGGGCCTCCGGCTGGGAGAACGGGTCACGTGGCCAGTACACCTGACGCCGGAAGGCATACGTGGGCAGGTCGACGCGCCGGGCACCGGTGCCGGAGAAGAAGGCCTCCCAGTCGACCGCGACACCGCGGGCGTGCAGCCGTGCGGTGGCGGTCGCCAGCGCCTGCGGCTCGGGGCGGTCCTTGCGCAGGGTGGGGGCGAAGGCGGCGCCCTCGCGCGTCACGCAGTCCTGTGCCATGGCGGTCAGCACACCGCCCGGCCCGAGCTCCAGGTAGACGGTGACGTCCTGCTCCTCCAGGTACCGCACGCCGTCGAGGAAGCGGACCGCCTCGCGCACGTGCCGCACCCAGAACTCCGGCGAGCACACCTCGTCGCGGGCCACGATCCAGCCCGTGAGGTTGGAGACGAGCGGAATGACCGGGGGATGGAACGTGACACGCTCCGCGACCTCGCGGAACGCCTCCAGCATGCCGTCCATGTGCGGCGAGTGGAACGCATGGCTGACCGTCAGGCGCTTCGTCTTGCGGCCCTGCTCCTCGAAGCGGGCGGCGATCTCCAGTACGGCGTCCTCGTCACCGGCGACCACCACGGAGGCGGGGCCGTTGACCGCCGCGATGCTCACGGCGTCGGTCAGGTACGGGGTGACCTCGTCCTCGGTCGCCTGCACCGCCACCATCGC
>NZ_JBVIJE010000052.1:0-29098 GCF_055581585.1 Streptomyces sp. NPDC031426
GGTACTTACGTGGTGCTGGCACTGCTCGTGGTTCTCCTTCGGGCCAGGATCATAAGCCTGGCTTCAGGGACTCCACGAAACGGGGTGCAGCTCAGGTTTCACAGACCACAATATTGTGGCTTCGCCATCGGCGCGTCGGCGTTGAAGGCTTTCCTCCCTTCAGGGAGGGGAGCCTTCAAGAACCGAGCAGTCCCTGCCTACTGGGCCTTGCGCACTGCCGTGCCGGGGCCGCCCAGGAGTTCGTTGATGAGTTGTTCGGTTTCGATCTCGAGTGAGCAGTCCAGGTCGCGGTTGACTTGTTGGATGCGGGTGATGGCGGTGTGGAGTCCGGAGCGGTTGCCTGCGGTGTGTTCGATGCGCATCCAGTCTCGGTAGAGCAGTTCAGCGCTGTCGTCGGCTTCGAGTCCGGTGGCCACGGCCTGCCGGGCGAGGTTGAGGTCGTGGTGGGGGCCGGGCGGGGTGCGGTAGGTGGCGACGGTGTGTGCGACGTCGATGATCCGGGTGATCATCTCTTGTTGGTGGGGCTGGGCCCAGGGCAGCGGCCGCGTCCCGAACGGACGGCCCCGCACGAGAGTGAGGGCTTTTTCCAGGTCTGGTAGGCCGGCTGGTCCCTGGGGCAGGGCGCGTTCGGCGTGCTGGAGGAAGCGGGTCCAGTCGCAGCGGACGGCGGGGGATAGGCGGTAGGGGTCGTCGCCGGTGCGGCGGCGTGGCACGTAGGCGTTGCCGGCCGGGTCGTTGCCCAGGGCGCGGCGCAGGCCCTGCAGCCGGGCGTTCAGGGTGGTCGGCGACCACGGGTGGAGCGGGTCCATGTCGGCGCACAGCACGTCGGCAGTGCGGCCGGGGCGGAAGAACATTAGCGCCGCGAGCTGGGCGATGCGCGGGCCGTGGCCGGTGCTGGCCACGCGGTCCACCTCGACCGGTCCCAGCACCCGGATTTCCGGCGCGTGCAGGTCGTGTGCCCCGCCCGGGCTGTCGCCTGGGGTGGTGCTGTTCTCCGGCTGCTGGGCCTGGGCGGCCGGGGCGAGCTCCGTCTCGGTTGGCGGCGGGTCTGCGGGGGAGTCCTCGTCGGGATCGGCCTGGCGTGGTGCGGCGGGCAGAAGGCGCAGTGCGGCCGGATCGGCGGAGGCGGCCAGCAGGGCGGGGAACACCTCGCCACCGCCCGCGCTCACGCCCACCGGGGCCATCTGCGGTGTGTCGTCCTCTTTGCCGGTGGAGCGTGGGGCAGCGGGTTCCTCTGGCGTGGCCGGAGCGGGCTGCGCCGTCGTGGCCGGCTCGTCAGGAACCTCCTGCCACGGCCCCTGGGCCGGTTCGGCGGGTTGTCCGGAGAGGGCGAGCGCTGTGGCGATCTGCTGGAAGGCTGCGTGCTCCAGGCGCTGCACCGTGATCTGTGTACCGATGGAGTCGAGGTACTGCGGCGTGCTGAGGGAGGCGTTGATGATTTCCGCTTCGTGGAAGTGCGCGGCGGCTGAGCTGGCCGGGGCGATGAGCGTGACGGGAACGTCGCCGGCCTTGTCGATCACGTCGGCGAACTGCCAGGCAGTGTCCGCGTCCAGGGCGGCCGCGCACAGCAGCAGATAGGGCTGGTGGCTGGCGTCGGGCATCTGGTGGGCCTCCAGCAGCCGCTCGGTCAGATCCCGCAGCGCATGGGCAGGCTGCCGCATGTGGGCGATCCGGCAGGTCGGCAGCAGCTGCGGCAGGTCCTCGCCGAACCCCACGGTGACCACTTCGACCTCGCCCGCCCACGGGCTCATCCCCAGTTCCAGGGCAAGGGAGGTGCATACCTCGGTGATGCGTACCGGCTCGCCGTCCAGCAGCACGGCGGGCACCTGGGCAAGGTTGACCAGCACAAGGTCACCGGAGGCGGTACTGCCCACCGTGGCCAGGCTCGGGTATGGTGCCGGCACCCCGCGGGCGTCCTCCTCATCAAGGAGTTCGGCGTCGGCGGGCAGCAGCCACCAGCCGGCCTGCCCGGGGGCGAATGGCGCCTGCGGCGCGAGAGCCGGATCCTGCGGCAGGACGTAAAGCGTGCGGGCTCCGATCCGCGCGGCTCGCACGTCGGGCACGCGGGTGCCGTTCTGCGCCGCCAGGTGCGCCAGGGTACGCAGCGCCAGGTCCAGACGGGTCGCACCGCCCGGTTCGGCGGCGGCCGTCAGCTGCGCCTCCGCGGGCGAGGTCTCCGGAGCGATGGCGATGGTCTCGCCGGGCTTGCGGCGGCGGCGCTGCAGCAGCCTGCGTACAGCGAGCGCCCCGGTGATCGCGGCCGCCAGCAGTGCGCCGGCGCCTAGGACCGTGCGCAGCTGCAGCGGGCTGCTTGCCGACGACGTCGGCGCCTGGGAGCCAGTTGCAGCGGCAGAGGAGCCGGGTGCGGACGCAGCGGCGGACGCCGGTGCGGAGGCGCTGGCAGAGGGCCGGGACGCTGCGGGCGGCACCTGTTGCTCCTGGCCGGGCTGCGTGCCGGGCGTGGAGGATGCTGATGCGTTCGAACTCGGTGAGGGTGCCGGCTTCCTGCCCTCGCTGTGCCCTTCGTCCTGCTGGTCGTGGCCAGTCGTGGTGGACGGGGGCGTGTGCGGGCGGCTGCCGGAGTTGTCGGCATGCCCATCGCCCTTGCGCCCGGTGCCCTGGGCCTGATCGTGCCGGTCGGATGGGGCGTCAGGCACGGTGATCTGCTGCCCCGGGTAGATCACATTCGGGTTGGTGATCTCGGGGAGGCCGTCCGGTTGGGGTTTGCCCCGGCTGGCCTCGTACAGCTGCGGCCAGGCGTTGCCGTCGCCGAGTTCCTTTTTGGCGATTTTTGACAGGTAGTCGCCGTCCCGCGCGGTGACCACGTGTTCACTCTTTTCGGAGGCGGCCGGCGCACTGGCACTCAGCTGTGTGCGCACCCCTTCTGATGCCGAGGCTTCGGAGGTGTTGTTGTCCGCTGCGTCGCTGGTGGCGGGGGCGGAGGTCCGGGCGTCGAGGGGGAGCTTGATGACCGCCGCTTTCGGCACGTACTGGTCGCCGGCAGTCAGTTCGGGGATGTCGGGATTGAGGGCGGCGATGTCTTTCCAGCGCTGACCGTTGCCGAGATAGGTCTCGGCGAGGTGCCACGGGGTCTCGGTGGCCGACGTGACAGTGTGCGTGGGGGAACTGGCATCGACACTGGGCGTGCCACTTGGTGTGGCTGCGGCGCTCGGGGCGGGGCTGCTCACGGTTTGGGTGATGGCGATGGCGGGTGTAGTGGTGGCGGCTGATGCGGCGGTCGGGGCCAGCAGGACGATGCCGCCGACCAGGAAGCTGGCCAGGGACTGCATGCTGCCCAGGCCGCGGATACGTGGGGCGGAGCGGCGACGAGCCACGGCGACGACTTCGAGGGCGACGCTGAAGGTGAACGCGGCCCAAGCGGCCCAGCCGATGAGGGTGAGTGCGACCAGCCACAGGCTGCCGTCGTCCTGTTGGAGGAGCAGGTCGAGGCCGCCGGACAGTTCGGTGGGCTGGTGGCCGAGGGTGAGCAGGGCGAGGGGGACGCCGCCGACCAGGTCGATCAGGAGGATCAGGCCGATCAGGGCACGCAGCAGTGCGCCGGCGGCGCGCAGTGGCTTGGGGGTGCGGGGTGCCATGAGTGGCTCAGCCTCCGGCTTGGGTTTGCAGGTGGGCGGTCGCGGTGCCGTCCACGTGGATCGTGCTCACGCCGAGCAGGGATGCGAAGTGCGTGGCGTAGGTGTCGTGGACGGTCACCGCCAGCGTTTGCCCGCCGTCGGTGATCTGTACGTCTCCCTGCACATGTCCGGCGGCGAGGTAGTCCAGGGCGGCTCCGCGCGCTGCGTCGGGGTCGATGGTGATGGCGGTGCCCTGGATCGCTTGGGCGGCATCGACCTGCTCGCCGGCAGCGCGGGCAGCCTCTTGGGCAAGGGAGGTGGCCCGATTGGAGGCGTTGAGCGCTCCGCCGCCGTCGACGAGCAGCCCCATGACCATCAGGATGGCGAGTGCGGACAGCGCCAGGAACAGCGACATGGAACCGCGGTCGCCTCGAGAGGTGGCTTCGGCGCGGCAGCCGGCCGGCAGCTTCCGTACGGCGTGGATCATTGCCGCCCCCGGTAGGTGTCGATCGGGCTGGTGAACGATGCCGTGAGGGTCTTGGACCCGGGCAGGCCGGGCAGCCCGATGTCCGACAGGCGCGCGGTGCACGAGATGGTGGCGGTGACGGTGGCGGCCTGGCCGACGTCGAGGGAGTAGCCGGAGGTGTCGACCGTCACGTCGGTGGTCTGGCAGGTGACGCCGTCGCCGCTGAGGCTGTCCTCCGCGGCCGCCCGGGCCTGGGCCTGGGCGCTGGCGGCATCGCGCTCGAGAGAGGCCGCTCGGGCCGCAGCGTGCGCGGCTGCGTCGACGGCCCCGTCGGCGTCGACGACACGGCCGAAGGCAATCATCAGGCCGAGCAGGGCGATGATGGCCGGGGCGATCACCACGACTTCCAGTGAGGCGCTGCCCCGGTCACGGCCTGCGCGGCGGCTCGCGGACGTACGGAGGCGGATCATGGGTTTGTCCAGCGTTCGATCGGGCCGTGCGCGTCCTGGGTGACGGTGAGTTCCAGTCCGGGGACGAGGGTGGCGACGTGCCCGGTGACCGTGATGTGAAGCTCCTCGGCGGTGCTGCCGGCCGAGGAGACGGACGCGCTGCGCACGCTGCCGCCGAATTTGGCGAGGAAGCCCTGTGCCTGGGCGACGCCGTCGCCGGGGCTGGAGCCGAACCGGCGCCCGGTGTCGACGCCTTGCCGCGCGGCGGACTGTGCGACCTTGCGGGCGTGGTAGTACAAGCCGACCTGGATGATCGTGAAGACCAGCATCAGCACCACGACAGCCAGGACGGCGACCTCCACGCTGCCGTTCCCGCGATCCGAACGCAGCCGGGCGGCCAGTGTCCGCCAGCGGCCGCTGCGCCTGTGCGCCTTCACCGTTTTCGTCCCTCCCTCGTCGTGGATTCGCCGCTCAGCCTCCGTTGATGATGCCGATCTTCTCCAGAACCTTTGTTCTGATGGCGGCGACCACGAGTCCGGCCACCACGATCAGGACGGCTGCCATGACGGCGAGTTCAGTGGTGGACTGGCCCGTGTCACCAGCGTTCTTGAGCTGTCCCCATCGGGCCCGCAGCAGGGTCGTGAGGTAGGTGAGGTCCATCGTGTTCTTCCTTTTGGGTCAGCTGCCGAGAATGGTGATCGTCAGGGGGATCATCACGAAGGTGATCATGAGGATGACCCCGAAGGTGACCGGCAGGATCATGGCGGCGGAGGCCTCGTTGGCCTTGGCCTTCTGGTCGGACAGCAGCGCGATGCGCAGCTGCCGGGCCTGCGCCTGCAAGGTGGTGTAGACGGCGGCTCCGTCCCCAGCCAGGGCGAGGGTGTCGGCGGGCCGGGTGAGTTCAGGGATGTCGAGCTCCTCGCCGAGCTGTTTCAAGGCGTCCCACGGAGTGACGCCGGCGAGGTCGGCCTGGTGGAAGACCTGCCGCATCCGCTCGAAGATGAAGTTCTCGCCGACCCGGGCGGTGTCGGTCAGGGCTTGGGCGGCACCGGAGTTGGCGACCCGGGCCAAAGCAACGCGCTCGAGGTAGGAGGCGGCTGCGTGCCGGACGATCAGGCGGGCCTCGGCTGCCTCTTTGGCGACCTCGCGGCCCGGCCACAGCCAGAACAGCGCGGCCAGCCCGAGGGAGAGGCCTGCCGGGACGACGTAGGGAAACGGTGCGCCAGCGAGGGCGAGCATGGCCTGCAGCAGCTGCGGAACGATCAAGCCGTAGAGGGCGAACAGAGCTCTCTTCCCAAGGTGTTCGGCCGGGCTGATACGCAGCAGGTTCAAATCGCGCATCGGCAGGGCGATGCGGTCGCCGAAGGCGGTCAGGAGCCGGTTGCCGACGCGTTCGGGCAGCGATCCGGTGGGGGCGAGGGCGTCGCTGGGCAGGGTGGTGGGCACCTTGCCGGCGTCCAGACGGTCCAGGACGCTGGTCAGATCGGGCTTTGCGGGCCAGGCGGCGCGCACGCCCAAGCCGAGCAGGACACCGGCGGCTGCCGCGGGCGCAATGACGCCGAGGGGAATCACGGTGCGTCTCCCTTCTGGGCGGCAGATGCCCAGGAGTGCTCAGGCGTCTGGTCGGCGCCGAAGGAGTAGCCGAGGACGATGTCGCGCGTTTCGTGCTTGTCGATCTCGATCAGACGCGGGTCGGGGGTGGTGCGCGCGATACGGCGCAGCAGCACCAGCGTCCAGGCGAAGCCGGCGCCGAGGAGGGCGAGGACCACCTGCCCTGCTGGCGTCTGGTACCAGCCCGACCAGCCCTGGTTCAGCATGCAGCCGAGGACGACGATGAGGACGACAGTGGACACCATGCGGGCGCTTTTGCGGACTTTGGCCCGGTCGGCCTCGACGTCGCGGGCGTCAGCGGCCTGCTGGTGGATGGTGACGGCCAGGGCTTCGAGCGCGTCGGCGAGGCCCGGGCCCTTGTAGACGGCGTGGGACTGGAAGAGCAGCACGACGTGGTCGAAGACGCCGTCGGCCATTTCGGCGGCGAACAGGTCGAAGGCGTCGTGTGCCTCCATGCCGACGCGTAGCCGTTCGGACAGGGCGCGGACGTTCGCGGCGATCGGTGCGGGGGCGTTCTTCGCCGATGCACGGATCGTGGCCGGCAGGCCGATGCCCGCGGTGTGCACACCAGCAAGGTGGTTGAGCCACTGGGCTAGGGCCTCCAGGCGTTCGATGCGCGCCTGCGCGGAGACGCCGGGGTTGAGGACAAACGGGAGGCCGAGGACGGCGGCTCCGGCGAGCAGGCCGTGGACGGGCCAGCCCGTGTAGGCCCACACCCCGAGGGTGACGACGCCAGCGAGGGTGACTAGGTAGCGCCAGCGGGCCTGCCACTTCTCCGGCAGCTCGGCCCGTGCGCGCTGCAGGCGGGCGGCGACCTGGCGGCGTGGTTTGAGTGGATCGGGCGTGCGGCCGCGGATCTCGCGCACCAGGGCGATGACGGCGGACACGGCAAGAACGGCGAACAGGGCTGCCATCAAAGCGAGTTCGGAAATGGTCACTGTGCCTCCCCCGTGCGTGCCCGAAGGGTGGGGACGGGTCGCGTCATGAGGGGCCCTTTCGCTGCAGGGGCCCGCCCCACGCGCCGAGTGGATTGTCGGTCAGCCAGGCGCGGTGGAAGGACGGGCTGCCCTCGAGGTCGGGGAACCGGGACTTGTTCTCCAGCTCGCTGATGAAGGAGGGCATGTTCTTGAGGACTGCGCGTGGCTCCTGCGGGCCGGCGGGGCCGAAGATCTCGGTGGTGGTGGGTCGGCCGCCTTCACCGACGACGTCGTGGACCTCGTAGATGTGGCTGATGTAGCGGTGCTTGCGGCCGCCGTACTTCACGTCGTCCCAGTCGTAGGCGATGTAGACGACGACGTCGATGGAGGCGGCGATGAGGTGGTGGGCTGCCTCGGTGGCCATGCCGGCCTCCGTGCACAGCTGCACCAGGCGGCTGATGATCGCGTGCGGGCGGCGCACGTGCATCGTGCACATCGATCCGGAACCGCCGGCCGACATGGCCTGCAGCATCGGCACGATCTCGGTGGAGCGGACCTCACCGACGACGACACGGGTGGCGTTGTAGCGCAGGGCGGTGGCGAACATGTCGGAGATCGTGATCTCGCCGGCCATTTTGTCGCCGAGGATCTCGCCGTTGCTCTGCCGGGCTTCGAACGCGTAGGTGACGGGGCCGGGCCGGCCGGAGGCGGCCGGTTCGTCCAGGTACAACTCGCGGTCGGACTCCAAGGTGACCAGGCGCTCGTCTGCGGGGATTTCCCGGCCGAGCGCGCGCAGCAGGGAGGTCTTGCCGGCGCCCATGTCGCCGACCACGAGCAGGTTCATCCGGGCCTGGACACAGGCCCGCAGGAAGTAGGTCAGGATCGGGTTGAGGGTGCCCCACTGGCGCAGCTCGTCCAAGCCGGTGTCGCGCAGGCGGTGCTTGCGGATGACGACCGAAGGACGGCTCGTGAGCATCGAGGCGGTCACGCGAGAGCCGTCGGGCATACGGAAGCCCACCATGGGGGTGGTCTGGGTCAGGCCGCGTTCGCCGTGGCCAGAAAGGCGGGCCATCCGGTTGACCCAGGCGATGAGCTCCTCGTGGGAGTCGGCGACCCGATCGATGGTGCGGCGCGGCCGGTCGAGGTATTCGACGTGCGCGCGCAGCCCGTCGACCATGACGTCCTCCACGCCGTCCTCATCCAGAAGGCTCTGCAGTCGTCCGCCGCGGTACATGGAGTCGAAGACCGCAGTGCCAATAGCCTGTTCCTGCGCCTCGGTGAGGGGCACGTTGGCCTGCGCGTACTTGGCGGCCCAGTCCGCGACCGCGGTGGTGACCAGGGAGCGGGCGAGCGCCCGCCGGTCGGCTTCCTCCATGAGCCGCTGAGGGTCCCGAACAGTCAGCTGCTTGGAGACCTCAGCCTGCAGCGTCTCGACGACCTCCCAGCCCACCGGCAGCTCACCGGGCAGGCCAGCCAGGCGAGGCACCGCAGCCGGGTCGATCCGGGCCGGCGGAACCACCGGCGGCATCACCGGCGGCGCGCTGGGCACAGGACGCATCTCGGGCGCGGCGCGCTGGGTGAGGTGTCCGGCAAGCAGGCCGGCGATGTCGTCGCGGCCCATGGCCGGCTGATGGCCGTTGACGCCCGGACGCTGATGGGTGTCAGCCATGCGTCACACCCCCGTCGTGCTGCCGGTTCAACCGCTGCAGGATCCCGGCCAGTTGGGGAGCGGCAGGAGGATACTGCTGCTGGAGGTGGCGGCGCGACGCCGCGGCCTCGATCTGCTCCGTGGCGGTGCGGGCGTGCCGTAACAGCGGGCTACGCCCGTAGCCCCGGGGCGGGCTGCCGCCGGCGGTCAGGTAGTGGGCGACGTCCGGGGCGTAGGGCAGGGCTGCGATCACCGGCGTCTGCAGGGATTCGCCGACCTGGTGGGCCCGGAAGGTGCCCTCTTCGATCAGCAACAGGCCAAGCGCATCGGCACCAGAACCCTGTTCGTGCAGTGCGGTGCGCAGCGGGGGGATGACGTGGCGGGCCAGGGCGAGGGACTGCTCGGTGCCCCGCACAACGAGCAGGACCAGGTCGGCCCGGTACAGCAGCGAGGCCGGGGTCAGGGTCGGGTGGAGGTGGCCGGCCTCCAGGGCGAGGCGTCCGCCATCGATGAAGACGTCGTGGCCTGCTTGTTGGGCCATGACGTGCAGGACATCGGCGAGAGCGGGCCACGTGCGGGCGAGGGCGGCGGCCTGGGCCGGATCGGTCAGGCCGGGCAGCAGCTTGCGGTGCCCGGCCTGGTCGAGGGGCCACAGGTGGGAGGCGAAGGCGTTGGCGAGGGCCTCGGGCCCGGTGCGCTCGGCGCGAGCGAGGTGGTAGAGACCGAAGTCGGCGCTGACCTGGCCTCCGAGCAGCCCGGCCCGGATGGTGCCGCCGGCCGGGTCGCACTCGGCGAGCAGGGAGGCTCGTTTGGAGGCAAGGGTGAGAGCGAGCGCGGTGGCGGTCACGCCGCAGGACTTCGCGGAGACGAGTGTGGTGACGGGCATCGGTTAGTTGCTCCGAGGTTCCCGTACGAGCGCGACGCGGCCCTGGGAGGCGAGGCTGGCCAGCGCCGGGCCGTCGCTCGTGCCGACGGCGAGGTTGACGACGACCGCACCGGAGGCGTCCGGGCGGGACACCGACACCACCACGGCGTCGATTGACGAGGCGCTGGGGTCGTCCTTCGCTGTCGTCGTGCTGCCCTGGGCAGGCGTGTTGACCGCGAGAACCTTGTCGCCGGGGAACAGGGTGCCGGCCGGTGCCTGGCCACGCTTGACCAGGACGCCGACCTGCTGCTTGTCATCACCCAAGCCAGTGCCGAGGGTCAACTGCGAGGCGAGCAGAAGCCCGCCCTGGCGCAGGTCGACGGCCGTCCGCTTGCCCACCACCGACGCCTTGTCAGACGCTGGCAGCGGGGTCAGTGCCGCGTCTGCGGAGACCTCGGCGACGGTGACGTCCGCTGCCGTCAGGACCTGGCCGGCCGGGACATCGTGCGCGACGGCGAGGACCTTCGTACGCGAACTGGCGGAGTTGACGGCCCATGCCGCGCCCAGGGCACAAACCACCGCCAGCACGATGCACAAAGCCGCCACCGACCAGCGGCGTTCCCGCTTGACGGGCGCCGTAGTGGTGATCGGCAGGTCGGCGCGGCCCGAGTCATTCGGGCGCGGCATGGTCGGCGCAGCAGAATCCATGACGGACACAGACCTTTCAGGCGTTCGTTCGGGCACGTTGCGCTATGTCAGTTGAGGACCTGCACCTCGCGTACATCGACCGTGAACTGGGTCTGGCGTACCTCGTTGAAAGATCCGGCGTCAGCCGGCCCACCGGTCACCTGCCAGTTGACGGTCCAGGTGGCTGTCGCGGTGCCGTGGAACTTCCCGCCTGCTTCGTCGGTGGAGGCCTTGTCGTAGACGTGGCCGCAGTCCGGGGAGTGGGCCTTGCCCATGGACGGCGTGTACTTGGTGCCGGGCCCGTTGCACACCACGGCCTCGGTGCCGTCCCCCATCTTCCAGCTGATCGAGGAGACCTCCGCAGTTGCCGTGACAGTCACCCCGCCCGCCGAAGCGGTGGCGCTATTGGGGCCGTACGTGGTCTGCGTCTGGTCCACCCACAACCACATGGGCATACCGACCACGTACTTGCCGTCGGCCTTCGGGCTGGCCACTTTCGGACCGACCAACTTCATCGAGTCCACGGCACGGCGGGCGAGGACCTCCGGGTCGATCTGGGGCGCGGCTGGCTGCTTCTGCCCAGCAGGGATCCATACCACGCCAAAGCGGCCCGTCGATGGGCAATAGACCTGGTAGACCGCTCCGTTGCCGCCCTGGCGCTTGCCATCCTGCATAGCCAGGTTCTCCGGCGGAGGCTGAGGGACGAGCTTGGTGTAGGTGCAGTCGTCTGGGGAGCTGTTGCTCGAGCTCGCGGTGCTGGCACCGTGCTGCGAGCCGTCGGAGCTGCCGGATGACTCCGGCGCGCTCTTGGTGTCGCTTGCGCACACGGTGACCAGGATCTGCGAGTTGCCGCACCGCGGGTTTGCCGACGGATCGTCGCCCGCGTGTGCAACCGCGGGTAAGAAGCCAGCGACCAAGAGCGCAGTGGCGCCGGCGGCCGCGACGTGTCTCAGCATGGCCGCTCACCATCCGGGCTGTAGTCGACGATCATCCATCCGCCCTTCCAGCGCTCAGCCTTGGCGATGGCGATGTAGCGCTTGGGCTGATTGGTCGGCAACGGAAGGACCTGCCCGGTCTTGACCTGCCTCGCCTTCCAGTTGGTCAGGTCGATGCAATCGGTCACGGTGGCTTTGGGAAGCTTGGTGGTGAGGTCGATCGACGACACCTTCGGGGTGTGGCCGACTTCGCCGCCGCCGACGGTCCCGGCCTGCTTCATGTGGGCCAGGTCCAGACGAAACTTGGCCAGCGCATCGAGCGACGCGTACTTCGTCAGGTCGGTGCCTGTGGCGTCCGCCTTCTTATACGCCTTCATCTGCTCGGCCCACATGTTGTCATAGGTCTTGAGGACGGCCTCCTTCTCAGGTGCGTCCGGGTCCGCCGAGGCCGTCGACGCCGGTGCGGACGGCGCGGGGGGCGACGTCCGCGCAGAGTTCTTGCTGCCTTCGTCGGAGGAACTGCACGCGGACAAGGTGAGCGCGGCGCACAGCATGAGGGACGAGGCGGCGAGATTTCGGAAGCGAACGGCGGTGAGCTCTGCCGAGGGTCGTGGTGCTCGTGTCACGTTGTCTCCCCGTACGACGCGGTGCGCGATGACCGTTGCCTTGGCCACCGACGACCGGTGAGCCAAGTCTGCGGGCTGATCTAGCTGCGATAATGCGTTTGCGTAGCCGCCAAGGTTACGCATATGCCAGTCAACTTCCCAGCTCAATACTTGAGTTCACACGTTTAACTGCGGGCATATCCGGTCACTTTCGGAGCCAGATGTTGATTTGCAGTTCTGCGCCTTCGCTCGTCGCGCCCGCATATCTCGGGACGTCTTCGCCGGGCTGGACGGAGGCCGTGGGCTTGCTGTGAGCGGGAACGAATTCTCCGCGACAGGCTGCGTCCATCGGGTGCAGCGGTCGGTGGGCGGTTTTCTCGTCCGCTGTCGGGACGGACGACGGTCGCCTGGGCCGGGCCGATGCTGATCGGGAGCGCAGTGAGGTGCCTGGGGCCCGCTGCACTATCTCAACTGGTCATGCGGTTGTCTCCTTTGGATGGGGGGCTGGAGCCGGTCATTGCGTGGCCGGGACCGTGCCTGGTAAACGGGGGCAGGGGCGACGTCCACGTCTCGGTCCTGCTGTCGGAGTGAGGGCCATACGGTGATCACGTCGCCGTCGAGGGCTAGGTGCCAGCCTGGGAATCGGCGGTGCACCAGGTGCAGGTCCTCTGTGCTGAAGTCGCCCGTTGACTGGATCACGTGGGCGCTGCCGATGCGTGAGACGGACTGCGTCCGAACCGGCCAGTGGCCGGCACGGCTCTCTTCAGGGCTGCAAATACTGTCGGGCGTTCGTGACATGTTGAATCCCTTACAATCTGCTTCATCTACCGTAGTTGGTGTCTGCTACCTCAGTGCATGAAAGCAACCTACGTGTTCGCATGAGCAAATATCAAGAGTCTTGGGTGTGGTTGCAAGGCTGCGACATTCGGCCAGAGGGTGTGTGGTGGCGCAGCTCGGTCCACGGCCGGGCCTCGCCACCTGCAAGAGGTACCCACACGTCGCCGGTGGGTGCCTGGTCTTCGAGGTCGTTGAGGATGGCTGCGCCCATCGGTACCTGCCGGGCCAGGGTGCCCACGAGGGGGTGCTGTGTGACCATGGCCTGTAGGTCGCTGATCCGGTTGTTCAGGGTGTACCGGGAGGCCCCGGTCAGCACGAACAGGACCCGGGGGAAGACGGGGTACCAGCGCAGCCACGCCGGCCCGGGAGCGGCTGGCTGCCGCGAGCGTGGCCGGCCGACGGTCTGCGGTTCGTAGGACCACAAGCGCGCGTACTCGATCAGCTTGGAGGCGAGCCGTTCGCTGGCCATGGTTGCCCGGTCGACCTCTATGAATGCCCGGAGCTTGGTCCGCTGGTCGTCGCCTATGAGGGTGTAGTGCATCACCGCGTCTGTGATGATCTTTTCGCCGTCGCTGAGTGGGTGGGAGACCTCGGGTGTCCAGTCCAGGTGGCCGTGTTCGTCGCCGCGCCGGCGGGCGTCGGCGACGAACGCCAGGTGGGTGCGGAGCACGGTCAGGGTGTGCGGCGTCTTCAATGAGGCAGCTGTGGCCGAGGTGATCGGATAGGGGGGCCGGCCGCGCAGCGCGGGGAAGTCCCGGGTCAGCCGTGCACCCTCGCTCGTCAGGTACCAGGCACGGGAGCGGTTGGAGGCTGGCAGCACCGTGTAGTCCACCAGGCCCTCGCGGCGCAGTTTGTTCAGTGGCGTGGAGACGGTCTGCCGTGTCGCGTCGGGCCGCAGCAGGTCGTGGAGCTGATGCGTGGTCGCCATCCGGTGCTGGCCGAGTGCGGCCAGGAGCTGATGCGGCAGCGGCTCGATGGGGCTTGGCGTGCGCCTGGACGACTCGGTTTCGATGGCGGTGGTCACTGGTATCCCTTCTTCTGCAGCCGTACGGCCGGTGCGGTGGTGGAGGCGTGCTGGGCGAGGAAGTCACCCACGCGGGTGAGCTGGTCGGCGGCCCGGGCCGTGAGCGTCTCCAGAGGTGCCGCGCCGGCTGTTGCCCGGGCCGAGCGCTCCAGTGCCGCCGTTTGGCGGGGACGGGAGTAGTCGGCGAACACCTCGTCCAGGTGCGGGCCGGTGATCCGGACGGGGCCGATGCGGCGGCCGTTGATCGTCAGCGACATGTAGTGCTCGAACCGGTCCAGGGTGGCGACGACGTGCGGGCTGGGCTTGTCGCCCCACTCCGCAGTGATCGGGGCGATGGCGGACTGCGAACCGGCCGTGGATGCCAAGGTGGAGGCGTTCTGGATCAGTGACAGCCGCACCGGGTGGGGCAGGCGGCCCAGCAGCTGGGTCATGCCGTGGACGTGGACCTTGTACTTGCGGAAGTCCTCGAACATTGCGGCGATCGTTTCCGGGGCGGCACCGGTCAGGGTGATCAACTCGTCGAAGTACGGCCTGAACGGCACTCGTTGGTTTTCCGGGGTGTCGCGGCGGGAGCGCACGGCGCGCAGCAGATCCCGGGCGAGCAGGGCGGTGATCAGCCGGTCGGTGGGCCCGTTCCCGCCTGGGCACACCCATACGATCATCCGCGAGTCCATCGCGGCGCGGATGTTGTAGATACCGGTCGGCTGTCCGAGGAAGGCACGGGTGACGGGGTTGGCGGCGAGGCGGGCGATGGGGTTGAGGACGACGCCGAGTGCGTCGGGGGGCAGCGTGGGGAAGGTGGTCTGCCACCAGGAGCGGGTCTCCTCATCGAGGCGCCCTTCCACTGCGGCCAGTGCCGCGGTGCGGAAGACGGGGTCGGTGAGCAGGGATCGCACGTGGAAGACGGTGGCCTGGTCCTGCGGCCGCCCTGCGGCGCAGGCGGCCTCGTTGACGGCCACGAGCACGGCCAGGGCGGCGGTGAGGAGGGTGAGCGCGCGGGGTGCGCTGGCGTCGTCCCAGCCCAGTGCGGCCGCGTAGGCGTCGGTGACTGCCTCGACGACCTCGTGCGCCGTCTGGCCCTGGTGCATGCCCAGGGGGTTCCACGAACTCACCTGCGGGGCTGGCCCGTTGGCGTTGAGGTCGATGAGCGCGATCCGCTGCATGAGGTGGTCGTGGGCCAGGAACGGCAGGGCGCGAGGCCAGGAGTCGCGGTGGGGGTCGACGAACATCAGCCCGCCTCCGGCGTGGGCCCAGCCGATCGCCTGAGCGAGAGCACGTTCGGTCTTGCCGCCGCCGGCCTTGCCCACACCGACTTCGAACAGCGTCTCCTTGGCGTAGGTGGCGACCAGGCGCTTGCGGCCGTCCGGGCTGCGGTAGATGCCCTGCAGCAGCAGCTCGGGATCCGCGTACCCGAAGGTCGGCAGGTCTGAAGCGAGCAGCGGCAGCCGGCAGTGCACGGTGGGCGGCTTGAGCAGCCCCGTCAGCTCCTCAAGGCGCACCCAGTTCGGCCGGGGCGGCTGGCAGTGCCCCAGTGTCCAGCGGCGTTCGAAGCCGCGGCGGCTGGGCCAGCGGTCGGCCCCGAACCGCCACGGGCCTAGGCGCCATCCGCGCATCGCCCACCGTGAACCGCCGCCGAACACGTCGAGGGCGGCCTGGAGCTGGGCGAGCCGGGCCTGGGCGCGGCCCTCGGTGTTCGACGCGCACATCACGAGCAACTGCACGCGGACCAGGTGGTCGTCCTCGGCGAGCTTGCCCAGCGCGTCGGCCGGATCCACCCGGCGGGGAACGGGTGGCATGACCAGACGGCGCCCGCCCCCGCCCGGCTTGCCCGCGACCAGCTGCTGCAGCTGCCACATCAGCGAGTCCTCGATGCCGATGGCGTCCTTGCGCACCCAGCGGGCGGCCCGCTGGGCCTCGCGCCGCTCCGCGCGGCGGGCGCCTGCCATCAGCTGCAGACGGCGCGCCCGCAGCGCCCACTTGGGGGCCCGCTGTATGTCGAGGCGGATCTCGGCCAGGTCGCCCAGCTGGGCACGCAGGTCGCAGACGGCGTCGATCAGAGGCTGCAACGGGTCGGGAGCCAGGGGTACCTCACGCAGCGGAGCGGTGGGTCTGCCACGCAGGATGAACTCCGCCCGCACCACGTGCTCACGGGGCTCGTCGACGAGGGGACGGGCACGATTCACGGTGACGGCAGGGCCGAACGGGGTGATCGACAGCAGACGTTCGCCGCCCACGGGGCCTTCGACGCGATAGCGCAACGGGCTGGAACCGTCGGCCCGCAGCCGGATCTGCACCGCCTTCGTACGGCGCGGCGCCCACCACGGCATACTCGTCGACGCCCGGGCCAGCTGTACCCCCCGGCGGAAGATCTCCTCCAAGCCGGGGTCGAAGTGGCGCGAGGGCACGAGCTCCAGCGCCATCCGCTCGGCCGAGGCCTTCCGCGCCAGGCGGCGCACCACCGTCTCGCTCACGACCCACACGATGACGGCGGCCCCGGCGGGCACCCACCAGTAGGTGACCACCCAGCCGGCCGTGTGCACGATGCCGGTGAACAGGCCGAGTACCGTCCCGGACGCCGACTCGGTGGCCTGGCCGGTCAGGTACGGGGCTGCGGGATCCACGTGGACGCTCCTTCCTTAGACGTGCTGCGGGTGAAGTGCCAGTCGGTGATGCGGCCGTCGGTGAAGGTGCCGCCGTCATCGGCGCCGGCCCACACCAGGTGCACCACCGCCTGGTCGTCGGCGCCGTCGCGGCGGGCGATGGCCGCCTGGATCCGGAACCGGGCCGTCGCGAACGCCGGGGCCAGGTGCTGGCCGGTGTCGGGGAAGACCCTGGGCCACTTCGCCCGACCGATCCCGGTGGCGTCCGCGCGCAGCAGAGCGCGCCCGGCGGCCAGCAACCGGCGCTCGTCGCCTGCGGGAAGGTCGGCGGGCCAGGCGGCCTCCAAGGCCTGCTGGACGGCCGCATCGCCAGCGGGGCCTTCGCCGTGCGGCGGCAGCTGTGATGCGCCGCTCCCCTGTAGGGGAGCAGCGGCGGTCTCGGTGTTGTGGTGTGTCGCTTGCGGCGTCGGACGCCTGGGGGCGGGCAGCGAGGCGGTGACGGCCGCCTTGCGTGGGGGAGTTGAGGCCGCCTGGCGCGTGGGCGTTGCCTGCCCCAGCCCCAGGAGGACGGCTCCTGCGAAGGCCAGGAACACTGTGGTGATCAGCAGGAAGGCCGGGGAGCGCGGGGAGCGCGGGCTGGTGGTCATAGGAGCCGGGCACCTCCCGCGAAACCGGGCATGGCGTCCACCGCGTCCAGGCGTACGACCGTGCCTGGGCGGGCGGCGTTGACCATCTGGCCGCCTCCGAGATAGATCCCGACGTGGAAGATCGTGGAGTCGCGGTCCGGGGCGTAGGCGTAGAAGACGAGGTCACCGGGCTTCAATGCGTCCTTTCCCAGGCTGGCGGGGATCCGCTGACCGACACCGGCCTGGGCGGCTGCCGTACGCGGCAGCAGGACGCCGGCTCTGGCGTAGGCGTACGTCGTGAGGCCCGAGCAGTCGAAGCCCTTGATGTGTGCGCCGCTTTTGCCGCTGGTGGTGCAGCAGGTCCCGTAGGACGGGCCGTTGGCATTGCCGCCGCCCCAGGAGTAGGGCACGCCCCGCTGCGAGAGGGCCGCCTCGATCACGGTGCGGACCTTCCCCGTCACGTTCTTCAGGTCCGGGTCTTTGGCGGCCGCCGTGTACTGGTCGATCCAGCCCAGCACGTTCGCCAGGTACTCCTGCGAGTGGTTGTACTCCAGGATCGCTGCCTCGAGCTGGGCGCGCTGGGTCAGGTCGCGGCCGTTGCCGCACAGGTAGATTGCGGCGCTGAGCGCGGCGTCGTCGGCGTTGTGCGGGTCGGCGATGTGGTCGTTGTTGCCGTCCTGGCCGATCGATTCCCAGGTCGAGGGCAGGAACTGGAACGGGCCCACGGCCCTGTCACCCTGCGAGGTGCCGTCCCACTTGCCCCCGTCGCTGTCGGGGACCACCGTGGTGTTGCCCCCCGCACCGGAGCCGTTGAGGAGCACCCCGTAGATCTTCGGGCGGATGTCGCCGTTGTCGGCGATGCTGTGGCCGACGGCGTGGTTGGACTCCACCTTGGCGATTGCGGCCAGGATCGGCCAGCGCATGCCGCGGCACTGCGGCACATGCTTTCCTACCTGCTGGACCGCCTTCTTGTAGGCGGTCAGCATCCGGGGAGGGATGTTGGCGGCGCTGCCGCCCTCGGCGATCCCGCCGTCGTCCTGCGCGCCGGTCTTGAGAGCGATGTACGCGCTGATCGCGTTCTGGGCCGGCACGGCACAGCACACGGCGGCGAACATCAACAGCGCCACCACACACCCCCACCGCACCAGGCGGCGCCGGGGCGGCCTCACTCGCCCTCACCGCCCTCCCCGCGCCGCAGGTCACGCCGGCGACGCAGCCGCTCGGCGTCGCCCTCGGTCCTGCGCATCAGCTCCTGGAACCGGGCCCGCGCCTCGTCGCGGGTGGTGTTACCGGTGCCTCCGCCTCCCGGGAGGACGGGCCCGGGCCCGTTGGGGGGCGAGCCCGCCGGTGGCCGGGGCGCACCGCCGCCGAGCCGCGTCGGGGAAGCGGGCGGGGCCGTCGCAGTGGTGCCGGATCCGGCCTGGGAGGCGGGCGGCGTGGGTCCTGGCGAGGCCGGCCCTTGGCGGCCCGGGGAACGGGGGGAACCGGTCGGCCGCAAAGCCGGTGCCGGACGCGCGGGCAGGGGCCGGCTGACGAAGGGGCCCGTCCCGCCCGCGTCGTCGGCTTCCCTCACGACCCGGGACACATGACGCCCCGTGTCCTGCCACGCCCGGCCGTCCTCGCGGACGGTGTTGCCCCACACCCGCACCTGCTGGCGGGCGTCCTGGGCATAGCGCGAGCCCTCCGTCCGTCCCCGGCGGGCGGTGGCCGGCAGCCCGGCCGTCGCGCCGTAGGCCACTCGCCCGCCCCGGTGCAGGATGCGGTAGCCGCGGAAGCGGACCAGCCGGTTGTGGGCGCGGGTGGACAGCAGCGTGCGGTCGGTGTTCTGGTCGTGCAGGACTTGGCCGGTGGTGCGGTCGACGATCTGGCCCTGGTCGTTGCGGTACCGGTCGGGCGGCCCTGCGGGACTGCGCGGACCACCACCGTCGCCGCCCGGGCCGTTTGAACCGCCGCCCGAAGGACTGCCGCCCTGCGGGTCCCCGCTGGCAGTGGGCTTGCGCCACTGGGCCAGTTGCTCTTTGTCTGGATGGCGGCCGACCAGCAGCCACCAGGCGCCCTTCGCGCCGAGCCGCGTTCCCAGCCCGCCCGCAGCCGCTGCTGCGGTGAGCGGGGCGAGACCGCGCCCGGCCTCGGCGGTGGCGTCCGCGAGCAGCCCGCCGGTGTCGACGGGCATGCCTGCACCGTCGAACAGGGACGTCAGCGCGCCCATCAGCCGCTGGCGGGTGCCGAGCATCCCGAACCGGCTACCGCCGCCGGTGAAGGCACGCAACCCGCCTGCGTATCCGCCCCCTGCAGTGGGGGAGTTCATGGCGAGCGCGGCCCCGAGGTCGGAGGTGTCGCCCGGCATGTGGGTGCCGCCGACCTTGGCGTAGCGCATCCTTATCGCCATGCGCCGTCCGAAGGAAGTGACGCCGGTCAGCAGCCGTCGGTGCCCGGCGGCGCCGGCGATGGCGAGTACGTCGATCAGCAGGATCCGCTCCACCATCAGCTGCGGGCCGTTGGTGATGGTGGCGTCCACGGCGATGCCGAAGAACGGGACGAAGGCGCAGATGCCGACCATGGCGAGGATCGCGATGCCCCACAGGGAAAGCCACTTCCACACCGACTGCCGGGGCGGGCCGGGCAGCATGCCGGCGATGAAGGTGACCCCGCCGGCGGCCGCGGCCGCGGCGCAAACCCCTTGGGTGCCGAGCAGCACGATCGCGCTCGAGAGGAGCATGCCGCAGATGAACAGCGCGGCGATCAGCAGGAGGAAGGCTCCGCCGACGCGCCACCAGGTGGGCTTTGCCGCGTAGTCGGCGCAGGCCTGGCCGACCGGGCCCGCCTTCTTCATGTCGTCCAGGAAGGCCGCGAAGGACCGGTCCTCGTCGGTGACGATCGCGTTGGGGGAGTCCAGCAGATCGCCCCCGGCGGTGAGGGAGGGCAGGTTGTCACTGTTCTTGTCGGCGGGTCCGCCGTCGATCGAGGCCTCGCAGTACTTCTTGGCCTCGTCGTGGATCCGGCTGCACGTGTCCTGCGCCTTTTGCGAGGGGGTGGTGCGCGGTGTGTAGCCGCCGGTGATCCATTTGAGGTGGACGGCGTAGGCCTTGCGGTCGGAAGGCTTGGCCGGGTCGAGGATGCGCCCGTACTGAAGGAGCATGTACGGCTTGACGATCAGCGCGTTGGTGATCGAGTCCTGGAGGGGACGGGCCACCTCCGCTGCGGAGATGGGTCCTTCGCCCTGGCGCTGTTCGCACTTGATCTCCGCATGGCCGGCCATGGGGTCGCAGGGGCCCTTGCTGGCGATCTTTCCGCCCCAGTCGTAGGAGTTGACGGACTGCTGGGCCACCTCGGCGGCCACCTGCTGGGTCTGGCCCAGCGGCCCGTCCTGCGTGAGCAGATAGTCCGGGCGGACGACCGCAGAGGCGGCGAGCGCCCCGATCAGCAGGGTCAGGAAGATTTCGCCCAGTCCGCGGCCGATGCGGCCACGCACGATCATGAAACCGGCGAAGACGAAAGCCCAGGTGAGCAGCAGACCCTTCAGCCCGAGGGTGTCAACGACGATGTGGTCGTAGGTGTCGGCGACCTTCTGCGCCGGGTGGATGAGGATCTTCAGCAGCGGGAACCGGAAGGCCAGCTCGATGGCCCACCCCGCCAGCCCGACCAACAGCCGGATCAGCGTGAACAGCCCGGACAGCGCGAAGGCCAGGGCCTGTCCCTTGAAGTTGACGATGGAGCCACCCGAAGCGTTCAGGTCGTAGCCGTCGATCGGCACCCCTTCGGAGGAGGTGATGTTCAGCGGGGAGAGCAGGTCCCCGGTCTCACTGCTGCTGGCCGCGTACACGACCTGGGTGTTCACCAGGACGAACACGCCGGTGAGCAGCACCACGAAGCCGGCCGAGCGAAGCATGCCGCGCTCTGGTCGCACCATCTCAAGGCCGCCTTTGCCGGGTGTTTGGGCTGCGCCGGATCACGAGAGCGGCCAGGCCCGAGCCCGCCGGCACGCACCGCCACGCCGCCGCGGCGGCCCTGCGGTGCCCGGTGGAGGGGGAGTACGTGGCGCCGCGCTCGCAGTACGCCTTGGCCCGTCCCACGATCACGTCACACGGGTCGTGGTGTGCCACGTGGGCGTCGGTGGCGAAGGCCTTCCCGGTGTGCGGCCACCAGGCGTCCGGCACGCCCATCGACAGGGTCAGCACGAGCACGCCGGCGACGACGGCGCTCACCGTGAGGACGGTCGCGGCCGCGGCGATGCGCCGGGAGCGGGTGGGGGAGAAAGAGGTCATCACAGGTGTCCCTTCGGGCGATCACCAGTGGCGTGACCGGCGTGCGGCACAGAGGCTGCGGCCGGGGGTGATCCGGCAGGGGCGTGGCGTCCCGGTGTGGTGGTGATGGAGGTGGCGATACGCGCGATGCGGGGGATGACCGCCTTGACGCGGCCGGTGTTCTGCCGGGGGCAGGTCAGCAGGAACTCGCCCTCGCGGCCCTGGTGCCCGACGGGGGACAGGCCGGTGGTCACCAGCCGCACCAGTTCTTCGCTGGGGTCGAGGCCGATGAACTCCAGTCCGCGGCGGGCGCGTTCGCGGTCGACGGTGCGGGCGAGCGCCCGGTAGGCCATCAGCCCCCGGTCGGGGCCGAGTTCTTCGGCGTCGTGGGATCCGGCGAGCAGGCCGGCGCCGTGCTTGCGGCCGTCGTGGAGGATCTCGTGGACCAGGGCCGTGCCCTCGGCGGACGAGGTCAGCCAGTACAACTCGTCCAGCACCACCGCGGTGAACCGCTCGGGGTCCTCGAACGCGGTCTGCCGGGCGATCGCCGCGATCAGGTACAGCACCGCGCGGCCGATGAGGGCCTCCAGCGGCTGCTGGTGCAGGACCTCGGGCTTGTCGAACGCGGCCTTGGGCGGCAGCTTCAGCCCTGTCGTCGTGATGACGATCATGTCGGAGGCGCTGGAGGCGTCCAGGCGGACCGCAGGCAGCGTCGGGTCGAACACCATGCCGGCCAGCGGGTTGGTGGCCACCACCCGGATGAGGCCGGCGAGGGTGGCGGCTGTGTCCTGCCGCTTGCTCCTCTCGCGGGTGGCCATGTCCTCGAGGACCTCAAGGACGCGGTGCATCGACGGGGTGTCGCTGGTGGCGGCCTGTTCGACGGCGTGGTGCAGGACTTCGCCGTTGGTGCTCATCGGGCCGATGCCGAGCTGCAGGGTGAGGTAGGACAGGGCGTAGTGGCGGCCCTCGGGCCCGTCGAACATGCGCAGCGGGTCGATGGAGATTTCGGCCTGGGCGGCGTCGATGATCTGGCAGCGGCCCTGGGCGGCGGTGCGGGCGAAGGTGGCCCACTCGCGTACGGGGGTGCGGTCAATGCAGATCGCGCGGCCGCCGCGCGCCCACACCGCCTCCGTGATCAGCTTCTGCAGCACGCTCTTGCCCGCACCGAGGTCCCCGACGATCCCCATCGAGGCGGATGCGTCGACCTTGGGGGCGTCAGCCACGTTGATCATCACGGGGCGGGTGGTGCCGCTGTCCAGGTCGATGCCGAGGAACATGCCGCCCGGGTCGCCGACCTCGCCCACGGTGAAGGCGCCGCCCAAAGCCCAGTCCTCGCTGATCTGGTGCTGGGTGAACTCCCGCACCACGCCGGGCCGTACCGTGCCGGGCAGGCCCAGGGTGAACAGCGCCTCCTGCAGTCCGGCCGGGCGCACCGCGCGGTAGTCGGCGCCGCCGAGCAGCGCGGCCAGGGCGCGGGCGCGGGCGTCGCAGACGGCGGCGGTCGGCCCCCACACGGTCAGCACGGTCACGGACTGGACCTCGACCTCGACGGAGGTACGCGACAGGCGGGCGTCCAGCTCACCCAGGTCGCGGGCGGCCTCGGTCAGCGAGGCGGGCATACCGGTGGGACGGGCGTCGTACTGGTCGGCCTGGTCGACCAATTCGTTCCTCTTGCGCCGCACCTGGTCCCGGGCCTTCTCCGCGGGCACCAGAGTGAGGTCGATGGTGTAGTCGACGGGAAAGTCGAGACTCTCCAGCTGGGCGAACAGATCGGCGGCGTCCTGGCTGACCGCGGGCGGGCACTCCGCCAAAGCGAGCTGCGCCTGGTAGCCGACTCCCGTGTCGGACTCGACCTGCAGCCAGCGCCGCCCGAGCGGCGAGGTGGTGTTCAGCCGCCACCAGGCCGTGCGGCCCGACCGAGTGATCCGGCCCGCGCTCTTGAGTTCGCCCGTGTCGTCGAGGTCGGGGTCGATGCCGCCTTCCTGCAGGCGGACCTGGCCGAGGTCGGCGTAGCTGGGGGAGCGCAGTACGCCGTCGCGGATCTGCCCGCCGTACAGGTCGCTGGTCTCGGCCTCGGTCAGCAGGGGTTCGGGCAGGCCGCGGTGGAGGGCGTGCTGGATCATCCACACGATTTCCGCGGGGCGGGCCGGACGGAAGGCGACGCCGCCGGCGAGGGCGGCCTCCACCCGCAAGGCCTGCTCGCGGTAGGCGGCCACCTCGGGGCGTGCCACCGGCGCCGGGTGCATGCCCAGCATCGGCGCGATCTCGGCCCACGCCGCGCCGAGTTGCGCACAGACCTGCAGGCCGCCTGTCTCACTGTGCAGGGGCACGGCCAGCCACAAAGTGCGGCGGTGCATCTCCTGGTCATCCAGCAGCTCCAGGGTGGCCTCGACGTTCTCCACCCACGGGTGTGGGCCCGTATCGGGTGCCTGCGCCGCCGGCTCGATGCCCTCGATCATGCGCAGCGCGATCTCACCTGGGTCGACCTGTGCGCACAGACCGAACAGCCGCGGGGCCCCGGACAGGGAGCGCACCAGATGTGTGGTCCTGGCGAGCTGTTCGTCGCGGACCGCGGCGGGCACGTACGTGCCCTGGACGGTCTCCTCACGCTGGCCCTGCGCGTCGGGGCCGGGGTGCAGGCGGTAGACGGCCCACACGCTGCCCTGCGTCGACCACACCAGATGCCCGGCGATGTGACGGATCGCAACCCTCACCGCGCACCCCCCTGCTGGGCAAGCGCGAGCAGCTGCTGCACACCCGACACCGGCCCCGCCAGCCCCGCCGGCGCCGCGGGAACTGCCGGTTCCGTGTGGCGGCGCGCGGCCGAGCGACCGGCGGTCGGCCGCGGATACGGCGTTCGAGGGACATGCCGGCGAGCCGCAGCAGATGCAGTGGCCTGCGCAGCGGGGTCCGCCGCGGGCGCGCCCTCGATGGTGAAGCCGCCGAGCAGCGGTCGCGGCGCACGGTCGCGGGCGGCCCGCCCGCCGATCCGGCCTCCCCTCGGCTGCCGGCCGAGCAGCACCCAGCCCCAAGCGGCCTGCATCGGCGCACGGCCCCGGATCTTCGGCCGGCGCACCGCCCAAATCGCCAGCACCCAGCAGGCGATGGGGAGCGGCCCCGTCCACGACCACCAGCTGATGGTCTTGATCAGGAGGAAGCCGCCGCCGACGGCGAGGGCGATCTGCGCGGGGGTGTAGGGGCCGAGGGGGATCTTCCAGTCGGCGACCTTGCCCAGCACCCAGGGGTGGCGGCGGGCGGTGGTGTAGAAGCGGCTCACCCGCGCCGCGGCCGCGGTCACAGCCACCCTCCGACGCCCGGCGAGTGATCATGGGAAGCGGGGAGTTCGGACTGGACGATGCCGGGCACGGCGGGTGCGCCCTTGGAGGGGTTCTTCACCTCGTCCTCGAACATGTTCGCCAGAGTGTCGCGGGAGTTGTACAAGCCGAGCGCGATCACCATCAGCAGCAGGGCACCGATCCCCGCCTTGAGGCTGAACTTCTGGATCATGATGACGACGACGAGCACGAGCAGACCGGCCTGCAGGCCCTTGGTCGCCCAGTCCTTGAACATCGTGATCCAGCTGTTCCCGAGGTCGTCCAACTGCCCGGCAAGGACCACGCTGTGCACCGTGTTCATCGGGCACCCCCGTCGTTGCCGGCCCCACACTCCAGGCCTGCGACTTCCCACCGGCCTGAGCGGGCCTTGAGCACGAGCTCGTACGCCAGCGGCCACCGGCCGCCGGCATCCCGGGCTTCCACCCGTGCCAGGACACACACCTTCGTGCCGTCGGCAGGGACGTGTTCGGCGGCCGCGGCCTGTTCGACGGCCGACACCTGCTGGACGGAGAGCGCCGTGTACGGGGCGGGGGAGAGCGGAGCCAGCGTCACGCCGGGCGAGAGGTAGCGGCTCACCTCTCCGGCACCAGCCAGGTAGGCGGCGAGGAACTCCCCGACAGCCGAGGACAGATCACCGTCGGGGACGCTCACCCGGTACGGCGACCTCGCCACCTCGGCACGGGCCGGACCGGCCACCACGCCGGGCGCACCTGTTATCGCGAACGAGGCGCCGTCGCGAGCGGCGGCCACCGGCACGGCGTAGTACCGCAACCGCCCGTCCGCGTACTGCGCAGCCACCGTCACCGACCACACACCGCCGTCACGCTGCGCGCTGCGCACCGCCGTCACGGACGTGGGTGCCGGCTGCGCATCGGAGGCCGTCTCGGGCAGGTCGACGCCCGGCGCCATCGACTGCACAAGACGCGCCTGCGCACTCGTCGCATCATCGGCGCTGCTGCGCAACCAGGCGCCGAGGAACAGCTGCGCGTAGCCGCCCGGATTGGTGGCGGCCGCCGCGGTGCGCACGGCGGCGGGCTTGGCCGGGGTGGCGGCCTGGACCGTGGCCGGGGCGGAGGCGACGGCGACGGCCAGGGTGATGGGGCCGGCCGCGACAGCGGTCAGCACCGCTCTACGCGACAGGCGTACGCGGCGCCTCATCGACTCCAGCCGGGCGCCCGCCGCCGTCGGAGCAGCAGCCTCGCCCCTTGAGGCCTGCATGCCAGGGGACATCGTCAAACTCCCAGGTCAGAACGGATGTTGTGACCTTGAGCAAACCCGCCGACCCCGACCCGACCACCGACCACGAGACCCCCACCACGGTCACGATGCAGACACGAAGTCCATGGTCGGGGTCGTGGTCGGCCCGACCACAGGCCCGACCACGGGCCGGCGGCGAATCGAGGACAAGACAGTGCGGCCGGCGCACGGTCCCAGACGACGACCGCTGGGCGACCACACGCCGCCCAGCCACCACACCGGTACCCCGATAGCAGACGGAAGCCGACCGAGCCTGCCGGACGCCTGCGCAGCGCGTCACCCGGGCCTGCGCAACACAAGACCAAGACCACTCGGGGCCCGAGTGCGCAGCCGCGATGCGCAACGCAACTGCGCAGGATCCTCTGCCGGTTGCGCAGCCTGACTGCGCACCGTCCGTCCGGGGGCTGCGCAACCGCTGCGCGCCGGGGTACAGATGGCGTGGTCGGCTCGACCATGACCCCGACCACGGCAGCCGGACAGCTACGTGGCCCGATCGTGGCAGATGGTCGGTGCTCGTGGCCGCTGCTTCTCGCGCCGCGAGGCCGTGTCCGCATGCGCGCGGCCGACAGGGGGGACCGTTACAGGGAGCACAGCCCCAACGCGGATACTGCGACTGGCAGCATCCGGGCCTTTCCTCGTTCCCCCGACAGATCGACGGCCCGGTGGGTTCGGGGGACTCTTCAGGCCCCGCTCACCGGATAGCGTTCCTGCGCCAGGCTCACCGAAGGATTGCCGCGGTTGTGCAGCCGGTGTACTCGATTCAGGACGAGCGGCCCGTGTCGGAGGTGCTTCGGCGCCGTCGCGGCTCGTGCAGTCAACGGCTGGCGGTACTGGAATCGGTAGCGCGGGCGTCCGGGGTGGCCACGCCGGCAGGATGCTCTGCCGTCTACCGGGGGACCTCCAGCCTTCTGAAAGTGCTGGTGGCTTTGGGCGTCAGCGCCGTGGCGTACCTCACGTCAAGGGGGCTCGGCCGCCTGCGGGCTATGCGAAACCCCAGGTCGCACCGGCGTTTTGGAATCCTTCGTGCCGCCCTCACCGGCGCGGCCTGTGACGTAGCTCACTCCAAAAAATCGACTTGTCGATTTAGATTCCCCCAGCACGTGAGCGTTACGAGCACGTTAACCGCCCAGGGGCCGTCTGCCGGCCCTGGAGAGGAGCTGCTGTGGCAAGCTTTCCTCCGCTGCGTGGCGAGTCCGCGCGGTTGCGTGCGGTCCACAAGCCCTTCGCACGCCGGTACCAGGTCATCCACGGTCACCGCTGGGCTTTCCGCATGGCGGGCAAGGGTCCCGTCCTGCTGCTGATCCACGGCATCGGGGACTCGTCGGACACCTGGGCCGAACTGATCCCCGAGCTGGCCCGGCACCACACGGTCATCGCCCCCGACCTACTGGGCCACGGTTGCTCCGACAAGCCGCGCGGCGACTACTCGGTGCCCGCGTACGCCAACGGCATGCGGGACCTGCTGGGAGTGCTGGACGTCAACCGGGCGACGCTGGTCGGACACTCCCTCGGCGGCGGTGTGGCCATGCAGTTCGCGTACCAGTTCCCGGACCGGACCGAGCGGCTGGCACTGGTGAGCACGGGCGGCGTGGGACGCGGTGTCACTCCGGCGCTGCGCCTGGCCTCGCTGCCCGGGGCCCAGTTGGCTCTGGCCGCGTTGCGGCTTCCAACAGTACGGACGCAGACCGCCCTCGCGATCCGGCTGCTGCAGCTGTTTGGCACGGGGCTCGGCGTGGACGCGCCGGATCTCTTGCGTGTGGTGGATGCCTTGCCCGATACGGCCTCCCGCGAGGCGTTCATTCGTACGCTGCGCGCTGTGGTCGACTGGCGCGGTCAAGTAGTGACCATGCTCGACCGCTGCCATCTCACCGCAGGTATGCCGACCCTGCTGGTGTGGGGCTCGCGCGACCAGGTCCTGCCCGCCTTGCACGCCAAGGTGGCACATGCCGCCATGCCCGGCAGCCGTCTGGAGATCTTCGAGGGCTCGGGGCACTTCCCGTTCCACACAGATCCGCAACGCTTCCTTTCCGTTCTGGAGAACTTCGTCGCCACGACGGAGCCGGCCAGTTGCCGTACGGAGCAATGGCGAGAGCGGCTGCGCTCGCAGGGGCGTTGACACGGACAAGACGCCGGCATCCGATAGCGCTCCGCGAACTGCGCGACCGGGCGCATGCCCGACTTTTGTCATGGCGGCCTGTTCCGGGGCTCGGGCTGAGCAAAGCCCGACACGCCGCGAACGACTTTCTCGACGACGAGCTCAACGCACAGCCGGCCACACAGACTGCCCGTCACAGCTTCGACTTCGGCGATGCGGAGGCTACCTTCGCTTGGGGATGGGACCTGTCGCGCCGGCCTGAGCGCAGAGACTGCGGCTTGCGTTTTGCCGCGACCGCTGCCCTCATGCCGTCCCCCATCTGTGCGCGCCTGTTTCGGATCCCTTGACCGGAACATCCACGGAGGAACCGGGTGAATGCCCGGTCGGTGATGGTGTCCCGCCGGATGGTGTAGCCGATCAGCCCGGGGCGTGCGCCGGGGTGCGCTGGGTGTGTAGCTGTGCGTAACTGGGCGCCCGGAGTGCCCGTAATTCACTGGACGCTCCTTGATGAGCGCGCGACCCATTTCGAAGCCCCGACTCCTGGCTCATCGAAGTTGACCGCTCACCGCTTGGACTAGCTGGTGCGATACGACTTGGGCACGGGAAGCCCGAATCGGGCGCAAAGCTGCGTCACGTCAGAGAAGTCAACTGCGCGTGGGGTATATCCGGTGTGGCATCGCAGTGCCCACTCCGGGGCCTCGCAGCGCACGACCGTGTCGAGGATCTGGCCTACGCCACCGAGGTCGGCCGTAGTGAACTGATGTCCGTTCACGACGCTCCCGTAGTGAACGACTCCGTGGGCGAGCTCCTCGTACAAGTGAAGATCGACTCGCAGGTGCTCACCATCGTGTAGCACGAAGTTCCACGGCCTGTCGCCGCCCCAAGGCAGCACGCGGTCGATGCCGAGCCGGGAAAACGCGGCGATCAACGGGTCAAGGTCAGCTGCTGGAAGCCAGAGGTCGAGGTCGGAATGTTCGCGGGTCTGCAGGCCCATCAGCGCGTCAACGGCCCATCCGCCACCGACACAGGCTCGTACTTCGTGAGCATCAAGCTCCGCGATCACTGACAATGCCGACTCAGCTGTCATGACGTGCTTGTGCATCCGCCGCCTCCGATCTGCTCGCGGTCCTGTGAGCGATGACGCGGCGTGGTTGATGACCGCACGATCCCCGGGCATTCTGCCTCACCGGACTCTACCTTTGATCTTGGCCAGTGCTCCGCCCTTTAGGGCAAGGCCATGAAGTTTATGGGCTGATGGGTGCTGTCAACAGGATGTCGATGCTGACGGTGGCCTTGTAGGTGTGTCGGTCGACGCGCAGGCT
>NZ_JBVIJE010000053.1:0-3258 GCF_055581585.1 Streptomyces sp. NPDC031426
AGGTCCCGTCTTCATGCCCTGGCCACGGCAGGATCACCCGACCGGGAATCCGCGTTCGACCCGCACGTTCCATGATCGGTTGAGATACGGCTTCTGAGGCCAGCGCGGCCGACCGCTCCGTCAGGGTGCACAGCGCCGTCGTGACCATCTCGGCAGAGGGCAACCGCACGTCGGACACCTGATCCCGGCGATACCGCGGCGCCCGTTGTCAGGCTCCGGCTGTGCAGGCCAGGGCCGAGGGCCAGGCCCGCCCAGACGGCCTGTCAGGGGGTATCGAACTGGCGACCTCGCCGCATGAACCACCAGCCCAAACTGCCGCCACACCCGCGCTCACCAGGCCTTCTGCAACACGCTTTAGGGTCCGGGTAGCGGGGGTTTAGACGGCTTATTCATTGGTTTGGCCGATGCCACATATCGCAGCTACCTGTTGGACCTTTTGCCGCAGGTCGCCATAGCGTTCACAACCACCATCTCAATTCGTTCCGACGGCGGGTTACCGCTGTCGATCACAGGCTGCGTTCGCCGAAGAACTATGGAGGTGAAAGCAATGGAGCTGTCACTCCAGCAGGGCCGATGCGAAGGGTACGGGCTCTGCGAGGAAGCTGCGCCCACCGTCTACCGGCTGCCGGACGACTCCGACGTCGAACTGCTCTACACCACGGTGCCCGAGGAGCTCGCCACCGAGGCAGCTGCCGGCGCGCGGGCGTGTCCCGTCGCGGCGATCAAGCTGAGTCGGTGACCGCCACGAACGTGGTTGTAGTCGGCGCCTCCGCCGCGGGTACGGCCGCAGCCGAGGCGATCCGGAACGCCGGCCACGACGGACCGATCACCGTGATCGGGCAGGAGAGTGACCCGCCCTACACCCGCCCCGCCCTATCGAAGGCCTTGCTCCACGGCACGAGCACCGCGGAAGACGTGTCCTTGCCATCGCCTCGGGAGGGCATTGCGCTCCACCTGGGCGTGCGCGCGCTCGGGCTGGACCGGTCCAGGCGCGAGGTCCACCTGTCGGGTGGGGAGACTGTGTGCTACGACAAGCTCGTCATTGCCACCGGAGCCCGCGCCCGAACATTCAGGCCCGACGGACGGGGCGAGACCGTGCTGCGGTCGCTGTCCGACGCCCTGGTTCTACGAGAAACGCTCCATCGGATCAACTCCGTGGTGATCGTCGGGGGAGGCTTCATAGGGCTCGAGTTGGCCTCGGCGTGCGTGGCGGCCGGCCTTAGTACGACCGTTCTCGCGCGCGAAAACGGTCTCGCGTCGGGCCTGGGCCCCGAGATGTCGGCGTTCCTGACCCGCGCCGCGAGAACGCATGGCGTCGATGTGCGGTGCTGCGTCGGTGAGGTCACGCTCGAGGGAGACCCGGTGCATGCAGTCCGCACGGCGGACGGTATTACGCTCGAGGCGGACCTGGTAGTCACCGCGATCGGGTGCCGCCCGAACACCGACTGGCTCACTGACTCGGGAATCCCTGTCGACGGGGGCGTCCTCGTCGATGGCCGATGCCGGGTGGATGCCGACATCTCGGCTGCCGGTGACGTTGTCCGTATGGGTGGCGGAGCCCGCACACCGTTCTGGACCGCCGCGTTGGACCAGGCCCGAGTTGCTGGCGCCGCGCTGATCCGGGGTGATGAGGTGGCGCCCTACACGTCGTCGGAGTTCGTTTGGACCGAGGCGTTTGGGATGACCGTCAATATCCTTGGCCCCCTCCCGGTGTACGGCACGGCCGAGGCCCTGGCCGGGGAGTTGGGGCAGCGCTCCGCGCTGCTGCGGTGGCGTCGAGGTGACCTGTGCACTGTCGCCGCGATTAATCATCGGATTTCGCGTCGCAAGCTGCGGAGCCTGATCGGCCAGGACGCGTAGCAACGGGCTAACAGCAAGCGTCCAAAGAAACGCAGCCACCGAAGAGCAAGAACCAAATTTCGTTTCTGGAGTCGAGCGTGACAATCAACGACGAGAAGACCAGACCCGTACCCGAGAGCGACGTCGATCTCTTCGCCGACGACGCCCTCGCTGATCCGTATCCCTTGCTGAGGGTTCTGCGTGATATCGGTCCGGTGGTGAAGCTGGCACGGTACGGGTTTGCCGCGCTTACTCGCTACGACGCGGTCCGCGCGGCACTCGAGGACTGGGAGACCTTCTCCTCCGCGTCCGGTGTCGCGCTCAATCCGGCGATCAATGCCGCGATGGCGGGGACCATCATCAACTCCGATCCACCACACCACACCTCGTTGCGCTCAGTGCTTAGCTCGCGGCTCGCTCCACGGGCGCTGGCGGAGCTACGGCCCGCGATCGCCGAGAAGGCCGACCGATTCGTCGGTGAGCTTGTCGCTCGGGGTAGGTTCGACGCCGTCACAGACCTGGCGCGAACCTTTCCCGTGTCAATTGTCCTCGATCTGCTTGGCTTCCCCGAGGAGGGACGCGAGCAGCTCCTGCGGTGGGGTTCCTCTACCTTCGACGCGATGGGCCCCGATAACGCCCGCAGTGCGCGGGCTCTGCCGGTTGCCGGTGAGATGTTCGCCTGGCTTGCTGAGTCGTGTACCCCCGATCGCATGCGTGCCGGCGGTTTTGCCACCGCGATCCATGATGCGGCCGCGCGCGGCGACATCCCTCGGGAGGCTGTAACCCCCTTGATGGCGGGGTACTCCATTCCCGCCTTCGATACCACGATCAGCACGCTCGCGAGCGCAGTCTGGCTCTTTGCCCGCTTTCCCGATCAATGGGAGGCGGTGCGCCGCGACCGTAGCCTGATCCAGTCCGCGATCAACGAGGTCCTGCGCGTCGAGGCGCCCATCCCGTTGTTCGCCCGCGTGCTCACGAGGCCGTATGTCCGTGAAGGTTACAGGCTCGAGGAGGGCGAGCGGGTACTGCTGCTGTTTGGGTCAGCCAACCACGACGAACGGCAGTACCCAGATCCAGACCGCTTCGATGTCCGACGTTACGCGGCTGATCACCTGAGCTTCGGCTACGGCATCCACGCGTGTGCGGGGCAGGGTCTAGCGAAGCTGGAGATTCACGCGGTCCTCGACGCCCTGGCCCGCCGCGTCAAGCACATCGAGCTTCAGGGCCCGCCTCGACGCGACGAGCTCAACAACATGACGCGGTCGCTTTCCTCATTGCCGGTCGCCGTGTCCTGATGCGCGTTCCCGGAGTAGGGGGGGGGGGGGGGGGGGGGGGGGGGGGGGGGGGGGGGTCCCCCCCCCCCCCCCCCCCCAAAGACCCCAAACCCTGGGTGCCTGTTTTTCCCTCGCGGTAGTGTTC
>NZ_JBVIJE010000053.1:3268-28295 GCF_055581585.1 Streptomyces sp. NPDC031426
GTGCTCGCGTGTCTTTTAGGGGGGGGGTGTGGGGTGTGCTCGGGTTCCCCCCCCACCCCCCCCCCCCCCCCCCCCCCCCCTACTCAGGGCCCAGCGATTCGGTGATCTGCGCTTCCAGCGCGCGGCGTTGCTCATGGACGGCGGCCAGGTCCACAGCGATCAGCCCCGGCTGCTTTCTCGGGGGACTCCGCGACGTATTCAGGGGCAGAAACTGGCTGCCACCCGCAGCCCTGGCCTCACCCCGCCGGCTGGCGACCGCGCGGTCACCGGACACCCACAACCACTACTCACTCCAACTACGCTGAATGCTTACGTCGCGGTGATCGATCTCATAAGTCGACGCCTCGCACGTGAATCCACCCCGAACTGACGGTGCACCTAACCCTGGAACAAACACGACCGGCGGGAGAAAACGCTCTTGCTCTTTGGCCGCTCCTTCCGAAAGCGCCGGGACAACCACCGAAGATCACGCAGCGCGGCGATCAGGCCGTGGCCGGCCGTGGGCCAGGACTTCCCACGATTGCTTCGGACGACGTGGCTGAGAGCTCCCCGGCCGCGCTGAGCAGCTTGTCGCGCAACCAGGTATGGCCCGGGTCACCGGTATGCCGCGGGTTCCAGTACATCGCTTCGTTGATGTCGGGAACTGGAACCGGCGGCTCGACGAGCAACAGCCCCTCAAGAGAGTGAAGCCGAGCCGACCGTTCGAGTACCAAGCTGACCAGTTCGGTCCCGCGAATCAGCAGCGGCACCAGCAGGAAGCTCTCGAGCGTGACCTCGACTCGCCGGCTGAGCCCCTGGTTGACGAGGTGCCGGTCGGCGTGGTTGAGCTGCAGGCCCGGTCCGATCGAGTACAAGATGTGTGGTAGTGCAAGGAAGCTTGCGACGTCGATCGGCACATCCGGATCTGGCCGAACCGAGGCGTCCATGATGCACATCCAGCGGTCCTGAAACAGCACAGCGTTCGGCAGCGCGGTCTCCGCCATCAGCTCACGGGGCTCGATGGCAAGGTCGACGCGATCATCATGCAGCAGCGTGCGGACGTCGTCGGACCGCGGCCGCACGTTGATCGTTATGTGTGGAGCCTCCGTCGACAGAGTGCGCAGCATCGGCGCAAGCAAGACGGCGGTGGCGTAGTCCGAGGCGCTGATCGAGAACGTGCGATGGGCCGTCGCTGGATCAAATGCCTCGGTATCGGTAAGCACGTCCCGCACCTGGCTCAAGATCTCGCGGATCGGTTCGGCGAGGGCTTCCGCCCTCGTTGTGGGGGTGAGCTTCCGACCGTTGCGGACCAGCAACGGGTCGTCGAAGAGCTTGCGGAGTCGGGCGAGCGATCCGCTCATCGCGGACTGGCTCAAGTTCAGCTGACGCGCGGCGCTAGTGACGTTCCGCGTGGTGAGCAACGCATCGAGGTCGACCAGCAGGTTGAGGTCGATGGCGCGAAGGTCAGGCATTGAGACTCCTATCGGCGACGCCGATGGCTCGCGCCGTCGGCAACTGGAGGACCGTATCCCGGAGCCGGCTTCGCTGTGTGGCACCCCGAAAGACGACCCGGGCCCACTGGCCGATGGGGGCAGTAGACGACAGCCGCGACAAGGTCCGATGGGCCCTGGGCCACTGCCCTTAGACCGTGCCCTATGTGGTGAGGCGGACGAGTCGTCTGTAGTAGCAGATGGCTGGGGCGAGACCGAGAAAGGCCAGGTAGTTGCGGGGATTTCGTTCGTAGCGGGGGCTGAGACGACGGTAGCCCGACAGCCATGACATGGTCCCTTCAATCGCACAGCACACTGCGCTTATGGATAGTCAAAGCAGCGCGGGGACACCGATAATCGGGCGTGAGGGCTTGCAGCGGTTGGCCGCTGTGGCCCATCGGTTGCGGGGCCGGATCAGCGACGAGGGGAACAAGTCGCCATGCCCGACGACAGTGACGTCGGCCCCAGACAACAGTGCAGGTAGTGCCGGACGGGCAGGTGTGGGCCGGGCTGCCGGAGGCGAACCGGCAGGCGGTGGTCGGGCAGCGGGAAGCCCGCGAAACCAGCGAGTGCATCCACCGCGACCTCACAGGCCCGTAGGCCGACGAGCCCACACCCCGGGGCGGTGACCGCCAAACCACCCCGGGGCACGTCCGCTCCGTCCGACCTGCCCCTGATCACAAGGAGAGACGAGCGGTGGCAACGTTCACCCACGTCACCGCGGAACGCTGCGCCCAACTCGGCCGCGCCCTCACCTGGAGCGACAACGGCCGCCAGGACAAGCCGCACTACCTCGACCACACCGCAACCGACCCGGAGGGCACCCTGGTGGTCGTCGAGGAGACCTCGTGCGGCCCGAATCTGAGCAGCGCGATCGAGTCGAGAAGCGCCGTGCCTACGCCGAGGCCGGCATCCTCGTGTACCTGCCCATCGACTGCGACACGTGCGAGGTCGTCGTCCACTGCGCCGGTCGGCGTCACGCTGGGCACCAAGCCGCTCAAGGATTGGGTGCACTGACGCTCATGCGTCCTTTGTCCGCGCCGCGAGCGCCCGTCACGGGCCGATAGCATTCCGCCGTACAGCTTGTGAATGCGCGATGACACGGCGTGACGGTGTCATTCCAGCGCGTACCCGCACTCCGGCTCGAAGGGCATACGATCATGGCGCGTATCCTCCAGGTCGTCGAAGTGGAGGAGCCTGCCGGGCAGAGGAGGCCGGGAGCGGTTGCGCCGGCTGCCTCAGCCGCGCTCAGCGCATGCGAAGCCGTCTTCCTGCCCGGAGATCCGGCCAGGGAAGGCCGTGTGGCGTTCTGGCGGGCGGACGGCGGCGAGCTGCCCGACTGCGATGTGGAGCCGGGGGAGCTCACCGTCGTGCGGCCGCACGGGAACGGGATCCGGCGGCGGAGCGTGAGCGCGGTGCTGCTGCCGGTCGCGCAGGCGGTGCCCGTACTCACCCGCGCTCGCGCCATGGTGCCAAGCGGCAACGCCTCCCTTTCCGCCGCGTTGTGGGGAGCAGGGGCCCTGATCGCGCTTCAACTTGCCGCGCGGGGGCGGCTGCTGCCGGGGCTGAGCCCCACCGGGTTCGACGCCTGGCGGCTCGGTCCGCTGGACGGCGACGACGTGCGCCGGATACGCGACCTCGCGGCGGCGATGCCGCCGGAGGCGCGCGCGGTCCCGCTGCCGGGCTCGTCGCCCGTTGCGCTGCCCGCCGCCGAGCCGCTGCTGCGGGCCTTTTTGGATGCGGTCGCGGACGGCCTGCCGCGCTCCCCGGCAGCGCGCTATCTGATGGCCGGTCCGGCGTTCGCCGCTCGGATGCCGGTGCCTATCCCCGAGCAGCGTGAGTGGGCGGCCGAGGTGGCCGCCGGGATGGACGCGGGTGTGCGGGTCTCCCTGCGTCTGGAGGGAGACAGCGACGGGTGGGACGGCGCAGACATCGGCGACAGCGGCGGCGGGCCAAAGTTCCGGGCCGTGGTGCAGCTGCACAGCCTCGCCGACCCCACCCTGGTGGCAGATGCGGCCGAGCTGTGGGCGGGGGCTGCAGCCGCTCAGGAGCAGTTCGCCGCCCGTACCCGTATCGACGCCCTGCTGGCGCTGCGCCGCGGCGCGAAGGCATGGCCGCCGCTGTCGCGCCTGCTCTCCTCGGCCGCGCCCGATGTGCTGCAGCTCGCCGACGACGAGTTGCTGGAACTGCTCGGCGAGGCTGCGGAGCGGCTGGCCGCCGCCGGAATCCAGGTCCACCTGCCAAAGGGCCTGACGAAGGAGCTGACCGCGACCGGCCTGCTGGAGCCGCCCCGGCGCAAAAAGACGCCCTCGGACCTGGAGACCTTCCTCTCCTGCGGTCAGCTCCTTGAATTCCGCTGGCAGTTGGCGTTGGGCGGAAAGTCGCTGACCGAGGAGGAGATGGACCGGCTGGTCGAGGCGCACCGCCCGGTGGTGCGGCTGCGCGACCAGTGGGTGGTGGTCGACCAGGCGCTGGTCCGCAAGGTCCGCAAGCAGCGCGGCCGGGAGCTCACCGCGATCGACGCCCTGGGCGCGGCGCTGACCGGCGAGGTAGAGATCGACGGCACGTCCGTACCGGTCACTGCGGGCGGCGCCCTGGAGCAGTTGCGCGCGCGGATCGCCGAGCCGGAGGCGGGCCCGGACGCCGCATCGGCCACCGCCGGCCAGCCCGCCATGCTCGCAGCCACCCTGCGCGACTACCAGCTGCGAGGCCTGATCTGGCTGGACCGGATGACCTCCCTCGGCCTGGGCTGCTGTCTCGCCGATGACATGGGCCTCGGCAAAACGATCACCCTGATCTCCCTCCACCTGCGCCATCACGAGCGATCGGCCCACGGCCCCACCCTGGTGGTCTGTCCGACGTCGCTGCTCGGCAACTGGGAGCGTGAAGTGCAGCGCTTCGCACCCGGCGTCCCCGTACGCCGCTTCCACGGCCCGGGCCGCACCCTGGAGGACCTCACACCGAACTCCTTCGTCCTCACCACGTACGGCACACTCCGCCGCGACGCGGCGCTCCTGGCCGACACCGCTATGCCGTGGGGCCTGCTCGTCGCGGACGAGGCGCAGCACGTCAAGAACCCGTACTCCGACACCGCGCGGGCGCTGCGCACCGTCCCCGCCGCCGGGCGCATCGCGCTGACCGGCACCCCGGTTGAGAACAACCTCTCCGAGCTATGGGCCCTGCTCGACTGGACGACACCCGGCCTGCTCGGCACGCTCACCGCCTTCCGCGACCGCTACGCCCGCGCGGTCGAGGCCGACGGCGACCAGGAGAGTGCGAACCGTCTCGCCCGCCTGGTCCGTCCCTTCCTCCTGCGCCGCCGAAAGTCCGACCCTGGTATTGCCCCCGAGCTACCGCCCAAGACCGAGACCGACCAGCCTGTCTCGCTGACGAAGGAGCAGGCGTCCCTGTACGAGGCGCTGGTGCGCGAGTCGCTGGCGGCGATCGGCGAGGCGGACGGAATGGCCCGGCGGGGCCTGGTGATGAAGCTGCTCACCGGCCTCAAGCAGGTCTGCAACCACCCGGCGCAGTACCTGAAGGAGAAGAACACCAAGCTCGCCGGCCGCTCCGGCAAACTGGAGCTGCTCGATGAGCTGCTGGATGCGATCGTGGCCGAGGACGGCTCGGTGCTCGTCTTCACCCAGTACGTCGAGATGGGCCGCCTGCTGGAGCAGCATCTCGCAGACGGTGGCATCGCGGCGCAGTTCCTGCACGGCGGGACGCCGGTGAAGCAGCGCGAGGAGATGGTCGACCGCTTCCAGCGCGGCGAACGGCAGGTCTTCCTGCTCTCCCTCAAGGCCGCCGGCACCGGCCTCAACCTGACCCGCGCCGGCCACGTCATCCACTTCGACCGCTGGTGGAACCCGGCGGTCGAAGACCAGGCCACCGACCGCGCGTACCGCATCGGCCAGACCCAGCCGGTGCAGGTGCACCGCCTGATCGCGGAGGGGACGGTCGAGGATCGGATCGCGCAGATGCTCAAGCAGAAGAAGGGGCTCGCGGACGCAGTGCTGAGCCATGGCGAGGCGGCCCTCACCGAACTCTCCGACGCCGAACTAGCCGAACTGGTAACGATGCGCTACAACACCGCGCCTTGGAGCACAGACCGTCAGCGCACCACGAGGGGAAGGAGCACGTGAGCCCGCGCCCGACGAAGCCCCAGCAGCGGGCCCAGGATCAGCTCGCCCGCACTTTCCCTCCCTTCCCGCCGGCTCCCGGCCGCCGGGGCGGTTTCGTCTCCACCTGGTGGGGCCAGGCGTGGGTGTCGGCGCTGGAGGAGTGCTCACTCGATTCCGGCCGCCTGGCCCGCGGTCGCACCTACGCGCGGCGCGGATCCGTGGGCGAGATGACCGTGGTCCCTGGCCGGATCAGCGCCGCGGTGCAGGGCAGCAGGCCGCGGCCCTACCGGGTGTCCTTGGCGATCCCCGTCCTCAGCGACGCGGAATGGGACCGGCTCCTTCACGCGGTGGCGGCGCGCGCCGGGCACATCGCCGCACTGCTGGACCGCGACATGCCCACCGAGCTGGTCAAGGACGCGCTGAAGGCCGGCGTACGGCTGCTACCGTCCGCCAACGACCTTCAGCCGTCCTGCTCCTGCCCCGACTGGGGCTACCCGTGCAAGCACGGCGCCGCGCTGTGCTACCAGGTCGCACGCCTGCTGGACGAAGACCCCTTCGTACTGCTGTTGATGCGCGGCCGCGGCAAACAGCAGCTGCTGGACGAGCTCGCCCGCCGCAACGCCGCCCGCGCGGCATCGCAGGCGGCAGCCTCGGCTTCAGCGTCGGTTCCGTCCCCGCGAACTCCCACCCCACCCACAGGTACACCGGCCCGGGAGGCCTTCGCGGCGCGCGCCGACCTGCCACCGCTGCCCGGACCGCCACCCCTGCCCGAACACACCGGGCACCCGCCCGTCTTCGAGGCGTCCCGGCCCCCCGAACCAGGCATCGACCCGCAGGCGCTTCAAACCCTGGCCGCCGACGCAGCCGAGCGCGCCCGTCGCCAACTCGCCGCCGCGCTGGCGAACGACACACCACCCAATCCATCCGACCTGACGCAGTGGCAGGACGCCGTGCGCATAGCCGCCGCGCACCCACACACAGAGGTCTTCGCCCGGATCGCCGAGAGCACCGGCCGCCCGCTAATCGAGCTCGCCCAGGCCGTACGGGCCTGGAGTTACGGCGGCACGGCCGCACTCGCGGTCCTCGAGGACCCCTGGACCCCCAACCCATCCGTACTCACCCGCGCCCGAGCCTCGCTCGCCGAGGACTGGGCGGACGGACGGCCTCCCCAGCTGCGCGCGTGGCGCAACCGCTTCACCGTCGTCGGCCGCGACCGCCAACTGCGCTACGGCCGCGACGGCCGCTGGTATCCCTACGGGAAACAGGACGGCGCCTGGTGGCCCATCGGTCAAAGCGACCCTGACCCCGCCACGGCCCTCGCAGCGCTGCTCGTACTCCAAGATCGCCGCTCGTGACCACAACGCCACCTCAAGGAGCTCCGATCTTCGTCATACTCCCCGACGCCCAGGAAGTCCGCGGACGGCTGCACGCCCGCCGACAGGTGAAGGACGGCTGGCTCTACCAGGTAGGAATCCTGCTGTGGCAGAACGGCACAAACGGCTCCGCCGAACCTGCCGAGCAACGCGTCTGGGTGAGCCCCGCACACGCACGCCCCGTACCCGGCGTCTCCTACGAACACGTCCCGACCCACCGTCTGTCCCAAACCGACACCCCGTCCCACAAACGCCCGCCCGCATGGACACTCCAGCACCTGCCCCACCGCCCCGGACACCCGGGCGCCACACTCCTCCACGTCATCGGCTGCACCCCCAGCAACCGAACACTCACCCGGCAAGAGGCCCTCGCCGCCCTCGGTCAACCCCGCACAGCAGCCTGCATTCAGTGCGACGCCGCCCGATCCCTCACCCCACAACAGCAGCCAACCGACCACAACCACCAGACCCAACAACAGCGCCACGACGAACATGAGCAGGACACGAACCCCAGCGAAACACCCCCATAACCACCCAGCCCGAAAGAGCGGCGCGACGACGAACAGACAGAGGCACAGCCCCGACGGCAGCTGATCACCGCCGGCACAGGCCCGCGCCAGCAACCCACCGCTGCTCACCTCGCCGGTACGAACAGTCCGAGCAGAAGTTCCCTCTGCCGGGGGTCCAGACCCTGGGCGCTGCGGGTCCCAAAGATGTCTGAGAGGGCATTCTGAGCCGGTATGACGGTTTTACCGTCGCCTGATCGTGTGGGTTTGGGCGGTTGGGGCCGGTCGCGCGGCTTGGTCCTGCTGGGCTGTTCGGGTGAGTGACCGCAAGCCCTACAAGAGCGACCTGTCCGATGAGCGGTGGGCGCTGATCGAGCCGGTGATCGCGGCGTGGAAGGCCGACCACCCGTCCCCGACGGGACACCAGGGCCGGTACAAGATGCGGGAGATCATCAACGCGATCCTGTACCAGGGCAGGACCGGCTGCCAGTGGGACTACCTCCCGCACGACCTGCCGCCGAAGTCGGCCGGCTACTACTACTTCGCGGCCTGGCGCGATGACGGCACGGACGTGAAGATCAACGACCTGCTGCGCTGACAGGTCCGCGAGAAGGCCGGGCGGTCGGAAGACCCGAGCCTGGTCGTGATCGACACGCAGAGCGTCCACGCCGCGGCGAACGTGCCCGCGGCCACGACCGGGAAGGACGCGGCCAAGAAGGTGCCGGGCCGCAAGCGCGGGCTGGCGGTGGACGTCCTCGGCCTGGTCATCGCCGTGACCGTGCTGGCCGCCAGCGCGCACGACAACGCGTTCGGCATCGCCCTGCTCGGCCAGGTCGCCCCCATCGGCCCCATCAAGAAGGCCCTGGTGGACCAGGGCTTCAAGAAGACCGTCGTCGAGCACGGCACCACGGTCGGCATCGACGTCGAGATCGTCGAACGCAACCCCGCCGACAAGGGCACCGGCTTCGTCCCGCAGGCCAAGAGGTGGATCGTGGAGCAGACGCTCGGCACCCTCATGCTGTTCCGACGGCTCGTGCGGGACTACGAGTGCAGGCCGAAGTCCTCGGAGTCCAGGGTGCGCTGGGCCATGATCGACGTGATAGCACGCCGTCTCACCGGCCAGACCACGCCCACCTGGCGCGGGTGACCGCATGGATGACCAGGTCACGCCGCTTCTGGAGCGGATCGACGCGCGCGAACGCGAGGTCGTCGGCGATGCAGCGCAGATTCGTGCGCAGATGGACGAGCTCACCGTGCGCCTGCGTGAACTCGACGAGGAGATCGAGAGCCTGGCGGTGACCCGCAAGACGCTCCTCGCCCTCCCGCCGGCGACCCCGGAGCCAGCCGAGGAGCCGCCCGTCCTGCCAGCCCACCCCGCCTACCAGCAGATCCTCGACGTCTTCGCCGACGCTACTGGACCGATGCGTGCCCGCGACCTGTGCCAGGCCCTGGACCTCCCGCTCAAGCCGAAGAACATCGAGAGCACCCGGCACAAGCTCAAGCGCCTGGTCGGTCTCGGTGTCTTGGCCGAACCCGAACCCGGCTTGTTCGCCCAGCGCCGCCCGAGCAACTCTGTCAATCCGCGCCATCAGCCCACCTGATGACCCGAGCCAACAGCAAGGGCGGATCAGAACCTCTCCTAAGGTTCATTTAGTGCGCCGAGAGCTTGGTGTGACTGGACTACTGCGCCCAGCGTCCCATGGTCGGCGCGGTGCCGATCAGGCACTCGATGTCGGTCGGGAAGCCAACGATGGCGTAGGCGGTCAGGCGCAGGTGGCCCTCAAGGCAGACCAGATTGTCCTGCTTCTCGCCCACGAGGATGAGCGGAGGAAACCGCTCGCCTCTGATGAGCGCCTGGGCTGCGTCGACAAACGGTTCGTTGGACACGTCGAACGCCCGCAGCCCTGCCTTGATGCGTGCGGCCGCGTCGGTCGGCCGGCGGCTGCCACCCGACAGTTCGACCCAGTAGGAATACTTGAGGTAGCGCACGCTGGCCGCCTCGTCGGCGGACAGGAGTGCCCTGGTCCAGGTGACCTCAGGGGGGAAGTTTTCGAACAGATCGCGGTTCTCGCCGTACCCGCGCGTCGCAGCGAGCAGAGCACGACGTGCGAAGTTCGCTCCAGCGTCGGAGAGGTCTGGATGCGTCAGCAACTGCTCGGCCTGCCCGGCTGCCGCCAGGTGGGACCGGAGGTTCTGGCCGAACCTCTGGCTGGACAGCTCGCCGCTCAAGAAGCAGGCGACCATCTCGTCCTCACTGCTCATGCCCAGTACCTGCACGACCGTCAGCATAGGGTCGACCTCGTTCTGAACCGCCCCGTGTCAGGTAGAGACTCGATTCCGTGAAAGGATTGAGTCATGGCACGACCCTCCCGTTACCCGCTTGAGCTGCGCCGTCGCGCGGTGCGCATGGTCGCCGAAGTGCGCGACGACTACCCGAACGAGACGGCCGCCTTGCAGGCGGTCGCGGACAAACTCGGCATCGGCTCCCGCGAGACACTGCGGAACTGGGTGAAGCAGCAAGAGATCGACGCGGGGCAGCGCCCGGGGACGTCCACGGAGGAGTCCGCCCAGCTGAAGGCGCTGAAGAAGGAGAACGCCGAGCTGAAGCGGGCGAACGAGATCCTGAAGGCCGCGGCGAGTTTCTTCGCGTCAATGACAGAGTCTGAGACACGGGCCTACGGGTGATGACAGAGTGACGGGCACCGGCGGGGCTGGCTCGTTTCTTTGCTGCCCCAGCGATGGTGGCTTGTCGGCGATGTGCCGCCCCGCCGGCCCGGGTCTCCGCCGCGGAGTGGCCTGATAGGAGCGTGCCGCGCGAGCCCGATTGAGGCGTGCCCCCGCGGTGGAGAGGCCCATCGACTCTCCACCGATCTGCGGAGGCTTTCGTGCACGTTGTCGGCATCGACGGACACAAGAAGACGCACACGCTGGTCGCGGTCGACCCGCTGGGACGCCGCGTCGGTGAGGTCACCGTCGCCGCGACCCCGGCCGGTCACGCCCAGGCGATCAAGTGGTTTGCCCAGTTCGGACAGGTCTTGTTGGCCATAGAGGACTGCCGCCATCTGACCCGCCGCTTCGAGGTCGACCTCCTGGTGGCCGGTCATGAGGTGGTGCGGGTGCACACCCGGCTGATGGCCGGGGCTCGCCGCTCGGCCCGCGAGCGAGGCAAGTCCGACCCGATCGACGCCGAGGCGGTGGCCCGGGTGGCGCTGCGCGAGCCCGACCTGCCCCGGGCCAGCCTCGCGGGCCCGGCCCGGGACGTGAAGCTCCTGGCCGATCACCGCCGCCGCCTGGTGCGCTCCCGTACCGCGGCGGCGAACAAGCTGCGCTGGTTCCTGCACGAGATCGATCCCGAACTGCCCGTGCCCTCTCGGGGCTTGCGCCGTTTGTGCGTGTTCGACGCGCTCGCTGCGGCCCTCGCCGACCATGCGGGCGTCGTGGTGGAGATCGCCCGCGACCTGGTCGTCGAGTGCCGACGGCTGACCGAGCAGATCAACGCGCTGGAAGCTCGGCTGCGTAAGCTGGTCGAGGTACTGGCGCCGTCGCTGCTGGCCATCCCCGGCTGCGGCGTGCTCAGCGCGGCCGTCATCATCGGCGAGACGGCCGGCGCCAACCGGTTCAAGTCCAAGGACGCCTACGCGCACTTCACCGGCACCGCCCCGATCCCGGTCTGGTCCTCCAACAAGATCCGCGTGCGCCTGAACCGGGGCGGAAACCGAGCCATCAACCACGCCCTGCACATGATCGCGGTCACGCAGGCGCGCCGCGGCGGTGAAGGCGCCGACTATTTCGCAAAGCAGCTGGCCCGCGGCAAGACGCCCAAGGAAGCGGTGCGACTGCTGCGACGACGCATCTCCGACCGCGTCTTTCGGGCCCTGCTGGCCGACGAGGGCGCAGCTCAGCCGACCGCGGCCCCCTCTGACCTCCCGGTTCGCCTGGCAGCTTGACATAGGAGCATCGCCGAGCTCGACCGGCCACACACTCGCTCGTAGCGTTCATCGACGAGCACCGGGACCGCTTCGGCGGCGTCGAGCCGATCTGCAGGACGCTCACCGCACACAACTGCAAGATCGCCCCTTCCACGTACTACGCCCACAAGAAACGCCTCCAAACGCCCTCCGCCCGCTCCGTGCGCGACGAGGAGCTCAAGGAGAGGATCCAGGACGTCTACACGTCCAACTACCGTGTCTATGGAGCCCGGAAGATCTGGCGCGAGCTGAACCGGCAGGGACATGCGGTGGCCCGCTGTACCGTCGAGCGCCTGATGCGCGAGCTCGGTATCCAGGGAGCGGTGCGCGGCAAACGCGTCATCACCACGATCCCCGGCGGACAGGTCCAGCGGGCCCCCGATCTGGTCGACCGCGACTTCGTCGCCGCCGCTCCGAACCGGTGCTGGGTGGCCGACTTCACCCACGTGAAGACCTGGTCCGCGACCGTCTATGTCGCGTTCGTCGTGGACACCTTCTCCCGCCGGATCGTCGGCTGGTCCGCGGCCACCGTGAAGGAGACCGTCTTCGTCCTGGACGCCCTGGAGATGGCCATCTGGCAACGCGACCGCGACCAACAGTCCGTTCGGCCAGGCGAGTTGATCCATCACTCCGACGCCGGGTCGCAATACACATCGTTCAAGCTCGCCGAGCACCTGGACGCCGCCGGCATCGCGGCGAGCATCGGATCCGTCGGTGACGCGTACGACAACGCCCTGATGGAGTCCACGATCGGCCTGTTCAAAACCGAGTTGATCAAGCCCCAGCGGCCCTGGAAGACGCTTCTCCCGCCCGTCGAGTACGAAGCCAACTACTACACGGAGCTCACGAAACCCCAGGTCACAACCACAATCTGAGATCTCTACCGAACCCGGGGCGGTTCATCGGCCCGCGCCTGTAACAGCGTCAGCAGCCGCGCCCACACCCCCTGCCGCTGCCATCGCCGGAACAACCCGTACACGGTCTGCCAGGGCCCGTACTCAGGCGGCAGGTCACGCCATGGAACACCCGTCCGCACCCTCCAACGCACACCGTCCACCAGGCGTCGCCGCCCCGGCCACCTGCGACTCACACCCGCCGCAGGCAGCAACGACTCCAGCACTGACCACTGCTCATCAGAAAGATCCCCACGCCCCACACGGTGATCATCACGGCGCGAGGCATGGAACGGAACCCGGACCTAAAACACGGCCTAGTCCGGGCCAGGGTCACGAAGGGGATTGCGGTGACCGCAGTCCCAGCACTTAACCGTGTCCGGGAGCCTTTCGAATCGCGCGCCAGAGACGCCGTAGGAGCCGTCGACACGGAAGCCGCCGCACTCCTGGCACGGAGTTGCGCGGAAGGATTTGTCACAGCGTGGGCAGTAGCCCTCCGCGATCTCCGTGCCGATACGGATGTTGAGGGAGTCCGCGCTGCTACAGCGGGCGCAGAAGACCTGTTTCGTGTCCATAGCGCTGGTTTACATCAGATCGGTCTCAACGTTCCCCCCGTCGATCCGCCCGAGCATGCTGGCGTGGAACGGCTCGGGGGCGCTTGTCAGGCGCTCTTCACATCCGGTCGCGGCTGAAGGGGTCAGGCCCTTCGGTGGGCACGAGCGATGTCTGCTCGATCAGCGGCAGGATGATCGGACGCAGCAGCGCGCTGGCGTCGGTGGGGTTGCCGGTGCCGCCCTTGGCCACGCTTCCCGCCGCGCCAGCGAGCAGGTCGGCAAGCTGAATGGACGCGTGCTCATGGGAACTCCCGCGCACTATGCGCTGGATGCGAAGGCGCCGGTGCATGACGGAAGGCGTAGCGCTGGCCCCGGAGCGCAGGACGTTTCTGGTCACCTCCAGCCGGGCGTCCGTGAGTTCTCGGTGTTCGTCAGCAAGGACGCTGATCGCTCCCAAGCGCTCACTCCAGGCTCTTGTCAGGGTGGCGAGCGCGGTGTCCAGAAGCTCCAGGTGCGGCGGCTGTTGAGGCGCTATGTCGTCGTGAAGTGCCTCCGCGTGGGCACGCGTGTCCCGAAGCCATCGCAGGGCCTCGGTGACGTTGCGCCGGGTCGATGTAGTCCAGGCCGCCTCCACTTCTTCGTAAAAGGTCTGGATGACGGCCTGCCGGTCGCCGGGGTCTCTGCGGCGGGCGAAGGCAACGAAGGCCTGCTCCAGCTTGTTGAAGCGGTCGTTCTTCAGCGCACGCCGGCCGTCGCAGGCGAGGGCTCTGGCAAGCCTTCTGGCCTGCCTGTTTTCATGCAGGTCGATGCCGCGTAGGTAGGCCTCTTCTTCGACCAGGAGGTCGATGACCTTGCTCATGATTCCGTATCGCTTGTCGACCACGTAAACCGAACACCGTCCGTGCAGTGCGCCGCCCTTCTGCCACAGGCGGCTGAGCTTCTGCAGCCGGTCTCCACGCTGGAAGTGCTTGAACTTCAGATCGCGGACGGCCGGCTGGATGTTGGTCTCTGTGCGCAGGTCGCGCACGATGCCTTCGGCTTCCGCGTCGTCGACGGCGACTCCGGCCACCATCATGTAGAGGCCTTCGCTCAGAAGATCCTCGCCGTCGTAGCCCGACTCGTCACAGGCTATCCAGCGCCCGTCCGCTTCACTGTCGAGTGTCGGCGCGGTCTGGGTAAGCCGCTCGTATTCGGCTCCGGTCAGAGGCATGACCGCATTGTCTCAAGTGTCAACCACCTGTAGCTGGGGATTCTCCCGACATTGCGAGACTCGGACGCGAAGACGAAGCGCGCGATGCTCACCGCCGACAGGCTCCAGGCGCTGGCCGACCTCGGGTTGGAGTGAGCGGCGCAGCCCGAACAAGAGCTTCTCGAAAGTGAGCACCACCCGTCAGCGCCAACGACCAGGTCACCGCACCTGCATCACTGACGCCCAGACGACGACGTTCAACCGACACTCCCCCGCAGACCATCACCATGCGGTGCCTTCGCTGCGCTCCGGTCACCGGGTGGCGCTGCGCGCCACGGGAGGCCGGCCCCGCTGCGCGGGGCCGGCGGGCCTGCGGCCCGAGCGGCAGCGAGGGTGGGGGGTGGCGTGGTCTCTTCGGCTGGCCTCTGCGGGTTGCGGGGGCTTGACGCCGGGTCAGCGCCTACGGGACCAGGTGCTGCCGATCCCCGCAACGTGCAGGGCCAGCGCGGTCAGTCCCAGGAGCATGACGTTGACTGACGAGAACGCGTGATTGGTGCTGATCTCGGCCGCGTTGAGGAAGAACGCGATGAAGAACAGCACTGCCGCGACTATGCCGAGCATGACGGAACTCCTCTCGAAGGGTGAAGCCCGTATGCCCGGCCACCGCCCCCACAGACATGGGGAGCGCCTTGAGAAAGTCGCATGCCCGCCCGGCCGTGTCCTGGCCCGGTTCTTTTAGGCGTGTTGACGGCTCCTCAGGCACATTTGGCCGAAGCCGTCGCGTCGTTGCACCAGTCCCTGCAGGAGGGAACGGTCGAGCTGAACGAAGACCTGGCAGCCGCTCTCGCTCTGCACGAGAAGTATGCGACAGGCTGGCGCCCGGAGTGACGGCGCACCATGTGTGGGCGGCTTGCGGGCCACGTCTTCCCATCACCGACTACTTACCCACCGTGCTCCGTTGAGGTCTTGCACCGGCTCCGCAAGGCACCGCCAGTGCGGCGGCCCGTGGCCAGAAGGGCGCACCGCGTTAGTGTCGTGGTCGTGCGTGGTCTCGCAGTGGGGACGTCCGGAGGCGGACACTGACGGTGAGCGGCACCCCGTTGCCTCGCGCTGCGACAACACCGGCGCGCCCTAGCGGGGCTGTCCTCCTCGCCGATGGGTGCCACTCTCGATCAGGATGCCCGCAGGGACGCGGCAAACAGGTCCGCAACTGGTTTCGCCGCCCGGGCTACGTTCCAGAATCACCCTTCTATCTCTTCGCGCAGGCCGTCTGGAACGAATCCTCATCTCCTGTATGAAGGAACGCGTCGCGACACTCTGGCCGGTCTGTCGGCGGTCTCTGAACCTGGGTTCTGGATCACTTTCAGTGCCGGGGCCACGGAGGGTCACCACAAGCGCGATCATGAACGGCCGTGGGTGATGTGTTCCTCCAGGACCTGTGGTTCCACCAGGTCGAAGGCGTAGTGATCGAAAACGCAGTGGTCGACGGCGAGTTGGTGGTCGTGCGGGCCCGCGCATCGGCGGAGCGGGCCGCATGTCCCGCCTGCAGGACGGCGTCGGGCCGGGTGCACAGCCGATACGTGCGCCGCCTTGCCGATACTGCGGTCGCCGGGCGTCCCGTGTTGATCGAGTTACAGGTACGGCGGTTCCGCTGCCGTGACCACGACTGCCGGCAGGCCACGTTCGTCGAGCAGGTCGACGGACTCACGTTCCGGCATGGGCGGCGAAGCTCCGGGCTGCAGACGGTGCTGCAACAGGTAGGGGTGATGCTGGCCGGCCGGGCCGGGGCCCGCTTGGCGAACACGCTTGCGGTCCGAGCGAGCCGGTCGACGCTCCTGCGGCTGATACGTCGCCTGCCGGAGCCCGAAGTGCACACGCCACGGGTGCTCGGGGTGGACGAGTTCGCTCTGCGCAAGGGACACAACTACGGCACGATCCTGGTGGACATCGACACGCGCCGTCCCATCGATCTGCTGCCCGACCGGGCCACGGCGACGGTGGCCGCCTGGCTCGCCGACCATCCCGGCGTCGAGGTGATCTGCCGTGACCGGTCCACCGCATACGCCGAGGCCGGACGACTCGGTGCCCCGGACGCGGTTCACGTCGCGGACCGGTGGCACATCTGGAAAAACCTGGCGGAGGCCGTCGAGAAGACGGTCATCCAGCACCGCGCCCTACTGCGCGAGCCGGAGAACACTGCCCCGGTCCGCGCCGCCGAGCCCCTGGAGAGCCCGGAGCCAGCGCCGCCTTCCCCGGATGAACCACGGCAGTCTGGCCGCCTGTCCGACCGGGTGCGCGAGCAGCACGCGGCCGTCCACACCCTGCTGGATGAGGGGCTCGGCCTGCGGCCGATCGCCCGCCGACTGGGCCTGGCCCGCAACACCGTCCGCCGCCTCGTCAATGCGGCCACCGCGGACGAGCTCCTGGTCGGACGGTGGACCGGCCGGACCAGCATCCTCGACCCCTACAAGCCCCACCTCCATCAGCGATGGGCGGAAGGCTGCACCGTTGCCCGCCGCCTGTTCGAGGAAGTCCGCGAGCGCGGCTATCCCGGCGGCGAGAGCGTGGTGAAGAGGTACGTCCAACGGCTCCGCGAAGCCTTCCCGCACGACGATCCGCCCCGCAAAGCCCCGTCCGTGCGCGACGTGACCAGCTGGATCACCCGCCACCCCGACCGCCTCCACGACGACCAGGCCCAGCAGCTCAAGCAGATTCTCGCCCGCTGCCCTGCCCTCGACCGCACTGCCGAACACGTCCGCGCCTTCGCCGACTTGATGAACGACCGTCGGGGCCAGGACCTCGGTCAGTGGATGGATGGCGTGCAGGCTGACGACGTGCCCGCCCTGCACGGCTTCGTCAACGGCCTCGGCCAGGACCTCGACGCCGTCGTCGCCGGGCTCAGCCTCCGCTACAGCTCCGGCACCGTCGAAGGCCACAACAACAAGATCAAGATGATCAAGCGGCAGATGTTCGGCCGCGCGAACTTCGACCTGCTCCGCAAGCGGGTCCTCCTCGCGGCGCGAGGCCGTTCATGATCGCGCTTGTGGTGACCCTCCGTGGCCCCGGCACTGAAAGTGATCCAGAACCACGGTTCACGGAACGGCGACACGGTCTCCGGCACTCCGGGCAGGCAAGGCCTCTGACCAGCGTAAATCCAGCAACCGCTATAGCAGTCTGCACGAGAACGGCATGCCCCTTCGTCAGTCATGTCAGTAGCAGATGAGCACTGCGCGTCAGCGCCAACCACCAGGTCACCGGGCTTGCGTCACTGACACCTAAAAGACGACGCCCAACTGACACTCGCCTGCAGACCAGCACACGACATCGTGTTCTTCCTCGCTCCGGACGACGAGAGTGCCGCTGCGACGCGCCGACAGGGACCTGGTCCGGCGTTTGAGTCTGTGACCTGCCGTTTCATAGAGCCGGACAGTGCCATCGCGGAGTGGGACATGTACTTCGAGGAGCCCGCGGCCGAGCTCCCGCTGATCGAGCAGCTCCTTGCATGGCCGTGGCCGGAGTGGGTCACTGCCCCCTTGAACGATGGTGTTGAGGTGTTCGCTCTGCCGCCGCGGTTGATCCGGGCATTGGCCGACGCCACCTCCGTTGAGCTGGAGGAGCTGGCAGATCGCTGGACCGCGAGGCTCAGGTCCGCCGACGGGGACGAAATGACCGACGATGATCTGCTGGCGGTCCTGCAGGCAGTGTCCCGGCTTGCGGCGTCTGCGGTGACCACGGGCGGCGGCCTCTACAGCTGGAGCTTCTGACCGTCCGGTGAACCTCTTCTTGGGCGGCGTCGCCGCTTCTGGCTGGGCGAGCCAGGAAAATGACACGGCGCTGGGAATCCAGCACATGACATGGCGTGGGAAGTCCAAGAACCGTCGAGGTCAGAGGTGCGGCAGATGACACGGGTCGCGGGAACCTACACCTCTTTTCGGCGCTGGCCCACACCGGCCGGGGCGATGAAGCTGCCGCAGGTGCCGCTTGCGTCCGTTGCCGGCTGAGCTGTGGTCCGGCCTGTCGGGGCCTGCCATCGAGTGTGGAGCGGTTACGGACTGCACCATCCTCATCGAGCCGGTCACGTTTCTCCTGATGGCGCTCGGGCGCCGGGGCCAGTGGGGTCCCCTCGCTCAGGGCCGCATCCTGGTCGGGGGGCGCAAGCCCTGGCTCGCTCCGCGTTTCCCGGCTCTGTTCAAGGCGCCCTGAGCGCGACGGGCCGCGGCGGCCCGACGGTGGCCGGCTGCCTGTGGTCGTACGGGCTCGGTGGTCACCCGGGTTCGGGGGCGGTGACGGCCGGGGCGGCGCCGAGGAGGCCGAGGAGGGTCTCGCGGTGGAGGTCCGCGATCGGGCCGAGGAAGTCCGGGTGGCGCAGCAGGGGGGCCGCGCGGTGGTCTCGCGGGCTGGGGATGGTCAGCCGGCGCGCGTCGCCCACGCTGTCGGGGCCGTGGTGGGTGGCGGCCAGGCAGGCGGCGGCCAGGGCGGCGAGGTCGGCGTCGGCCAGCAGGCAGGCCGCCCAGCTGACGACGGTCTCGTCGACCTGGGTGCGCCAGGCGTGGGTGGCGTCCGTCAGCGGGGGTGCGTCGGCGCCGGTGACGAAGTCCAGCCGGCCGGAGCCGCCGGGGCCGAGCAGGTCCAGCAGTTCGGCGTCCAGCGCGGTGGGGTAGCGCAGGGCGGCGGCGATGGTGGCCGCATGGCCTGCCTGGGCTTCGGCCAGGGCCTGGTTCAGCGGGCCGGTGGCCGGGGGGAAGGCCGCCAGCAGCCAGCGTGCGGAGGCGGCGATGACGGGCGAGAGCGCGGTGGGCATGGTGGACCGTCCTGTGCGTATGCCCGCCTGTCCTGGGTGTTCCGGTGTGGGTGATCCGGTCGCGGGCACTGCGCGCCCGGGCGGGGAGGTGCGGACAACGGTACGGCGGCCTCCCCCGGGGGCGACAGGAGCTGCGTCACAGCCGGGGATCACCCCCTGGCCTTCGGCACTGGCTCCCCACTCCTTCACCGGGGACGCCCGGGTCAGCCGGGCGCAGGTGACGCCGATGGTCGCCAACACGCTGGCGCGCGAGACGCTCCGAGAGGCACTGGTCGCCACCTACGTGTGGGGGAAGGGAAAGAGCGGCTCCCCCGGCGGCAGCGGACCACCCCCCTCCACAAGATCCTGGCCGCCGAGGACCTCCTGGACGAGGCACTGGACGATGCGGTCACCGTGTTGAGCAGGCACGGCGCAGTAGTCACTGCCTCCGCGGCCGGGAGCGCCTGCGCAGCGCGGTGAGCAGGCGCGCCGCCGAAGTGGGGGGCGAGGGCGGAGAACACCCGCCGGCCGCCTTCGTCGACGCAGGGAGCGAGGACGGGCCGGGGCGGCTGCCGAACAAGTGGCATGGTCTTGCGGTGGCATGACCATGCGATGACGATGGCAGCCGGACACGGAGCATCACGGCCACCTCCCGCACTCCAAGCGACCATCTCGCGTACCTGCCGCGCGCACAAGCCGTCCCCTCATCCGGCGCAGGGGCATGCACCAGCGAGACCTCGGATGGGGAGTGCGGGCCTCAGCGAGGTAGCCGGAGACGGTTCGGGTGGTGGGGTGGCCGGGGCCGAGTGCCTCGGTGAGACCGGCGATCGCATCCTCGTACAGGGGGATGGCGTGTTCCAGGTCTCCGTCGGCCTGGTGCAGCCGGGCCAGGCCGCTGAGCGTGATGAGGGTCTCGAAGTGCTTTGCGCCCAGCACCTGGGTGTTCGCCGGTCCAGTGCGGTGGTGAACAGCTCCCGGGCCCGGTCGAGGTCTCCGGCCTACCTGCAGGCGGCGGCGAGGTTGTGGAGGTGGCGCAGGGTATCGGGGCTGTCCGGCCCGGAGAGCCGCTGCTGGCGGGTCAGCGCCTCCTCGAGCAGCGGGACAGCCGCCGCGGCGTTGCCCAGTTGGAGGCGGCAGAGCGCCAGGCCGGCCAGGGTCTGCAGGGTCTTGGGGTGCCCGCTCCCGAGGACCTCCCGGCGCTGTCCGAGAGTGGTCTCGTACAGGTCGACTGCCTCCTCCGGCTCCCCGGCAAAAGCGAGGGCCGAGGCCAGCAGGTTCCGGCTCACCAGGGTGTCGACGTGGGTCGGGCCCAGAATCTGCTCCCGTTGGACCAGCGTCCGGCGGCACAGCTGCAGCCCGGTACCGTGATCTTGCCTGACAGGCAATCAAGAGGACGCCTGTCAGCGGGACGGCGCCGCACAGCTTCCGGTTGCCAGGACTATGGGCTCCGGGGCCGATCTCAAGGGGGAACACTTCATGAGCTTCATGTTCGGACGCCGGGTGGCGATGGTCGCCACCGCCGCGGCGCTGAGCGTCGGCGCGCTACCCCAACGAAACACCCCCATAACCGCCCAGCCCTGATGGGGATCTTTGAATCTCCTCACCCTGTGCCGAGGATGGCCCCGGAGTTGCTCGCCTTGATTCTTCAGGCGTGCAAGTGCTGATCTGCGGGTGGATGCCGAACTTGAGGGCTGGTTCTTGGTCGGGTGGCTGGGTGGGCACGGGGGCTGGGACGGGGCGGTCCGGGGGTGGGTGGGGTCTCTCTCGTGGGCGGGAGCAGGTGGTGTGGGAGCGGGTTCAGGGTTCGATGGCGAGGTGTTCGATGAGGTCGTCGCGCAGCGTGAACCGATAGCGGAGATCGATGGTGCCGCCGGGGAAGTTGCCTTCGAGGTGGTGTGTGGCGATGTAGTGGGCCGTGTCGGTCTGATGGGCGTTCGTGAGGTGGATGGTGTAGGTGAATTCGGTGGCGGATCGGTCCAGCCACCGCTCGATCGCGGCGCTGCCCTGGTAGGTGTTGCCGTCGTCGATCACTGTGGCGTCGTCGGTGAACGTCGTGACCGCGGTGGCGGTGTCGTGGACGCGGTGCGCTGTGAGGTAGCGGGTGATCACCGCGGGCAGGTCGTCCGGGGTGATGGTCCGGGGCTGGTTGTCGTGCATGACGCTCCTGATGGTGGTGGCGGGTTCAGACGGTGGGGGTGGTGCCGCCGTCGATGACGTATTCGGCGCCGACGATGGCCGAGGCGCGGTCGGAGACGAGGAAGGCGACGAGTTCGGCGACCTCCTCGGGCCGGTTGGGACGGCCGAGCGGGATGCCTCCCAGGGAGTCCATGAGCCGGCCCAGCGCCGCTTCCTGGCTGATGCCGGCGTCGTGGGCGATCCGGGTGACGAGGTTGTCGGCGGCCGAGGTCTGGACGAAGCCGGGCGAGACGGTGTTGACGCGGACGCCGTGCGGGGCGACCTGGTTGGCCAGGCCCTTGCTGTAGGTGGTCAGGGCGGCCTTGGCGGCGGCGTAGGCCAGGGTGCCGTTCCACAGCGGCATGCGGCGCTGGATCGAGGTGACGTGCACGACCGCGCCCTTGCCCGTGGCGATCATGTGCGGGAGGAGTGCGCGGTCCAGGCGGACGGCGGCCAGCAGGTTCGTGTTCAGCTCCCTTGCCCAGTCGTCCTCGCCGAGCGCGGCGAATCCTCCTGCTGGTGCCTCGGAGCCGCCGAGGGTGTTGACCAGGATGTCGACGCCTCCCATGCGGGCGTCCACCTCGGAGGCGACGTGGGCAGCGCCCTGGGCGGTGGACAGGTCGGTGGTGATGAACGTCTTCTCCTCGACGTCGTCGGGGCGGCTGCGGGCGGTGACCAGCACGGTCGCGCCGGCCTCGGCGAGCCGTCGGGCGATCGCGGCTCCGGTGCCCTTGGTGCCGCCGGTGACCAGAGCGCGTCGGCCTTCGAGGGATTCGCTGATGGATGCGGTCACGTTGTGCTCCGTTCCCGGGCGCGGGTATGCGGGGCGCCGCTCCTGCTAAAATAGAAGCTACTTACTTCGACTTTAGCAGTAACTGAGGGGATGGTCGCCGTGGCGAGCCGGATCAGGCTGGAGGACCGGGAGTGCCCGCTGTCCACGACGGTGGAACACGTCGGTGAGTGGTGGACACTGCTGATCCTCCACGACGCCTTCGACGGCTACACCCGCTTCGACCAGTTCCAGGAGAGCCTGGGCATCTCCTCCAGCATGCTCACCACCCGGCTGAAGACCCTGGTCGCCGACGGTCTGCTGGAGCGCCGGCCCTACCAGACCAGCCCCGTCCGGCACGAGTACGTCCTGACCGAACTCGGGCGCTCCCTGCGCCCGGTGATCGTCGCCCTTGCCGCGTGGGGCAACTCCCGACTCACGCCGACGGAGCGCAGCATGATCCTCGTCGACGCGCACACCGGCGAGGAAGTCGAGCCCGTCGTCGTCGACGCCAAAACCGGCCGCCGACTCGACGACAGCGCCGCCTACGTCTTCACCGCGGGCCCCGCAGCCAGCGACGCGATGCGCACCCGCTACGCGGCACGGCCGGCCATTCCCGCGGAAGAGGCGTAGGTCCGCCCGGAAGAGCCTCATACAGCCTTGAGCAGGGCCGCGAGCGCGGGCTGCACCTGACCAGCCTCGCGGCACCGGCTTGTCGCCGGCGTGATGCCTGCCAACCCTCCCCGGTCGTTGAGAACTGGATCAAGTGAGGCGGGGAGCAATACCGGTCGTTTCCAAGAATCCCCATCAGCCCGAAAGAGCGGCGCGACGACGAACAGAGAGAGGCACAGCCCCGACGGCAGCTGATCACCACCGGCGCGGGCCCCCGCCAGCAACCCACCGCTGCTCACCTCGCCGGTACGAACAGTCCGAGCAGGCGTTCCCTCTGCCGGGGGTCCAGACCCTGGGCGCGGCGGGTCCCAAAGATGTCCGAGGTGGGGGGCTGCTTGTGGCGTTGGCGGAGGCAAGCGGCGGGCTTCGTGGGCGCCCGGGTGGGCTGCGAACCGGCGCCGGGCGGGTGTGGGTGGCCGCGGGTGTCGGATCTGGTGCTGCTCACTCAGAACAGCGCCAGACCCTCACCGCTGGTATCCGCGATGACCGGCCGGAACCGGGCGGGGAGGCCGTCCAGGCGGTCGGGTCCGGCCGCGGCGGCCACGGCAGGGGCGGCCTCGGCCAACCAGGTGCCAAACCGCTCGACGGCTTCGCGGTAGGGGACTTGCGCCAGAACACGGTGCTCGCCGGAAGGGCAGAAGTCGACGGCGACAGTGAGCAAGCAGGAACCGGGCGCGTTCTGACTGCCCGTCCAGGACACGCGCAGCACACCACAGGGTTTACGCGCGCGGGAGCCGCGGACATCGCGGTGGGTCGGGCGCAGCGATCGGCAGGCCACGTGGGCGGTCCATGCGGCGAGGTGTGGCAGTGGCAGGGTGGTGCGGGCGCGGCAGCCGGGACAGCGGTGCCAGTGGTAGAGCCAGTCGGCGGCGTGAGTGTCAAAGAGGCGTGTGTAGTGGTTGGCCACGCGGATGTCGTTGCTGTACAGGTGGTCGGGTCGTTCCTGTGTGTTGCAGGACTGGCAGACAGGGGCGCGGACGTAGCCGTGTTCGTGGCAGTGATCGAGTACCGTGGCGGGCGCGGTGCGGCAGATGGCGCACGTCCACCCAGCCACCCTGCGGGAGGTGCCGGGTTTCCGCTTAAGTGCCGAGTACAGGTGGCCTTGCAGTTCCCCGTTGTACGGACGCAGCGGGGCGGCCCCGCAGTCGTGGCTCGTCCCCTGCCGGCCATCGGCGGTCCGCGCCTGCCGGCCGTGGGCGGGCGGCTCGGCGACGGCCGTGTTCCCCCCGCAGGTCCGCGCGGCTTGCAGCCATTGCGTCTCGGTGTGCTCGGCCACATCCAGCAGCCTGACCACGGCGCGCGGCAGCCACCATGTCCGCGCCGTCCGGTCGCGAGTCTGCTCCACGAGTATCCGCCGCCAGTCGATCCCCGCCAGATGGGACGGCCCGCCGCCTTCACGCCCGTCTGCCCGCTCAAACTCGCCCACCTCCTGCAGCTCCCGGGTGATGCGCTGGCGCCAGCGCAGCAGCGTCGTCTCGTTGCACTCCTTCTTCGGCGCGCCACCAAACGGACCGATGCGGACCAAGTCCTGGCAGTCCATCTCCACCGCGTTCAGTTCCGCTGCCGCCCGGCGCACCTCAGTCTCCACAACACTCCACTGGCCGCCGCTTGCCTCCACCGTCGCCACCACACAGCTGCCGAGCAAGACGTACCCCGCCCGGGCACGAGCAGGAGAACAGGTGAACGCCGCGGAAGCCGTCGGCACAGCACTGCCGGTCGTCATACCGGCCCACACAGCGTCCGCAGCACGCAAAGGGATCAGGCCGCCACTGCGCCCCGGGATGACACGCTCACGCATACCGACAGGCTAACCGCCCACACCGACATGCCCGTCGGGGCGGCCTTTGTGCGCACGACTTCCTGATATTGGGCGATCAGGAAGACAAAGTGGACAACGCAGGTGCCGGTCTCAGGACCATCGGCGGTACGGAACAGCCGCCTGCGCACCGTCAGTCCGGGCTGTCGCTGCTCAGCCGCACCGCGGGGCAGCCGGTTCACCCCGCCCGTATCCCAAGGTTGAGCAGGTGCGGGGGACAGCTTCCGCGCGCACGGGTGCATCGCCGACGTGATCCGGCACGCCGAGCAGTGCGCTGAGCCCGACCCCGTCATCGTCTGCCCAGGCAACGGGGGCCGGCGTTCACCGCCGTCAAGAGCAGGTGCGGGCGGCGCTGGAGAAGGCGCCTCGCAAGGAACCGAACTGGCCCGCCGCGCCATCCGCGCACTCTGCGACGGCTGCACCGTTCGCGGCCTCCTCCGAAGTCACCCCGGGACGCTGGCCGGTGGCGGCCTCGGCCTTGCGGACCCACGTCCGCACCGTCTCAGCGGAACCGATGCCCAGCTTCGCGGCGACCGCCTTCATCGCGGCCTACTCAGTTGGGTAGTTGGGGCGGACCTCCGCGACCATGCGCACCGCACGCTCACGAAGCTCGGCAGGGTAAGGGGGCGGACGGGCCATGACTCGATCCTCTCAGTGCGTTGTGGCAAACCGGATCTTGTTCGAGCGGCAGTGGGTGATCATCTGGACTGGGGTTCGGGTGCGGTCGCGGGCATGAGAGAACGGG
>NZ_JBVIJE010000054.1:0-23573 GCF_055581585.1 Streptomyces sp. NPDC031426
GGACCACCCGCTGGAACAGCTCCCACAACCCGTCCGGCACCATGCGTTCGACCATCACCACACGGTGCAGATTACCCAACACTCCAAATGAGACGACGTCTAAATCCGCTGGCGGCCACTGCCTCGTCCTGCGACAGTGCGGGAATGGAGTGGAGAGCCGTTTGCGTGGCGGACGTCGACGCCCTCGCCGAACTGCTCGGCCGGGGCGAGGAGGCGACGGTCGGTCGCCGCGAGTCCGGCCCCGCCGAGGCGCGCAGCATGCTGGCCGCCCCCGGCCTGGACCTGCCCTCCCGCACGTGGACCGCGTCGGGCCCCGACGGCGGCCTGCTCGGCTTCGCCGCCCTCCATCCCGCGCCTCAGCCGGGCGAGCTGCGTGCCCAGTTGGTCGTCGCACCGTCTCCGGATGCACCTGCCGTCACCGCGACGCTCCTGGACCGCCTCGACGTCTGAGCCGCCCACGACCTGTCGACCCCTGACACGCCGGTGACGCTGTATCAGCTCCCTGGCTGCTTCCCCTACGACCAACTCCTCAGCCGCGGCTGGACCGTCGTGGACAGCAGCAGCCGCCTCACCGTCGACCTGGACGCCATCCGCCTCCCCGAGCACCCCGCGCCCGCGGGGCGCGCTGCCCGGAGCGAGACCGACCTCCGCACCGTCCACTCCGTGCTGAACGAGGCCTTCACCGACGACCCGCAACACCCCACCCGGACTTCGACGCCTTCCACCACGCCCAGCGCCGACGCGAGGGCTACAACCCCGACTTGTGGCTCCTCGCCGAACTCGACAGCGTCCCCGCCGGCGCCCTCATCGCCCGCGACCCCGTCGACCGCGCCTGGATCGCCTGGTTCGGCGTCCACCCCGCCCACCGCCGCCACGGCCTCGGCGCCCAACTCCTCACCACCGCATTCAGCCTCCTCCGCGCCCGCGGCCACCGCACGGTCGGCGTCGACGTGGACACCCACAACACCGGCGCCATGCAGGCCTACACCTCCGCCGGCGTGACCCTTCTCGGCGCGGCCGACCAGTGGCGCAGGACCTACGTCTGAACCCGGCGCCCGCCCTGCGTCAGGCAAGGGCGACGCCGCCGGTGGTAGGCCCAGGCGAGAGCCAGAACGATCCTGGACCTGTACGAGGAAACCCGCCCAGACACCCATCTCCTCCGGGTCCAGACGGCATTCCTGCAGTGCCCCGACTGAGCTTCCGAGGACCTCTGGCCCTGATGTCCGCGCGGACTGCACAATCGGGGATCCAGCGCGACGCCGTCCGCCCAGCGCTGCAGGTGGTGGCCGTCGAGGAGGTGGACGCCGCCCTGGCGGGAGGCCCAGAGCGCTTCCGCGCGACTGTAACCACCGCGGTGGACGACGACCCGGATCAGGCCGTCGACGCCGGGCCGGCCCGCCTCCCGCAGGGGAGCGGGCCCGCTCGCGACCGCGCCCTCGTCCGCCGTCGCCACCGGGCGGAACGCGATGTCCAGTTCACGGCCCCGGGCATCCCGCGCGTACAGACGCGGCCGCACCTCGCGGACGGTCAGGTCGACCACCCGCCAGCCGTCGCGCCGCAGCATTCGCGCGGCCGCCACCGCCAGCCCCTGGTCATCGAGCCGGGCGAGTTCCTGTGGTCCTGCAAGTCGGATGAGATTGCTGAAGATGCTGTGAGAACGCCTACCACGGTGGCTGGGGACCGCGAGGAGGTCGAACGCCCTCATGCGGCAAGCCATCGACGGGGTAGCCCCGATGTCGGGTACGGGGTGCGGTTGTGCGCGGATGCCGCGTTGTCGGTGCTGCTCGACCGGTCGGCGTGCGCATGGCGGGCTGTGGGTTCCTCTCAGCTCTCCATGCCGGGCGCCTGTCCGGCATCACGAAGATGAACACGAGGGGCTTGCCTTCAGCATCGTGAAGGTTTTCAATATGTCGCACGACACATCCCCCAGGGACAGGTGGAGATCGTGCACGACTCCGACGTACCGATGCCGGACGGCCGACCGGACCCCGATGTGCTGGTCGCTACGGTCGGCCTGCAGATCAAGGCCCTGCGCAAGCAGGCCGACCTGACCCTGGACGAGCTCAGCCGCCGGTCCGGCATCAGCACCGGACTGATCAGCCAGGTCGAGCGGGGGAAGGGCAATCCCTCCTTCACCAGCCTGGTGCAGATCGCCCACGGGCTGGACGTTCCGATCGGGCGGCTGTTCCATCTGGCCGACCAGGTCAGCCCGGTGGTCCGCGCCCACGAGCGCCGCAGCCTGGACTTCCACGGCTCGGACCCGGCGGACGGCGACCGCTACGAACTGCTTACTCCGTCGCTCAACGGCGCCCTGGAGGTCCTGTGGGTGGTCACCCAGCCGGGCCACGACACCAGCGCCGCCCCCTTCCGTCACAACGGCGAGGAGTTCGGCATCGTGCTCTCCGGTGTGAAGGACGTCTATCTCGACGGCGTCCGTCACCGGCTCGAAGCGGGCGACTCCATCACCTACTCCTCCAGCATTCCCCACTGGTACGTCAACCCCGGTGACGAGCCCGCCACCTCGATCTGGGTGATCACTCCGCCCAGCTGGTAGGCACGGGCCTCGTGCCGCCCCGTCCCCCAACGCCCCGGCCCCAGGCCCGGGCGCCGGTACCGCACGGCCTCGTCCCGTGCGCCTTTCCCATGAGGTGCCCCACCATGGCATCACTCACTGACAGAACCGCTGTCGCCGCCGGAAACTCCCTCTCCCGCCGCCGCGCCCTGCTCGCCCTCGGCGGCGGCAACGCCGTCGAGTGGTACGACTGGATGGTCTACGGGCTGCTGGCCTCCTACATCGGTCCGCTCTACTTCCCCTCCGGCAGCTCCGTCTCCGAGACCATGTCCGCGCTGGCCGTCTTCGCGGTCGGCTTCGCCGCCCGGCCGCTCGGCGCGATCGTCTTCGGCACCCTGGCCGACCGCATAGGCCGACGCACCGTCATGCTCTTCTCCATCGGCTCGATGGTGCTGAGCAGCCTGGTCATCGCCGTGCTGCCCAGCCATGCGAGCATCGGCGTGTGGGCCGGCGTCATCCTGCTGGCCAGCCGCATCCTGCAGGGACTCTCCACCGGCATCGAGGCCCCGCTCAACTCCGCGTACATCGTCGAGCTGGCACCCGAGGGCCAGACCGCCCGGCTCGGCAGCACCCTCAGTGTCTACGTCCAGGCCGGCATCGTCGGTGCCTCGCTGGTCTGCTTCCTCACCACCTCGGTGGTCGCCCCCAACGCCATGGCCTCCTGGGGCTGGCGCATTCCGTTCGCGGTCGGCGCCGTCCTCGGCTTGGTCTTCCTCTGGCTGCGCCGCGCCTTGCCAGAGACCCTGCACACCGAGGGCGAGAAGCCAGCCGAGCCGGCCCGGGTGGGCCAGGTCTGGGCCGAGGTCTGGCGGCACCGGCTGGCGCTGCTGGCGATCATCTTCGTGGTGGCCGGCGCCCAGGCGCTCAACTACACCTGGACCACCGGACTGCCCAACCTGGCCCGCTCCGCCTACCACGAAAACCCGGACAGCGTCTTCCTGGTCTCCACCCTCGCCGGGATCTGCGTCGCCGCGCTCTACCCGCTGGTCGGCCGGCTCGCCGACCGCAACCGGATCTCGCGCACCTTCATCGCCTCCCGGCTCGCCGTGGCGCCGCTGATCTTCATCGTGCTCGCCTACCAGCGGCCCGGCATGGCGGTGTTCACCGTGGTGATGCTGGTCGGCGCCCCGGTGCTGGCCTTCACCATGGGCCTCTACAACACCGTCGCCGCCACCCTGATGCCGACCAGTTGCCGGGTCACCGGTGTCGGCCTCGGCTATGCGGTCGGCGTGGCCGGCTTCGGCGGCACCGCCCCCTATCTCCTGCTGTGGCTCCAAGGCCTCGGCGCCGCCTGGGCGTTCCCCGTCTACGGCGCGGTCCTGTGCCTGCTCAGCGTCCTGCTCTACGTGCTCGTCCTCCGTCGCGGCGCCGTCCGCGTCGGGAGCTGAAAGGAAGTCAGATGCCCCAGACTGTCTCTCTCGACGCCGTCGAGGCACCCGTGGTCCAGCGGGCCGATGTGGTCGTGGTCGGCGGCGGACCGGCCGGGGTCAGCGCGGCCGTGGCCGCCGCCCGCACCGGGGCCAGCGTGACTCTGCTGGAGCGCTACTCGGCCCTCGGCGGCCTGGCCTCAGGCGGCATGGTCCTGGTCCTCGACGACATGATCAACGGGAACGAGATCACCGTCACCGGCATCGTCGACGAGTACGTCGAGCGGATGGCCAAGCTCGGCCTCGCCGTCTACCCGCCGGCTGAGGACCGCTACTCCTCGCCCGAGATGTGGGCCAAGTGGGGCCGCTGGGGCGCCTTCGACTTCCATTCCCACACCAACCCCAAGCCGATCTGCTACGCCGTCGCCTTCGACCCCGACGGCTGGAAGCGGGTCTCCAACGACCTGGTCCGCGAGAGCGGGGTCAACCTGCGGCTGCACAGCTGGTTCTCCCGTCCGGTGGTCCAGGACGGCGCGGTGAAGGGCGTGGTCTGCGAGACCAAGTCCGGTCCGCAGGCGGTGATGGGCGACGTGGTGATCGACACGACCGGCGACATCGACGTGGCCTCTAGGGCCGGCGCCTCCTACGCCCAGGACAGCTACCTGGTCACCCTGGTCTTCCGGCTCGGCGGGGTGGACACCGCGGCCGCCGAGCGCTTCGAGCAGGAGAACCCGCGCGAGGCCCGGGCCGTCAACCGCAAGATCAAGCGGATGCTGGGCGGCGCCTGGGAGCTGTGGTGGCTCAAGACGCCCGTTCCCGGCGTGGTCTGGTGCAACTGCCCCCACATGACCGGTTTCGACGGCACCGACCCGGTCTCGCTCACCGAGGCCGAGTTCGAGGCCCGGGCCCGGATCGGTACCGTCCTGGACCACATCAAGTCCGACCTGCCCGGCTTCGAGAACGCCTACCTGCTCGACGTCGCCGAGCAGATGGGCGTCCGTCAGACCCGGCTGCTGCAGGGCGAGTACGTGGTCACCAAGGACGACGTCACCTCCCGCCGCCACTTCGCCGACAGCGTTGCCCGCGGCCGCGACTACTACACTCCCTACCGCGCCCTGCTGCCGCGCGGCATCGACCAGCTGCTGGTCGCCGGCCGGCACTACTCCGCCACCCCCGAGGCGCAGCGGATGTCCCGCGAGATCCCGCCCTGCATGGCCATGGGCCAGGCGGCCGGCATCGCCGCCGCCACCGCGGCGGAGCGGGGCGTGCTGGTCCGGGATGTCGATCCGGCCGTCATCCAGCGCCTGATGCGCGAGCAGGGCGCCGACCCCGGTGACGTCCCCGCCGAGAACGCCACCGTCGACCAGCTCGAGGAGGCCGTGGCATGACCGCCGCCGTGCAGCCGCTGAGCGGCGTCACCGTCATCGACTTCACCCAGGTCTTCATGGGCCCGTCCTGCACCCAGTTGCTCGGCGACTACGGCGCCGACGTGATCAAGGTGGAGCGGCCCGGCACCGGCGACATCTCCCGGACCTCGATCCCGGACACGGCCGGCCTGGACAACCCCATCTTCCTGTCCATCAACCGCAACAAGCGCAGCATCGCCATCGACACCCGCACCGAGGAGGGCCGCCAGGCCGTCCAGGAACTGGTGCGCTCCGCCGACGTCGTGGTGAGCAACTTCCGGGCCGGGGTGATGGAGCGTCTCGGCCTCGGCTACGAGGCGCTGCGCGCCGTCAACCCCAGGATCATCTGGGCCTCCGGCACCGGCTTCGGTACCCAGGGCCCGTACTCCCACAAGGGCGGGCAGGACGCCATCGCCCAGGCGTACAGCGGAGTGATGTGGCGCCGGGTATCCGAGGACGACCCGGTCACCCTCTACCCGACCACGCTCTGCGACTACACCACCGGGATGCACCTGCTCCAGGGCATCCTGCTGGCCCTGCTGCACCGCGACCGCACCGGCGAGGGGCAGAAGGTGGAGGTGTCGATGTACGACTCGATGCTCCACATGCAGATGCAGGAGGCCTGCCAGCAGCTCAACCGCGGCTCCGAGATCAACTGGGCCGCGATGCCGCTCACCGGAGTGTTCCGCACCTCGGACGGTGCGCTGATCATGGTCGGCGGTTTCAAGGCCAACCCGCTGCACCACATCAGCCGCGCCCTGGAGCTCGACGAGGACCTGGGCGAGCGCCCCGAGTTCGCCACCCTCGACCTGCAGTTCGCGCATCGGCCAGAACTGCAGCGAATCTTCGCCGAGGCGGTGGCCCGCAACACCACCGACCACTGGGTCAAGCGGCTCGAGGATGAGGACATCCTCTGCGCGCCGGTGCGCAGTCTGGAGCAGACCCTCGACGACGAGCAGACCGCGGTCAACAAGATGATCGTCGAGATGGACCACCCGGTCGCCGGCCGGATTCGCGCCCTCAACGCGCCGCTCCACCTCTCCGCCGCCCCCGCCGAGGTCCGCCGGGTCCCGCCGCGGCTCGGCGAGCACGGCACCGAGGTGCTCGGCGAACTCGGCTACACCACCGAGCAGATCGAACTGCTCCGCGAGAAGGGGGTGCTGCGATGACCGACGAGGTCCGCTACGTACGGGACGGGTACATCGCCCGGGTCACCATCGACCGCCCCGCCGTGCTCAACGCGGTCGACGTCAAGACCAACACCCGGCTCAACGAGATCTGGGCCGAGATCGAGGCCGACCCCGAGGTCCGGGTGGTCGTCGTCACCGGCGCCGGAGAGCGGTCGTTCTGCGTGGGCGCCGACATGTCCGCCGACGCGGTGGAGAAGACCGGCCTGGAGTACTGGGCCGGCCTCGACCCCAACGGCTTCGGCGGGCTGAGCCTGCGCACCACCCTGGACGTCCCGGTGATCGCCAGGGTCAACGGCTATGCGCTGGGCGGCGGCATGGAGATGGTCCTCGGCTGCGACATCGTCGTCGCCGCCGACCACGCCCAGTTCGGCCTCACCGAGCCCCGGGTCGGCCGGATCCCGCTGGACGGCGGGGTCTTCCAGCTGGTCCGCCGGCTCCCGCACACCCAGGCCATGGGGCTGCTGCTCACCGGCCGCCGCGCCTTTGCCGCCGAGCTGCACCGGATGGGCCTGCTCAACGAGGTGGTCCCGGCCGAGCAGCTGGACGAGGCCGTCGACCGCTGGGTCGCCGACATCCTTGCCTGCGCCCCCACCTCGCTGCACGCCATCAAGCAGATGGTCCAGCGCGGGGCCGGGCTGTCCCCGCAGGACGCCCACAAGTTGCACACCCCGGCGCTGATGGCGGCGCTGGACAGCGAGGACGCCAAGGAAGGCGTGCTCGCCTTCCAGCAGAAGCGGCATCCGGTCTGGCCCGGACGATGAGGGGAGCCCACTGATGCCCGAAAAACTCGCACCCGGAGTGTGGGGCGTGCTCGCCACACCCTTCCTCGGCTCCGCCTTCGACGTGGACGAGCCCAGCCTGGCCCGGCTGGTCGAGCACTACGAGCGGATCGGCACCACAGGACTGACCGTGCTCGGAGTCTTCGGCGAAGCCGCCCGGCTCTCCGCCGAGGAGCGCCGCACGGTGCTCGAGGCGGTCGTCGACACCGTCGACCTGCCGCTGGTCGTCGGGGTCACCGGACTCGCCACCGCACCGGTGCTGGAGGAGGCCCGGCTGGTCCGCGACGTGGTCGGGGACCGCCTCGCCGGACTGATGGTGCAGGTCAACTCACCCGATCCGCAGGTGGTCGCGGCCCACCTCAACGCCGTCCACGACGCCACCGGCGCCGGGATCGTGGTCCAGGACTACCCGGAGACCAGCCGGGTCGCCATCCGCACCGCCGACCTCGTTCGCGCCGTCCGCGCCGTCCCCTCGACGGTCGCGGTGAAGGCCGAGGCGCCGCCCACCCCGGCGGCCGTCGCCAGCCTCACCGCCGAACTGGACGTCCCGGTCTTCGGCGGCCTGGGCGGACTCGGCCTGCTCGACGAATTGGCGGCCGGCGCCGCCGGGGCGATGACCGGCTTCTCCTGCCCCGAGGGCCTGATCGCCTGCGTCCAGGCCTGGCACAGCGGCGGACACGACGCGGCCCGGGAGGCCTACCTGCCGTACCTGCCGCTGGTCAACTTCGAGGCGCAGGCCGGGATCGGGCTCGCGCTGCGCAAGGAGGCGATCCGGCGGCGCGGTCTGATCATGGAGTCAGGTGTCCGGCCGCCGGCCGCGCAGCTGCCCGAGGCCCTGGTCCCGCAGCTGGAGCGGCACCTCGCCGCGCTGCCCAAGGAGGTGCACTGATGGACCTCGGCATCCGCGGCCGAATCGCCGTAGTCGCCGCCTCCACCGGCGGCCTGGGCCGGGCGGTTGCCGAGGCGCTTGCCGCCGAGGGTGCCTCGGTGGTGGTGGCCGGGCGGCGCGGCGACCACGCCAAGAAGATCGCCGGCGGGCTGCCGGACGCGGTCGGCGTCCAAGTCGACCTCACCGACCCGGACGGCCCGCAGACGCTGGTCGAGGCGGTCCGCGAAGCCTACGGCGACCCCGACATCCTGGTCCTCAACGGACCCGGCCCGCGGCCCGGCCCCGCCGCCGACCTGGACACCGGCGACCTCGCCGCAGCCATGGACTCGCTGCTGATGGCTCAGCAGCGGCTGGTGGCGCTGACCCTGCCGGCGATGCGCCGGCGCGGCTGGGGCCGCATTCTCGCCATCGGTTCCAGCGGGATCGCCGAACCGCTGCCCGGGCTGGTCCTCTCCAACGCCGGACGGGCCGCCCTCGCCGCCTACTTGAAGACCCTCGCCACCGAGGTGGCGGCCGACGGAGTCACCGTCAACCTGCTGCTGCCCGGCCGGATCGCCACCGACCGGGTGGCGGCCCTGGACGCAGCGCGGGCCGAACGCGAGCAACGCCCGGTCGCGGAGGTCGAGGCGGCCTCGCAGGCAGCGATCCCCGCCGGACGGTACGGCAGCCCCGCCGAGTTCGCCGCGGCCGCCACCTTCCTGTGCAGCGCCCCCGCCTCGTACGTCACCGGGACCGCGCTGCGCTGCGACGGCGGCCTGCTCCGCAGCCTGTGAACCCCCGACTTTCCCAAGGAACCGCACCCATGAGCACTGTCAAGATCCCCAACCTCATCGGCGGCGAGGAGACCTTCGGCGACGGCCTCGAGCGCTACAACCCCGCCGACCCGGCCGAACTGGTCGCCGTGGCCCCCGCCTCCGGCGCCGAGGCCGTCGACGCCGCCGTGGCGGCCGCCGCCGCGGCCCAGCCGGGATGGGCGGCGCTGCCCGCCCCAGCGCGCGGCGCGATCCTGCTGGACGCGGCCGAGATCCTGCGCAGCCGCCACGAGGAGGCCGCCCGCGACCTGGTCCGGGAGGAGGGCAAGACGCTGGCCGAGGCCCGCGGAGAGGTCCGGCGGGCCATCGACGTGCTGCGTTTCTTCGGCTCCGAGGGCTGGCGGCTCGGCGGGCAGGTGCTGCCCAGCTCGCTCCCGGACACCATGGTCCACACCCGCCGGGAGCCGGTCGGGGTCGTGGGGCTGATCACCCCGTGGAACTTCCCGATCGCCATCCCGGCCTGGAAGCTGGCGCCAGCGCTGATCAGCGGCAACGCAGTGGTGCTGAAGCCCGCAGAGCTCACCCCGCTCTCCACCCGCCACCTCACCGAGGCCCTGGTCCGCGCCGGGCTGCCCGCCGGGGTGCTCAACGTGGTGCACGGCACGGGCGCGGTGGTCGGCGAGGCCCTGGTCCGTGACCCCCGGGTGGCGGCGGTCTCCTTCACCGGCTCGACCGCGGTCGGCATGCGCATCGAGCGCGCGGTCCAGGAGCGCCGCGGCCGGGTGCAGGTCGAGATGGGCGGCAAGAACGCCCTGGTGGTGTTGGACGACGCCGACGTGGAACAGGCCGCGCGGATCGCCGCGGCGGGCGGCTTCGGCCTCACCGGCCAGGCCTGCACCGCCTCCTCCCGGGTGATCTGCACCCCGGGCGTGCACGACGACTTCGTCGCCGCCTTGGCCAAGGAGGCAGCCCGCTACCGCCCGGGCAACGGCCTGGCCGACGGCACCCCGATGGGCCCGGTGGTCAGCGCGCAGCAGCTCGCCACGGTCACCACCGCCATCGAGCAGGCCAGGGCCGAGGGCGCGACCGTCGCCGCGGGCGGCGAGGCCCCCGAGGGGCTGATGCTCGCCCCGACCGTGCTCTGCGGCCTGGGTCAGGAGAGCGCGGCGGCCCGCGAGGAGATCTTCGGCCCGGTGGTCGCGGTACTGTCCGCGGCGAACCTGGACGACGCGATCGACCTGGTCAACGACTCCCGCTACGGCCTGGCCGCGGGCATCTGCACCCGCAGCCTGGCCGCCGCCCAGCGCTTCGCCGCGGCCGTCCGCGTGGGCGTGGTCAAGGTCAACCGCCCGACCACCGGCTTGGAACTCAACGTCCCGTTCGGCGGCGTCGGCGACTCCTCGAGTAACACCTTCCGCGAGCAGGGCGCGGTCGCGGTGGACTTCTACACCTGGTCCAAGTCGGTCTACCTCGGCTGGGAGAGCTAGCCAATAGGACTCCGTTAGATGTCTAACGGAGTCCTACCGTAGAGGTCTCGATCAGCGCCCCGCCGGTTGGGAATGCGCAGGGTCTGCAGTGCCGGCGTGACGCGAAGGGCCAGTCCTCCCCGCCGATGCGGGAGTGTTCGGCTAACTCCGATGGCAGAGGATGCCGTTTGTGCCGCACAGGGCACAGCGCAGGCTATCGCGGGTACCTGCGCGGCAACAGTCTGTAAACGGACGGTTGTTGGCCGTGATCGACTTGCCGCAGGCGCGTGTGAACCTGTCCTTACCTGGGCTGAGGACTTACTCGAAGGCCTGCAGGTCGACGAGGACCAGGCCCGCAGGCCGGGGCAGACGCTTGACACCCGGCCGACGGCAGGGCCAGCACTCAGCGCACGCCCGGCACGTCACCGCTGGAGGGAACGCTCGTCATGCCCGAGTCCAACGCCGTTACCCCCACCTTGGACGTCTACCTGCTCTTCGCACACGAGCCCTACTACCCAGGCCCCGGAACCCAGGAGATCAACACCACCCTCGTGGCCGCCGATATCCTGTTTCACCCGCGGGTACTCCAGCCCGACGGCACCCGGATCCACGACCTCCTCACCCAGCTGGCGGTCGGCGACTGGGAGCGCGTCACCGTCGACCTGGTGCCACTCGTGCAGACACAGATGTGTGACGCCCTCAGCCTCGGACTACCCGAAGTCGCCCGGGCCCTGATCTGCACTGGCCCCGAGAGCCAGGTGCGTGCCTTCGCGGCAGGGGAGTTCACCGTCTACGGACCGGACGACCGCGCCAGGGTCTTGAGTGAGGTCGGTATGTTCCTCACCGGCCTCGCGGCCGAGCAGCCACTTTGGCCGGGCGACGGACTCCTGCCGCGCTGTGCCAGAGCGCCTGACAGCGACGTGGGAGCAGGACGCTGATCAAGCGGCCCCGACGGCTCGGACAAACGACTGCCCCCAGGACTGGTGTCTTGGGGGCACGCTGATCAACAGCTATCGTCCACGTCGGGGACTCACAGGTCTGTCCAGGGGCGGGGCTTGCCGCCGGCCAGGGGCGTCCACGCGGCCTGGGCGGGGCCGTGTTGCTCAAGGTCTTCCCAGTATGGCGGCTCCGAGGCGGACTTCGCGGGCGAGGGCCGCTACGAGCGGGTGGTGGGTCACCGTCGCCTGCAGATCGCTGATCCGATTTCTCCAGCCGGGCCCGGGAGGCACCGGTGAGCACGAAGAGCACGCGGGGAAAGGCCGGATACCAGCGCAGCCAGGCAGGACCCGCGGTGGTCTGCCTGCGGCGGCCGACGGGCTGGGCCTCGTGCTGGTACAGGCGGGCGTACTCGATCAGTTTCATGGCCAGCCGCCCGCTGCTCATGGTGCTGCGGTCGACTTCCACGAAGGCGCGCAGCTTTCGGCGGGTGACGATGAACCTCGAGTTTCGCCGTTTTCGCAGGGTCCCTCTGGCAGTTGTAGCTGCCGGCGTTTGGGTCCTGTGGTCGTGGCGGCAGCCATAGAGTGAGGCTGTGGATGAGAGGCTTGTAGAACAGGTACAGCAGCTGGACCAGCAGGGTCAGTCGGCGAAGGCGATTGCTCGGACGCTGGGGGTGGGCGTCAGGGATGTCGTCGGGGTGCTCAACGGCGCCGTGCAGGTCTCGGTGTCAGGTCGTGGCGAGCCGCGTTGCTGGGTGAACGCCGGCTGGAGCAGCAGTGTGGATCTTGAGGGTGCGCCGCAGTGGACGGGCCTGGACCCTGGGGCTTGCGACGCCGAGGAGGTGCGGGGCCTTGTCGCCGTACTCGTGGCCGCAGACCGTGCGCGCTCCGCGAAGGTGCAGGTTGCCGGGTTCCTGCTGGACGTGTGGTGTCTGGGGGTGAAGAACGCACTGCCTCCTGAGCCGATGACCCCGAGTCAGCTGGCTGCGCACCGCCACGCCTATTTCAGTGCCTTCGAGGGGCATGTGCAGGTTCCCGCCGAGCTTGTCCGTGCCCTGGTGTTTGGCGCCGCCGCCTACGCCCGAGAGCTCGGGTTCGATCCCGAGGCGGACTTCGATGCCGCAGCCGCTGTGCTCGGCGAGCCTGCCGGCCCCAGCCCGATCCGTTTCGGCCGTGACGGCAAGCCCTTCTACGTCAACGGCCCCTACGACGATCCCGAGGCGATCGTGCGGTCTTTGCGTAACGCCGTCGGCGACGACGGCTTCCACTACGCCCTCGCCTTCCCCGAGTAGCCGCGGCGGCGTCGGCTGTTTGGGGCGCGCGGGTAGCCTTCCAGGCGCGTGAGCTGGCAGGCGATCGCTCCGGCGGGTGACGGGCCGGCGGTCTTGCTGATCGGCCTCGCCCTGACCTGTCTGTTCCGGCGGACGTAGGAGGAGACGGGCGGTGCTCCCGGTTCCGCGAGCTGGTGACTCGGCTTTTTCATCGCATTCGCCGTCGTCGCGTACATGGCGACGGCGGTACGGGTCTTGCGAGATGCCCGCGGCGAAGCCGGCTCCGTCCCGCAGCCGCCGAACTGCATAGCGACGTCCGGCCGTTGTACGGCGCCCTCGCCGCATCGGACGACCCGGCCGGCCACGTCCATCGGCGACTGGATCGACTCAGCCCAGCAGGCCCTCGTCGCCGGTCGCCGGCGAGTCGGCCTGGACCAGGTCGAAGGCCGCTCCTGGAACGGCTGGCACCACCACGCCACCCTGGTCAGCGCCGCCCACGCCTTCCTCACCGAGCAGCGGCCGGCCCCAAAAGCCGACACAGCGGACTCAGCCTCTACCAGATCCTCGACGCCCTCCAGGACCTGCTGAGCTGCTTGACCGGCACCTGTATCACCTGCCACCAGCCCCCTGCCCAGCAGAACCACACCAAGATCAAGACAGACCTGACGGAACCCTGCAGGCGCCGCGGCGCTGACGCTCCATCCGCGTATACGCGGATGTATACTGTGGGGTATGTCTGACGCGATGATTCGTGTGCCTGCCGAAGTCCGTGACCGTCTCGCCGTAATTGCCGAATCCAGGGGAACTTCGATCCGCTCCCTGGTGCAGGAGTTCGCGGAGTCCACGCTGACCGAGGAAGAACGTCGTGAGCGGGCCGAGCAGACCCGCGCCTACCTGGGTGAGCACTTTGGCGTCGAGGTGTCGGACGAGGAGAGCGCGGCCATGGGCCGCAGGCTCCGTGAGGGGTTCGCCCGGCGGCAGGGCTCCGCCGCGTGATCTTGCACCATCTCATTCTCGATGCGCCAACGCTGGTGGCGCTCGCGGGCAACCGCCAGGTCTCCGCGCTCATCCACCGGGCTCATTTCGAGACCGACACCCGCCTGTGGGCACCTGCCCTCTCGATCCTAGAAGCGGACCGCGAGTACCTGGGGATCGCCGAGCACATCGGGCAGCTGGAGATCATCCACACCGTGGACTTGGACTACCCGGCGGTGCTCGAAGTGGCTCAACTGCACCGGGACGGCGTTCCCCTTGGCATTGGTGCCGCGATCCATGCCACCCGGCATCTGCCCGAGTGGGGCGCGGACGCCCTGGTCGCCACGGTGGCCCCGAAAGCATACGAAGGCCGCAGTGTCCGCGTTTTCGATCTCAACCGCTGAAGTCGCCCGGCCCGGCAGCTTTGATGACTTCGGCCCCCAACGGGGCCGAGCGCAGGGCCCTGGTCCGGCCCAGCAGCCAAGTCTCCTCGAGATCGTCGAAGAGTGCGTAGCGGCGTGCATCCGGGCGTAGACGTCCTTGTCCCACCCGGGCGGTCCGGCACCCCAAGGCGAGTTCGCGCCCCAGGACGGAGCCGAGCATCGGGTCCGCGTCGGTGGGGATGCGCGCGGTGACCGCCCCGGTCCTGCCGGGCGCGGGCGGTTGTCCTGGCGGGGGGCGGGGCGCCTGCCTGAGTCGAGGCGGCGCGGTGCAGCGTAGGGGAGGGAGGCGCCGGCTTCCTGGCGGCGTATCGCGGGTCATGGGCCAGGCTCTATCGGCTACAGCGCGAGCAGGGGGTCGGTGGGGTCCTCGACGCCGAGGAGGAGCACGTGGTGTCCGACGGCCTCTGCGGTGCCGTCGGTGACCTTCTCGATGTCGAGGCGCAGCCGGATGCGTCCGGAGCCTTCGCCATTGGCTGTGAGGTCGTGTTCCAGTTCGCCGTCGAGGCGGTTCAGTGCGGCCTCGGCCGCGGCGCAGTCGGCCAGGCCGCGGGCGAGGAGCTGGCGGATGGCGGTGCCGCGGAGCTGATAGCTGGGCATCGGACTCGTCCTTCGGCTGGTGGGTGATCAGGCCGGGTCGGCGAGTCGACGCGCCGTGTTCACCGCGCGCGACCAGACGTCAGGGCTGCCTCCGTGCTCGCGGGCGAGGGAGGCGGCAAGCCCTCGCACGTCGCCGCGCTACAAGGGGAAGGCCACCAGATACCTACTGTAGGTCGCGCGGACCTGTCTCGGCGGCGACGACCCACTTGTGCGGGTGCTTGTTGATGACGGCGGAATGGGACGAGGACTCGTCGGTCGGGTGCCGGTCTCTCCCATGAAGATTTCGGGCCCGCTCCGAGGCCGTGGTCACTCAAGGAGACGCGGTAGTGCTCGGAGCCGTTACGTCAACTGGAGGCAGCGCATCATTGCCCGAGGACGGCTTCGCGTGCTGCACGCGACCAGATGGCTTGCTGCCTGTTACTAAAGCCCATCCGGTTCCAGTGGAAGATGATGTGCCGGGCCAGGATGGACCTGAGCCCGAGGCCGAGACGGTTGAGCTCGGCGGCGCCCTTGAGGTGTGTGCCTCCGTGCTTCATGCCGGTTACCCAGTCCTGCAGGGGCGTGAGAGGGCCGTCCGCGAGCAGGCGGCCGGGATCGAGGGTCAGGATCTTCCGCATTGGGTCGACCATCCCGCTCACCTTGTCGGTGGGTATGTCTTCGGGCAGTGGCCGCCTGGCCTCTACTTGGCCCCAGACGTCACCCTGCTCGCCCCATTCAAGACCGGCGGCTCGTAGGAAGATGGCAACGACGAGCAGAGACGTGACTTTGGCGTCGAACAGGCCGGCCGTGTGCTTCTCGACGAGCTGGTCGTAGGTGAGCACCCCCATGCTGTAGGCGTGAAACAGGCTGTGCGCGATCGTCATGCCGACCAGCCCGCCGAACGCTATGGACTCCGGTTCGTACAGAGAGGTCCGCCACTCCTTCACCACACCCCAGGAGACTGCAGAGTCGAGTGCCTGCCTCGTGCGTGCGATGGCGCGATCCACCTGCGCGCCCTGGGGTGGCTGGACCCGCAGTCTCCAGAACGGGTACTTCCGTACGAACTGAGGTTCCCCCGAGATGCGGGGAGAGGTGACAGAGGGTCAGATGGGTTTCACGAGAGGAGCCCTGACGATGCCTGCCCCGAGGAAGTACCCCAAGACCACGGAGTTATGGCCGGTCCGCGGCTGTCAACAGGGCCGGGGAAGTCAGGGGAAGTGCCGGTCACGGCAACGGGGCTCCTGGTAGAGCGAGGAAGCCGACCAAGGTCTTCCTGCTTGAAGGAGCCCCGTTGCCCGATCAGTGTCCCACCGTCACCCTCACGTCGTCCGTCACTGTCGCCGACGGCGTCTTCGCTCCGGGGCATCTGGGCGAGCTGACTCGGCAGTTGCCTTTTGAATTGGTCGATGACGTGCTGAAACGTACCGGCGGCACTCAGCGGAGGCTGCGGCTGCTGCCGTCGAGGGTGGGTGTGTACTTCATCCTGGCACTGGCCCTCTTTCCGCAGCTGGGGTACGTGCGTGTGTGGGACAAGCTGGCCGCCGGGCTGCGCGGGCTCCTTCCACAGCATCCGTCGGAGAAGGCACTGCGAGAGGTACGCCGACGGCTGGGTGTCGGCGCCGCTGCGATTGCTGTTCGAGACGCTGGCTGGCCCCGTGGCGCAGCCGGTCACACCCGGGGTGCGCTACCGGTGCTGGCGCACGGTCGCCTTCGACGGATGCAGCTCCACCAAGGCCCCTGACCGGCCGCGAGTCTGTGCTTGGCTGGGTAAACACAAACATCGTTACGGCACAGACGGATATCCGATGCTGAAGGTCATGGTGCTGTGCGAGACCGGGACACGGGCGCTGCTCGGCGCGGTCTTCGGGCCGACGCCCGAGAAGGAGACCGGGTACGCAGAGCAACTGCTCCCGCTGCTGGACGACACAATCCGGGGCTTCGACTCCGACGGCTTCCTCGCGAAGGCCGCGGCCACCGGGGCACAGCTGCTGGTACGTCTCAAGGGAACCCGGACACCCGCGATCCCGGCCGTCACGCTCACCGACGACCAGGCCGCCAGGCTCGGGTACGACATTCCCGCCCCGGCCGGGGAGCCCGCCCCCGGAGCAGACTGAGGCTTTCCGAGCCGCTGTACGGCCGCCTGCCGCGTTTTCGCCCCGTGCGGGCCCTTTCCCGCGGTCGGGGCGTGGGCAGTTCGGCCGCCAGGCGGCCGTACAGCGCTCCAGTGCTTGAGATTGAAGAACAGGACGGCTGCGGCCGCAGCACAAGGGGAGGCCAATGGCCTCCCCTTGTGCTGCGGCGGGGCGTGCGCCAACACGCTTTCCGCCGATGCCCAGTTCTTTGGTTGCACCCAGTAGACCAGGGCTCTTAGCAGCCCTATCCGTAGGGTCTGCATTCCTGAGTAAGTGTGGATCCGGGTAGCCACTATCGGCAAAGCCGACATGTACGTCGGTGGGCCAATCGGTCGTTCAGGGGGCGATGCACACGAGGGCGGTTGCATGCAAGTCGACTAGAGCGACCACGGTTCGCCCAGGTCACAAGCCATGGTGCACGAAGATCATCTGCAACCATGCCAGAACCGCAAGGCGATACAGGAATGAGCCAATGGCTCGACAAAAAGGGCGTACCGGACTCAGTGGTGGGTGGGAGAGTTACCAGTTGTGTCGGTAGCCCTGGGACCATGTCAACGCCCGTACGTGACGTAGCGCCAACTGCCGATCGAGTGACGCGGGTTGCACCCAGTAGTGAGGGGTGCGCCAGCCTCCGGCTGACGCACCCCTCACGCTCCGTACGTGTTCCGGCGAGGAACCGGAGCACCAGCAGCGAAGGGCTTTCCGCCATGGCTGAAAGCAACGGCCGCCGTGCCGTCCGCGCTCCCGAGAACGTCCCCGACTCCGCCGCGCTCGCAGGCACCGTCCGCCTGACGATGGCGCACGTGCTGCCCCTGGTCTTCTTCCCGGTGATCGGGACCGTCCTGTTCGTCGTAGGGATGCCGGTGTCCGAGATCCCCGTCTTCCTCGGCTACTCCGGCGGCATCGGCGCCGCCGCGACCATCGCCGTCACGGGCGGACGCCGGGCCCTGATCGCCCTCGCCCACGGCGTCATCGCGGCCACGGGCACCAAGTAGGAGGGCGACCCATGGCACGCCCCGAAAGCCCCCTCGACTGCCCCCCGCGTCGGCGCGCCCTGGCCGAGAGCCTGCGGGCTGCCCGCGCCGCCGCAGGTGTCACCTATGCCGAGATGGCTGCATACGCGACCGGCATCCCCCAGGCCACCCTGAAGCGCATCGCCTCGGGCAATGGAGGTGTCCCCAAGTGGAACAAGGTGCAGGCGTACGCCAGCCTTTGTCTTTTTCTCGGTGGCGGCGACCGAGTCGAGGCCGTCTGCGCGGCCATACGAGGCCTTCAGGGTCTCTGGATCCTGGCGCGTCAGGAGGAGCGGGGAACCCTCGGCATCAAACCCCTCTCGGCCGAGTTCGTCTATGACCGCAGAGACCTCAGTTACGCGCTCTACGCCCTCTACGAGGGCGTAGGTGCCCCGCCTCTGCGGGACCTGCAGGACGGCGCCGGACGCCCCATGCACCTGCCTCTGACCACCGCGGCCCGGATCGTCGCCCGACAGACGCTCCCAGCAGACACCGAGCAGTACAAGGCCTTCCTTGCGGGATGCGGTATCACCGAGGAGAGCGCGCAGTACAAGCCGTGGCTCGACGCCTGGTACAAGGTCATGCTGGAGGAGCGGATTGCAATCCCCGCAGGCCAAATGACCAGAACCCTGGGCAAGGTGGACCGTCACATTATGGAAGAGACGGCCAAGTTCAAGACTTCGGAGGAGTTGGTTAGGTACAAGGCTGTGGCCTAAAAACCCGGCATCCTAAGGGCCTCGAACATATTGTTCGAGGCACACTGACATCCTTCGCCGCGCCGCTCATACCGATCCCTGTCCCCGGCGCCTCAGACCGCCACCACGGGCCGGTACACCGGCTCCCACATGGCCTCCCGCACCCGCTCCTCGATGCGGTCGTCCACCCGCTCGCGGGCGACGCCGTCCTCGGCCGCGGCCCGTGCCACGGCGACCGCCACGGCGGCGGAGGTGCGCCGCAGGTCCCGAGTGTGAGGGAGGAGCGAGGCGCCCTGTTCCGTGGAGTCCACCTGCTCGGCGACGGCGTGGGCGGCGGCGGACAGCATGGAGTCGGTGACGCGGGTGGCGCGGGCGACGACGGCGCCGAGGCCGAGGCCGGGGAAGATGAGCGCGTTGTTGGCCTGGCCGATCTCGTAGGTGACCCCGCCGCTGGTCACCGGCTCGAAGGGGCTGCCGGTCGCGACGAGCGCACGGCCGTCGGTCCAGTCCAGCAGCTCGGAGGGCACGGCCTCGGCGAGCCGGGTGGGGTTGGACATCGGCAGGACGATGGGGCGCTCGGTGTGCTCGGCCATCTCCCGCACGATGCTCTCGGTGAAGGCACCGCCTTGTCCCGAGGTGCCGATCAGCACGGTGGGCCGCACCCGGCGCACCACCTCCTCCAGCGAGTAGCCGCCGACCTCCTCGTCCCGCTGCCAGTCGGCGACCTCGTCGGCGGACCGCGCGTAGGGGGCCTGGAAGTCGCGCAGACCCTCCTGGTCCCGGGTGACCAGCCCGTAGCGGTCCACGGCCCAGAAACGGGCGGTGGCCTGCTGACTGCTCAGCCCCTCCGCGACCATGGCGTCCCGCAACTGGTCGGCGATGCCCATGCCCGCCGTACCGGCGCCGAAGACCACGACCCGGTGCTCGGGCAACGGCATCCCGCTGGCCCGAACGCCGGACAGCACGGCGGCCAGGTTGACCGCGCCCGTGCCCTGGATGTCGTCGTTGAAGACGAAGTGCTCACCCCGGTAGCGGTCGAGGATGCGGCGCGCGTTGGCCGGACCGAAGTCCTCGAAGTGCAGCAGCGCGTCGGGGAAGAGGCGCTCCGCGGTGCTGACGTAGCGCTCGATGAACGCGTCGTAGGTCTCGGTGTCCACCCGGGGGTGGCGGTTGCCCAGGTACAGCGGGTCGTCGAGGAGCTGCTTGCGGTTGGTGCCGACGTCGAGGACGACGGCGAGCGCGCGGGCCGGGTCGATGCCGGCGGCGGCGGTGTAGACGGCGAGCTTGCCGACGGAGATGTCGATGCCGCCCACGCCCCAATCGCCGATGCCCAGGATGGCCTCGCCGTCGGTCGCCACGACCAGGTCGACGTCCTCGGCGCCCAGTCCGGAGGCGCGCAGGGCCCGTTCCATGTCCTCGGGCGCGTCGACCGACAGGTAGATGCCCCGCGGCCGCCGGTACTCGGTGCTGTACCGCTCGATGGCCGTACCGACCGTCGGCGTGTACACGATGGGCAGCATCTCCGAGAGGTGATTGCTCAGCAGCCGGTAGAACAGCACCTCGTTGCGGTCGTGCAGGGCCGCGAGGTTGACGTGCTTGGCCAGGTCGGTGGGCTGGGCCGAGTACTGGCCGTACGCCCGGTCGGCCTGCTGGTCGAGGGTCAGGACCCGGGGCGGGATCAGCCCGTCCAGGCCCAGCTCCCGGCGCTCCTGCTCGGTGAACGCCGTGCCGCGGTTCAGCCGGGGGTCGGCCAGTACAGCGCGGCCGCGCGCGGAGGTCTCGAACCGGTCGGCGCGGGCCTTCCACTGGGTACTCATCGTCGCTCCAGACGTGTCCGGGGTCGCGACCCGTCGGTCGCCCTGTCCCTCCCAGGGTGGCGCCGGAAGTTCCATGCGTCCAATGACTGAATGCGCTAGAACCCATGCGCCAGTAGCATGGATCGCATGGACCTGCAGGTACTGCGCTGCTTCGTGGCCGTGGCGGACGGCGCGACGGTGACCCAGGCCGCGGCGGAGGCGCACCTGACCCAGCCGGCCCTTTCCCGGGCCCTGCGGCGCCTGGAGACCGAGGTCGGGGCCGAGCTCTTCCAGCAGGTGGGGCGCGTCCTGCGGCTCACGCCGGCCGGCCGCGCGTTCAAGGACCACGCGGAGGCGGCGCTGGAGCGGCTGGACCGCGGACTGCGCGCGGTCCACGAGACGGTGGCCCCCGAGGCGGGTCTCATCCCGCTGGCCTTCCTGCACTCGCTGGGCACCTGGCTGCTGCCCCCGCTGATCACCGGCTTCCGCGAGCGCTTCCCGCTCTCCCGGTTCGAGCTGCGCCAGGGGAGTGAGGCCGACCTCGTGGCCGCGCTGCTTGACGGCACCGCCGACCTGCTCCTGACCGCCGGCGACCCCGGCCACCCCCTGATCACCTGGCGCCGTCTGCTGGTCGAGCCGCTGTGGCTGGCCGTACCTCCCCGGCACCGGCTGGCCCAGCGCCGACGGGCGCGGCTGGCCGAGGTCGCCGAGGAGCCGTTCATCCTGTTGCGGAACGAACAGGGCCTGCGCTCGGTGACCGAGGCACTGTGCGCCCAGGCCGGTTTCAGCCCCCGGGTGGGCTTCGAGGGGGACGAGGTGGCCACCCTGCGCGGCCTGGTCGGGGCCGGGCTAGGCGTCGCCCTCGTACCGCGCCCGCACGCCGCCGCGCTCACCGGCGGACCGTCGTACCTCCAGGTCACCGACGTGGCGGCGGCCCGGGACATCGGCATCGCCTGGCTGACCCCACGCACCCTGCCACCGAACTCCACCCGGTTCCTGGACCACGTACGTGCCCACGCGGAGGCGGTGGCCAAGCAGGAGATCCTGGCGTAGTGGGCTGGCCGGAAGACGTTGCCCGAGCCGGCGGTTCCCCGCCAGGGACGGCCCGACGCGCGCGGGGCACCGGCCGGACGGCATCCCGCTCCTGACACGCGGGCTGCGTCCGGAAAGTCTCGGCGATCGCCTGCAGATCCATCACGCCGACCAAGAGGCGGGATCCCCGATTCATGAGTTGGATCAGGACTTCCACCTTAACGCCGACATCCATCGAAATAAGTTCAACCAGGGCGTCACCAAGGAGATGAGAAAGGAAGATACTCAGCTTCACTGGTGGTACCGATCCATGGAGCAAGGGTGGGGCAGCGCCTACGGGCCGGAGGCGTGGTTTGATAATTGGCCCACCTGCGGATGAATGAGGGGCGACATAGATGGACTTCGCTGACTTCGTAGCACTGATCGACGAAACTCGCAGGTTGCACCCATGGTGGCTTGCGGGATTTGAGCCGATGCGTGCAACGGAAGAGGACTTGGACCATGTTCGGAGGGAGCTTTCGATCTCACTCCCCGCCGACTACTTGAGGTTCATGTCGGAAATTGGAGGAGGGGCGTTCGGATTCATGGACATCTTTCCGGCGCGCTCCGACTCGCCTCAGCGTGACGATGTCGTCGCCGTGAACTCCCAGTCATGGTGTCCGGCGAACTTCTATGCATTCGCTCCCGTAGGAACTGGCGACCTGTGGGGATTTTCCCGCGATGGCGACGAGGCGATCGACGGGGTCTTCTTCCTGGATCACGAGGATGGATCGCTGACTAGCGAAGGAATGGGATTCCTAGATTTCCTCGCCGCGAACGCATTGCGGCCACGGTAGGAATTTCGGGATTTACATGATGAAGCCCCGCCGGAGTGCTCCGGCGGGGCTTCACTGCGTCTTGACGGCAGTAGCTGACGGCAACGTCAACGGACAGGCGCTGCACAAAGCGGCGGGTCGTTGCCGTCGTCGGGCTCGACTGAGCTGTCGGCGACGTTGCCGAGTGCGTGTCCGAGAAGGTCGATGGCTTGGCGCTGGAGGCGGAGCCGGACGTGGGCGTACCCGGTGGCGGTGACGTCGACAGCCCCGGAAGGCGACACTATTCCCGTCCGAAAGCGTGCGAGCGTCGGAAATTCTGGTGGGCGGACGGACTACAACAACATATTCTTCGAGGCCAATCCGGCTCAGGCCGGTAAGGTCTGGGTGCACCACGCTGTCGAGCAGAACGTCCTGAAGCTGTATCCAGGATTGTTCACTGAAGATGAAATCCATTCGCTTGAAAATCTTCGAGGCATACCTGTGGGGGCGGTGAACAACAGGGTGCATCTCAGTGAGATTCGCAATTTGTGGAACGCGTTCTATTCAGCGAACAAGGAAATTGGTCAGACTCCGACACGTGATGCTGTCCTGGACTATGCCACGATGGTCGATGACCAGTTGGGGCACTGGTTCTCGCCGCGAATCCGCTAGGCTGACAGGCCTGGAATGTGCAAGGAAACGGCTAGGGGTATTCCATGTGGATCGAGATCATCCAGGGCATCTCTCCGGAGGCCACTCTGCGAGGAGCGGAGAAGGAGGCTGTACTTGCCGAGCTCGAAGCGGCTCTAGGGTGCCGAATCCCGAGTGATCTGCGGAGTCTGCTTCTGGAGGTCGGGGGGGTTTCCGGACGATATGGGCTTCCTGTCGTCTGGGGAGCCCGGGAGATCCTGCAAGAGAACCGTGAACTGAGAAATTCTCCAGATCTCAAGCAGCTTTACATGTCGTTTGATCCCATCTTGTTCTTCGGGGGTGGACCGGGTGGTGACCTGTTTGGGTTCGTGCGGGAACCAGAACGTGATGACGATGTTTTCGTGTGGGATCACGAGAGTGACGGACGCTGGCGCGTGGCCTTCTCCCTGCAGCAGTACCTCGAGCGTTCTCTGGGTGGGCCGGGCGGCGACTGGTTCAGGCGCAAAATCGGCTGATCCTCGATCCGAGTGCACAAGAAGCGGCGTATCGGCATGAGGTAGAAAAGCTCAGTTGCAGGGTTCGACGTTCGGTCTCAATCGCCTCAGACTGCTGGTCTGTCGGCCTGACGGGATCCCCGCCTGCCCGGTGGGGATCTCGTCGTCTGCTCAGTCCTTCGGCCGGACAGCGGATCGTACGTGACCGGTGTTGCTGATTCAGGCGCGCCGATGGGCTCGGAAGAGACGGACGGAGACCGGGTTGCCGTCTTCGGGCGCGTCGAGGATGTCGACCGAGTCCACGAGGAGGCCGTTGTCCACGAGGAGGTCCTCCCACAATGT
>NZ_JBVIJE010000055.1:0-20865 GCF_055581585.1 Streptomyces sp. NPDC031426
CTCGATCAAGTCGAACATCGGTCACACGCAGGCCGCGGCCGGTGTGGCCGGTGTGATCAAGATGGTGATGGCGATGCGGCACGGTGTGCTGCCGCAGACGCTGCACGTCGACGAGCCGACGCCGCACGTCGAATGGTCGGCGGGCGCGGTGGAGTTGCTGACCGAGGCGCGGGAGTGGCCGCAGACCGGCCGCCCTCGCCGGGCGGGCGTCTCCTCGTTCGGTATCAGCGGCACCAACGCCCACACCATCATCGAACAGGCACCGGCTTTCGATGACGAGCCGGTACAGGTCGAGGGCGGTGACAGCGCTCCGAAGACTCCGAGTGTCGTGCCTTGGGTGCTGTCCGCCAAGAGCGCCGAAGCACTGCACGCCCAGGCGGAGCGGCTGCGCAATTATGTGGAGGACCACTCCGGCATACGGCTCACCGATGTCGGCTATTCGCTGGCGATCGGTCGAGCCGCCTTCGAGGAACGGGCGGTGCTGGTCGCCGGTGACCGCGAGGAGTTCCTGCAGCAGCTGGGCGCTCTGGCGAGCGGGGAATCGCCCGCCGGAGTGGTCAAGGGCTCCACGACCGCCGGGAAGCTCGGCTTCCTGTTCACCGGCCAGGGCAGCCAGCGGCTGGGTATGGGCCGGGAGCTGTACGAGGCCTATCCGGCCTTCGCTCGGTCACTGGACGAGATCTGCGGGCACTTCCAGCTTCCGCTGGCTGACGCCCTGTTCGGAGATGATGCCGGGCTGATCGACCGGACGGCGTTCACGCAGCCTGCGTTGTTCGCGGTGGAGGTGGCGCTGTTCCGGCTGCTGGAGTCGTGGGGTGTGCGCCCGGACTTCGTCTCCGGTCATTCGATCGGTGAGATCGCGGCGGCGCATTGTGCGGGTGTGTTGTCGCTGGAGGACGCGTGCACGCTGGTGGCGGCGCGTGGTCGGCTGATGCAGGAGCTGCCCGCCGGTGGTGCGATGGTGGCCGTCCAGGCCGCCGAGGACGAGGTCATCCCGTACCTGACCGACGCCGTGAGCATCGCGGCCGTCAACGGCCCGGCCTCCGTGGTCGTGGCCGGTGACGAGGACGTCGTACTGGGAATCGCGGCCCGCTTCGAGGAGCAGGGCCGAAAGACCCGTCGTCTGACGGTCAGTCATGCGTTCCACTCGCCGCACATGGACCCGATGCTGGAGGCCTTCCGCGCGGTTGCCGAGGGCTTGTCGTACGAGGCCCCGCGCATCCCGGTCGTCTCCAACCTCACCGGCACCCTCGCGACCCCGGACGAGCTCACCAGCCCCGGCTTCTGGGTCCGCCATGTGCGTGAGGCGGTCCGTTTCCACGACGGCATCCGCACGCTCGAAGCCCAGAACGTCACCACGTTCATCGAGCTCGGCCCGGACGGTGTGCTCTCGGCGATGGCGCAGGACTGCGTCACCGGGGACGGCCACGCGTTCATCCCCGTGCTGCGCAGGAACCGTCCCGAGGCGACGAGCCTCACCACGGCCCTGGCCCAAGCCCACGTCCGAGGCGTCGAGATCGACTGGCGGAAGCACTTCACGGGTACCGGTGCACGTCGGGCCGACCTGCCCACCTACGCCTTCCAGCGGGAGCGTTACTGGCTGGAGATCCCCGCTGTTCCCGTTGCCGGCCGGAATGCGGCCGAAGCCGACTCGGTGGACGCGCGCTTCTGGGAAGCGGTGGAGCGCGAGGATCTCGCATCACTTGCCGAGGCTCTCGACATGCCTGCGGCCGACGGCGAAGCCCTGGAAGCCGTCCTGCCGGCGTTGTCGGCGTGGCGTCGGCAGGTGCGTGAGCGGTCGGTGGTGGACGGCTGGCGTTACCGGGTGGTGTGGAAGCCGGTGACCGGGCGTGCGGCCGGGGCGGTGTCCGGCCGTTGGCTGGTGGTCGTACCGGCCGAGGGTGTGGACGCCGGTCTGGCCGGGGCCGTTGCGGCGGTGCTGTCCTCCCGGGGTGTGGATGTGTGCACCGTGACGCTGTCGGCGGGGCTGGAGCGGCATGAGGTTGCCGAGGTACTGCGGTCGGCGGTGCCCGCAGAGGCTGGTGCTTCCGGAGTGCTGTCTTTGCTGGCGTTGGACGAGGCCGCTGGTGTCGTGGCTTCTGCGGTACTGGTACAGGCATTGGGTGATGCGGGCATTCATGCGCCGTTGTGGTGTGTGACGCAGGGTGCTGTGTCGACGGGTCGTTCGGATCGGTTGGGCAGTGCGGTGCAGGCCGGTGTGTGGGGTCTGGGCCGGGTGGTGGCGTTGGAGGTTCCTGCGCGCTGGGGCGGTCTGGTGGATCTGCCGCGGGGTGTGGTGGATGAGCGTGCTCTGGGTCGGTTGGCGGATGTGCTGGCCGGTCTGGGAGGCGAGGACCAGGTCGCGGTGCGTGGGTCGGGGATCTTCGCGCGTCGGCTGGAGCGTCCGGTGCAGGGCGAGGTCGTTCCGGAGGACGGCGCATGGACCCCGGAGGGCGCCGTGCTGGTCACCGGCGGCACGGGCGCGCTCGGCGCCGAGGTCGCCCGCTGGCTGGCACGCAACGGAGCCGGCCACCTCGTCCTGACCAGCCGGCGGGGTGCGGAGGCGCCGGGGGCGGCCGAGCTGGAGGCGGAGCTCGTCTCTTCGGGTGCCCGGGTGACGATCGCCGCTTGTGATGTGGCCGATCGTGAGGCGCTGGCGCGGCTGCTGGAGCCGCTGCGCTCCGAACTGACGGCTGTGATCCACACCGCGGGTGTGCTCGACGACGGTGTCCTGGACGCGCTGACCCCGCAGCGGTTCGAGCGCGTGTGGCAGGCCAAGGCCGACTCGGCACGCCATCTGCACGAGCTCACCCGTGATCTGGACCTGTCGGCGTTCGTGCTCTTCTCGTCGATCAGCGGCACTCTGGGCAGCAGCGGACAGGCCAACTACGCCGCCGCGAACGCCTACTTGGACGCGCTCGCTCAGCAGCGCCGGACGGACGGCCTTCCCGCCACCTCCATCGCCTGGGGCGCCTGGGCCGCGGGCATGGCCGCCGACGACGACATGGCAGAGCGGATGCGCCGCGGTGGCGTACCGCCGATGGCCGTCGACCCGGCCATCCGCGCGCTGCGCCAGGCCGTCGACTCCGGCGAGGCCGTGCTGACCGTGGCCGACTTCGACTGGGACCGGCTGACGCCCGGACTGGTGGCGGTGCGGCCCAGTCCGTTCATCGGAGATCTGCCGGAAGTGCGCAGGGTCCTCGACCATGCGGACGGCCTCGCCGCAGGCGGTGCCGGAAGCCGTGCGGGAGCTTCGCTCGCGGAACGGCTCGCCGCAATGTCCCGCGCCGAGCAGGAGCGCACGGTCCTCGACCTGGTCCGCACCCATGTGGCCGGAGTGCTCGGGCACAACGGTTCCGCGGCGATCGGAGCGGAACGGGCCTTCAAGGAGCTCGGATTCGACTCGCTGACCGCGGTGGAGCTGCGCAATCGGCTCGGCGCGGCGACCGGTGTCGACCTGCCCGCCACGCTCGTCTTCGACCATCCGACGGCGTCCGCGCTGGCCGACCACCTCCGGACCGAACTGCTGGGAACCGGGGCGGCGGTCGACGGCCCGGTGTCCCGGGCAGCCGAGGTGGCGGACGATCCGATCGCCATCGTCGCGATGACCTGCCGATTCCCCGGCGGCGTGCGGTCGCCGGAGGACCTGTGGCAGTTGCTGGCCACCGGCGGGGACGCGATCGCCGAGTTCCCGCACGACCGCGGCTGGGACCTCGAGCGCCTCTACAGCCCCGACCCGGACCAGCAGGGCACGTGCTACACACGCGAGGGCGGATTCCTCTACGACGTCGCCGAGTTCGATCCGGCGTTCTTCGGGATCTCGCCGCGTGAGGCGCTCGCCATGGACCCGCAGCAGCGGTTGCTGCTGGAGACCACTTGGGAGGTGTTCGAACGGGCCGGGATCGACCCGGCGACCGCCCGTGGCAGCCAGGCCGGTGTGTTCGTGGGCACCAACGGCCAGGACTACGACTCGTTCGCGCAGACCCTGCCGGACGGCATCGAGGGTTACCTGGGCACGGGCAACGCGGCGAGTGTGGTCTCCGGACGGCTCGCCTACGTCTTCGGGCTCGAAGGCCCCGCGATGACGGTGGACACGGCCTGCTCGTCCTCGCTGGTCGCCCTGCATCTGGCCGCGCAGGCGCTGCGCAACGGCGAGTGCGATCTCGCGTTGGCCGGTGGTGTGACGGTGATGTCCTCGCCGGGCGCGTTCATCGAGTTCAGCCGGCAGCGTGGTCTTGCGGCCGACGGCCGGGTGAAGGCCTTTGCGGCAGGTGCGGACGGCACGGGCTGGGGTGAGGGCGTGGGCATGCTCCTGGTGGAGCGGCTCTCGGATGCCCGCCGTAACGGGCACCCGGTGCTGGCGGTGGTCCGCGGCTCGGCGGTCAACCAGGATGGTGCGAGCAATGGTCTGACGGCGCCGAACGGTCCGTCGCAGCAGCGCGTCATCCGTCAGGCACTGGCCTCAGCGGGTCTGTCGGCGTCGGACGTCGACGCGGTGGAGGCGCACGGCACCGGCACCACGCTCGGTGACCCGATCGAGGCGCAGGCGCTGATCGCCACCTACGGGCAGGAGCGGGGCGAGGGCCGACCGCTGTTGCTCGGCTCGATCAAGTCGAACATCGGTCACACGCAGGCGGCTGCCGGCGTCGCGGGCGTCATCAAGATGGTTCTGTCGATGCGGCACGGCGTGCTGCCGCAGACCCTGCACGTCGACGAGCCGACGCCGCACGTGGGCTGGTCGGCGGGCGCGGTGGAGTTGCTGACCGAGGCGCGGGAGTGGCCGGAGACCGGCCGTCCCCGCCGGGTGGGTGTGTCGTCCTTCGGTTTCAGCGGCACCAACGCCCACACCATCCTCGAAGAGGCACCCGCCGACCACACCACCGAGGCGACGGCACCGGCGACACCGCCTGCCGTCCAGACCTGGGTGCTGTCCGCCAAGTCCGAGGCCGCGCTGCGGGCGCAGGCCGAGCGTGTGCGGGTACGGCTCGCTTCGGGCGCGGAGACACGTCCGGTCGATGTCGCCTATTCGCTGGCGACGTCACGGGCGGCTCTGGAACTGCGCGCCGCCGTCGTCGGCGGTGACCGGGAGGTCCTGCTGGAGGGGCTCGCCGCGCTGGCGGCGGGCGAGCCGTGCCCGCAGGTGGTCCGGGGCGCGGCAGGCGACGGCCGCACGGCGCTGCTGTTCACCGGTCAGGGCAGTCAACGGCCGGGGATGGGCCGGGAGCTCTACGACGCCCACCCCACGTTCGCGGACGCCCTGGACGCGGTGTGCGCCCACCTGGATGCCCACCTCGAGCGTCCGCTGCGTGAGGTGATGTTCGGCGGGGACGAGGAACTGCTCGGCCGGACGGCGTACACGCAGCCCGCGTTGTTCGCGGTGGAGGTGGCGCTGTTCCGGCTGCTGGAGTCGTGGGGCATCAGGCCGGACTTCGTCTCCGGTCATTCGATCGGTGAGATCGCGGCGGCGCACTGTGCGGGCGTGCTGTCACTGGCCGACGCGTGCACGCTGGTCGCGGCCCGTGGCCGGCTGATGCAGGAGCTGCCCGCCGGTGGTGCGATGGTGGCCGTCCAGGCTGCCGAGGACGAGGTGGCGCCGTTCCTGACCGACGCCGTGAGCATCGCGGCCGTCAACGGCCCCACCTCCGTGGTCGTGGCCGGTGACGAGGACGCCGTACTGGAGATCGCCGCCCACTTCGGGGAGCAGGGGCGCAAGACCCGTCGCCTGACGGTCAGCCACGCCTTCCACTCCCCGCACATGGACGGCATGCTGGCCGACTTCCGCAAGGTCGTGGAGGGGCTGTCGTACGAGGCCCCGCGCATCCCGGTCGTCTCCAACCTCACCGGCGCCGTGGCGACCGCCGAGGAGATCACCAGCCCCGACTTCTGGGTGCGCCACGTCCGCGAGGCCGTGCGCTTCCACGACGGCATCCGTGCCCTCGAAGCACAGGACGTGACCACGTTCATCGAGCTCGGACCGGACGGGATCCTGTCCGCGATGGCGCAGGAGTGCGTCACCGGCGACGACCATGCCTTCCTTCCCGCGCTCCGTGCGGGCCGCCAGGAGGCCGACACGCTCGCCACGGCGCTCGCCGCGGCGCACACCCGGGGCATCGCCGTCGACTGGCGGGCCTACTACACCGGCACCGGCGCCCGCCGCGTCGACCTGCCCACCTACCCCTTCCAGCGGGAGCGTTACTGGCTCGACGACGCCGTGGACGCCGTGGCGGAGCCGGGCGGCGATGCCCCGGACCACTCGGCCGAGTCCCGCTTCTGGGAGGCCGTCGACAATGCGGACCTGACCGCGCTCACCGCCGAGTTGGCGATCAACGCGGACCAGCCGCTGAGCGATGTACTGCCCGCACTGTCGGCGTGGCGCCGGCAGCGGCAGGAGCAGTCCACGGTGGACGGCTGGCGCTACCGGGTGGTCTGGAAGCCGCTGGCCGAGCCGGACGCGGCGCGGATGACGGGCACCTGGCTGACCGTGGTACCCGCCACCGAGGCGGACGACGCCCGCGTGCGCGAGGTCGTCGACGCGCTGCGCACAGCGGGCGCCACCGTACGCCAGATCACGCTCACGGACACGGACACCGGTACGGACACGGACACCGGCACCGGCGTCGACACCCGCACGGAGCCCGCCCTCCTCGCCGAGCGCCTGCACGCCGAGCTGGGCGGCGAGACGCCACAGGGTGTCCTCTCGCTGCTGGCGCTGGACGAGCGGTCGCATCCGCGGTACACGGCGGTCTCCCGGGGGGTGCTGCGCACCGGAGACCTGGTCCGGGCGCTCGGGCAGGCCGGCGTCGACGCCCCGCTGTGGTGTGTCACCGAGGGAGCGGTGGGCACCGCGCCGTCGGACCGGCCGCGCAGCGCCGCACAGGCGCAGGTGTGGGGGCTGGGCCGGGTGGTGGCACTGGAACACCCCGAGCGGTGGGGCGGTCTGGTCGACCTGCCCGAGACCCTCGACGGGCGTGCCGCCGCGCGCCTGGTCGCCGTCCTGGCCGGAGCCGGCGACGAGGACCAGCTCGCGGTGCGGACACCGGGAGTTCTGGTACGACGCCTGGTCCACGCGTCGGAGAAGGACACACAGGTCCCCCCCGCCGGCGCGTGGAAGCCTCGGGGCACGGTCCTGGTGACCGGAGGCACGGGGGCGCTCGGTGCCCACGTGGCCCGGTGGCTCGCCGGCAACGGCGCCGAGCACCTGGTGCTCACCAGCCGACGCGGCCCCGAGGCACCCGGAGCCGAGGCGCTGACCGCCGAGTTGACCGGGATGGGCGTCCAGGTGACGGTCGCCGCGTGCGACGTCACCGACCGGGACGCGCTCGAAGGGCTGCTGGCCGGTGTGCCCCGCGTGACCGCGGTTGTGCACACCGCAGGTGCCGGCCAGTACGCGCCGCTCGCCCGGACCGGTCCCGGCGACATCGCCGAGGTGATGGCCGCCAAGGTAACGGGTGCGGCGCACCTCGACGCGCTGTTCGCCGACGCGCCACTGGACGCTTTCGTGCTGTTCTCGTCGATCGCCGGAGTGTGGGGCAGCGGAGGCCAGAGCGCCTATGCGGCGGCCAACGCCTTCCTCGACGCGCTCGCCGAGCAGCGCAGGGCCCGCGGGCTGGCGGCGACCGCCATCGCCTGGGGACCCTGGGCCGACGGCGGCCTGGTGGCCGACGACGAGGCCGCCGAGCAACTGCGCCGCCGTGGGCTGCCGGTGCTGCCGGTACATCGGTCGATCAGCGCTCTGCAGGGAGCGTTGGACCGTGCCGAGACGACCGTGACGGTCGCCGACGTCGACTGGGAGCGTTTCGTACCCGCGTTCACCGCCGCACGGCCGCGTCCCCTCATCGCCGACCTGCCCGAGGTACGGCGCGTGCTCGCCGAGGCGGACACCGGCACCGGGGCCGAACGAGGGGGCGACGGCACGGCGCAGGACGCCGAGGCGCTGCGGCAGCGGCTGTCCGCGCTGTCCGGCGCCGAGGCGGAGGACATGCTGCTGGACCTGGTACGCACGCACGTCGCAGCGGTGCTGGGGCACAACGGCACCACCGCCGTGGAGGCCGGGCGCGCCTTCAAGGAGCTCGGCTTCGACTCGCTCACCGCCGTCGAGCTGCGCAACCGGCTCGGGACCGCGAGCGGGCTGAGGCTGCCCGCGAGCCTGGTCTTCGACTACCCGACGCCGGCCGCTCTCGCCGGACACCTGCGAGCCGAACTCCTCGGCGAGCAGAGCGCACCGGCGCTCCCCGCACTCGCCGAGATCGACCGACTGGAGTTCATCCTGTCGTCCGTCGCGGCGGACGGCGCGGAACGCGCGAGCGTCACCTCTCGCCTGGAGAAACTGCTGCGCAAGTGGAACGAGACCGACAGCGCGACCGCCGGTGAGGACGACGGCAACGACCTGGAATCGGCGTCGGTCGACGACATCTTCGACATCATCAACAACGAATTCGGACGCTCCTGACGTGATGAGCGCACACAATTCCGTGCCGTTTCCGGCTCTTCCCAGGGGGTGACGTTTCGGTGGCTACCGCAAATGAAGAAAAGCTTCTCGACAATCTGAAATGGGTGACCGCTGAACTGCGCCGGGCCCGGCGCCGCCTCGACGAGGTGGAGACGGACGCCCGGGAACCCATTGCCATCGTCGGCATGAGCTGCCGTTTCCCGGGCGGCGTGGGGTCGCCCGAGGACCTGTGGCGCCTGGTGGCCGACGGCGGGGACGCCGTTTCCGGATTCCCTGTCGACCGGGGCTGGGACGTCGACGCGATGGCCGATCCGGATCCGGACCGCAAAGGCACCTTCTACAACACCGGCGGCGGTTTCCTGGACGGCGCAGCCGAATTCGACGCCGAGTTCTTCGGGATCTCGCCGCGTGAGGCGCTGGCGATGGACCCGCAGCAGCGGATCCTGCTGGAGGCGTCCTGGGAGGTGTTCGAGAGCGCCGGAATCGATCCCGTGTCACTGCGGGGCAGCCGTACGGGCGTCTTCGTCGGCGCCGGATCGATGGGCTACGGCGCCGACCTGAAGGAGACGCCCGAAGACCTCGAAGGACTCATGCTGACCGGCGGCGCCACCAGCGTGCTCTCCGGCCGCGTCGCCTACGTCTTCGGCCTGGAGGGACCGGCGGCCACCATCGACACCGCCTGTTCCTCCTCGCTGGTCGCCCTGCACTGGGCCACTCAGGCGCTGCGGCAGCGCGAGTGCTCGCTGGCGCTGGTCGGCGGCGTGACGGTGATGCCGTCGCCCGATGTGTTCGTGGAGTTCAGCCGGCAGCGGGGGCTGTCCGCCGACGGCCGCTGCAAGTCGTTCGCCGCGGCGGCGGACGGGACCGGCTGGTCCGAGGGCGTGGGCGTGCTGCTCGTCGAGCGGCTGTCCGACGCCCGGAAGAACGGGCACGAGGTACTGGCCGTGGTGCGGGGCAGCGCCGTCAACCAGGACGGCGCCAGCAACGGCCTGACCGCCCCCAACGGTCCCTCGCAGCAGCGAGTCATCCGGCAGGCGCTGGCCGGCGCGCAACTGTCGGCCGGCGAAGTCGACGCGGTGGAGGCGCATGGCACCGGAACCCGGCTGGGCGACCCGATCGAGGCGCAGGCGCTGCTGGCCACCTACGGGCAGGAGCGTCCCGAGGACCGGCCGCTCTGGCTGGGCTCGCTGAAGTCCAACATCGGACACACCCAGGCGGCGGCCGGCGTGGGCGGCGTCATCAAGATGGTGATGGCGATCCGCCACGGTGTGCTGCCGAGGACGTTGCATGTGGACGAGCCGACGCCGGACGTCGACTGGTCGGCGGGTACGGTGCGACTGCTGACCGGGGCCCGTGAGTGGCCGGAGACCGGTCGGCCGCGCCGGGCCGCGGTCTCGGCCTTCGGCGTGAGCGGCACCAACGCGCACACGATCATCGAGCAGGCACCCACGGACGATGACACACCGGTGACTGCCATGGCACTGCCGGTGGTGCCGTGGGTGTTGTCGGGCCGGACCGAGGAGGCGCTGCGGGCGCAGGCCCGGCGCCTGCTCGACCGTGTCGCCGAGGACAGTGGTCTTGAACCGGTTGATGTGGCGTACTCGTTGGCGACGACGCGGGCTGCTCTGGAGCGGCGTGCGGTGGTCGTGGCGGGTGGCCGTGACGGTCTGCTGGCGGGGCTTGGGGCGCTGGCCGAGGGGCGCGGTGCGGCGGCCGGCCTGGTGACCGGGTCGGTGGTGGCGGGCAAGTCGGCGTTCTTGTTCACCGGGCAGGGCAGTCAGCGGCTGGGCATGGGGCGGGAACTCTACGAGGCGTATCCCGTGTTCGCCGAGGCGCTGGACGAGGTCTTCGCCAGGTTCGAACTTCCCCTGCGGGAAGCGGTGTTCGGCGATGACGCTCAGCTGCTCAACCAGACGGCGTTTACACAGCCTGCCCTGTTCGCGGTGGAGGTGGCGCTGTTCCGGCTCCTTGAATCGTGGGGTATCAGGCCGGACTTCGTCTCCGGTCACTCGATCGGTGAGATCGCGGCGGCGCATTGTGCGGGTGTGCTGTCGCTGGAGGACGCGTGCACGCTGGTCGCGGCGCGTGGCCGTTTGATGCAGGAGCTGCCGTCCGGTGGTGCGATGGTGGCGGTGCAGGCGACCGAGGACGAGGTCACCCCGTACCTGACCGACGCCGTGAGCATCGCGGCCGTCAACGGCCCCACCTCCGTGGTCGTGGCCGGTGACGAGGACGCCGTACTGCAGATCGCCGCCCGCTTCGAGGAGCAGGGCCGCAAGTCGAAGCGTCTGACGGTCAGTCACGCCTTCCACTCGCCGCACATGGACGGCATGCTGGAGGCTTTCCGACGGGTTGCCGAGGGTCTGTCGTACGAGGCCCCGCGCATCCCGGTCGTCTCCAACCTCACCGGCACCCTCGCAACCGCGGACGAGATCACCGCCCCCGGCTTCTGGGTCCGCCATGTCCGTGAGGCGGTCCGTTTCAGTGACGGCATCCGCACGCTCGAAGCCCAGAACGTCACCACCTTCGTCGAGCTCGGCCCCGACGGCGTCCTGTCTGCGATGGCCCAGGACTGCGTTACCGGCGACGGTGACCACGCCTTCGTGCCGACCCTCCGGGCGAACCGTCCCGAACCCGAGGCCCTGACCACCGCCCTCGCGCAGGCGCAGGTGCGTGGCGTCGGCATCGACTGGGAGGCCCATTTCGCGGGTACCGGCGCAGGGCGGGTGGAGCTGCCGACGTATGCGTTCCAGCGCCGGCACTACTGGCTGGCACCCGGTTCCCGAGCCGGTGACGTGACCGCCGCCGGTCTGGAGAAGGCCGGTCACGCGCTGCTGAGCGCCGCGGTACCCGTGGCCGGTGCCGACGCGTATGTGTTCACCGGCCGGTTGTCCCCGCAGACCCATCCTTCGCTGAACCAGTACAGGCTCGCCGGGAACGCCGTGCTGCCCGGTGCGGCGTACGTCGAACTGGCCCTCCACGCAGGCGACCAGGTTGGTTGCGACCACCTGGTGGAGCTGACGCTCCACGAACCGCTGATCGTGCCGGCGCAGGGTGCGGTGCGGGTCCAGGTCGTGGTGGACTCCGCCGGTGAGGGCGGACGGCGGACTTTCACCGTCTCCTCGCACGCCGGACGGCTCGACGGGGACAGGGACGTACCGTGGCGGCGCCATGCCACCGGCGTACTCGACACGGCGGCGCCGGGGCCGGCGTTCACGCTGACGGAATGGCCGCCGCCCGATGCACAGGGCGTCGAAGTCGGCGCTCTGTACGAGGATTACGAGGCGGCCGGCCTCGAGTGCGGACCGCTGTACCAAGGGGTGCGTGCCGTCTGGCGGCGCGGGGACGAGCTCTGCGCCGACGTGCGGCTTCCCGAGGGCGCGGACACGAGCGGCTTCGCCCTGCACCCCGCGCTGCTGGAGGCAGCCGCGCACCTCGCCACGGCGTGCGGCTCCGGCGCCCCGCTCGTACCGGCGGTCTGGCACGACGTCGCGCTGTACGCGGTGGGCGCCACGGAGGTGCGGATGCGGCTCACACCCGCAGCGAGCGGCACCTTCCTGCTGGAGGCGGCCGATGCCACCGGTGCGCCGGTGGCCCGCGTCGACCGCCTCACCCTGCGTCCGGCGGCGGAAACCGTCCCGGCCGACGGCGCGCGTGCCACCGGTCTGGCGCCCCTGTTCGAGCCGGTCTGGTCCGAGGCCGTCGCCCCCGACGCCGAGCCGGTCTCCACCGCGCTGATCGCGGCACACCCGCTCGAAACGGCCGACCCGGCCATGGAGCGGTACGACGACCTGGCCGCGCTCGCCGCGGCCGCCGACGCAGGCATGACCGTCCCGGACGTGATCCTCGTGTCCTGCCCGCCCCCGGCATCCGGCGATCCGCAGCCGCATGCGGAGCACACCACGCGGGCGGCACAAGCCCCGCATGCCGCGCACGCCGCGGCCCAGTGGGCGCTCGCCCTGGCCCAGGCGTGGCTGGCGGACGAACGCTTCGCCGGCTCGCGCCTGGCCTTCGTCACGCGCGGCGCCGTGGCCACGGCCGACGAGGACGTCACCGACCTGGCCGGTGCCTGCGTCTGGGGCCTGGTGCGCTCCGCGGAGACCGAGAACCCCGGACGGTTCCTCCTGGTCGACCTGGACGCCGAGGACCCCGCGGGCACCGTGCCCGCCGAGGCGCTGATGTGCACGGAGCCGGAACTGGCCGTGCGCGGCGGCAGACCGCTCGCCCCGCGGCTGATCCGTGTGGCGGCCGGAGCGGAGCGGCAGCCCCGCCCGATCGACCCGCGGGGCACGGTGCTGGTGACGGGCGGAACCGGCACGCTCGGTGCGCTGTGCGCCCGGCACCTGGTGACGGAACACGGTGTACGGCATCTGCTGCTGGCCGGCCGCCGGGGGCTCGCTGCCGACGGCGCCGAGGAACTGGCCGCCGAGCTGGCCGAGTTGGGTGCCGAGGTGAACGTGGCCGCCTGCGACGCGGCCGACCGTGAGGCGCTGGCCGCCCTGCTGGCCTCCGTACCCGTCGAGCACCCGTTGACCGCCGTGGTGCACACCGCGGGCGTGCTCGACGACGGCGTGCTCCCGTCGCTGACGCCCGATCGCCTCGAGCGAGTGCTGCGGCCCAAGGTGGACGCCGCCTGGCACCTGCACGACCTCACCCGCGACCTGGACCTGTCGGCATTCGTGCTGTTCTCGGCGGCCGCCGGAGTCCTCGGCAGCCCCGGACAGGCCAACTACGCCGCGGCCAACGCGTACCTCGACGCGCTGGCCCGGCACCGGAGCGCCCAGGGCCAGACGGCGATCTCGCTGGCCTGGGGCCTGTGGGCCGAGGCCAGCGGAATCACCGGCGGTCTGGACGAGGCCGACCTGCGGCGCATGGCACGGGCCGGCATGGGCGCGCTCTCCTCGGCGGAGGGCATGGCCCTGTTCGACAGGGCCCTGCGCAGTGAGCGATCCGTTCTCCTCCCCGCCCGCCTGGACCTCGCGGCGATACGCGACGCAGCGGCCGGCACCGGATCGGTCCCCCCGGTGTTCCGTACGCTGATCCGCGCCCCTCGGCGGCGTGGTGCCGGGACGGCGGCCGACGGCGGCTCGACGCTGGCCGTCCGGCTGCGCGGACTGCTCCCCGCCGACCAGGAGCGGACTCTGCTGGAGCTCGTGCGCACCCATGTGGCGGCCGTGCTGGGCCACTCCGGACCGGAGTCGGTGGAGCCGGCACGGGCGTTCAAGGACGTGGGCTTCGACTCCCTCACCGGCGTGGACCTGCGCAACCGGCTGAACACGGCGACCGGACTGCGGCTGCCGACCACGCTCGTCTTCGACTACCCCAACGCCTCGGCGCTCGCCCGCCATCTGGCCGACACGCTCCTCGGCACCGGGAACGCGACCGGCGCCGCCGTCGAAGCCGTACCGCTCGCGGGCCGTGCCGGTGGCGACGATCCCATCGCTGTCGTGGCCATGAGCTGTCGCTACCCCGGTGGCGTGGCCTCGCCCGAAGAGCTCTGGCAGCTGCTGGAGTCGGGGAGCGACGCCATCTCCGGCTTCCCCGTCGACCGCGGCTGGGACGCGGGCGCGGCTTCGTACGCGCCGGACGGCGGCCCCGCCCGGGCGGGCGGCTTCCTGCACGACGCGGACCGGTTCGACGCGGCGTTCTTCGGCATCAGCCCGCGCGAGGCACTGGCGATGGACCCGCAGCAGCGGCTGCTCCTCGAGACCTCCTGGGAGGCCTTCGAACGCGCCGGGATCGACCCGGGCGCGCTGCGGGGCTCCCGCACCGGAGTGTTCGTCGGCGCCGCGTACAGCGGTTACGACACCGGACTCGACGACATGGCGGACACCGTCGCCGGTCACGTGATGACCGGCAATGCGAGCAGCGTCATATCCGGCCGGGTCGCCTACGTCCTCGGCCTCGAAGGCCCCGCGGTGACGGTGGACACGGCGTGCTCCTCCTCGCTGGTCGCCCTGCACTGGGCGATCCAGGCCCTGCGCAACGGCGAGTGCGCGCTCGCCCTGGCCGGCGGCGTCACCGTGATGTCGACGCCCGGCACGTTCACCGAGTTCAGCCGTCAGGGTGGCCTGTCGGCCGACGGCCGCTGCAAGGCGTTCGCGGCGGGTGCGGACGGTACGGGCTGGGGTGAGGGTGTGGGCATGCTGCTGGTGGAGCGGCTGTCGGATGCCCGGAAGAACGGTCACCCGGTGCTGGCGGTGGTCCGTGGCTCGGCGGTGAACCAGGATGGTGCGAGCAATGGTCTGACGGCGCCGAACGGTCCTTCGCAGCAGCGGGTGATCCGTCAGGCGCTGGCCTCGGCGGGTCTGTCGGCGTCGGACGTGGATGCGGTGGAGGCGCACGGCACGGGTACGACGCTCGGTGACCCGATCGAGGCGCAGGCGCTGCTGGCCACCTACGGGCAGGAGCGTGGCGAGGACCGGCCGTTGTGGCTGGGGTCGGTGAAGTCGAACATCGGTCACACGCAGGCGGCTGCCGGTGTCGCCGGGATCATCAAGATGGTGATGGCGATGCGGCACGGTGTGCTGCCGCGGACCCTGCACGTCGATGAGCCGACGCCGCATGTGGACTGGGCGGCGGGCGAGGTGTCGCTGCTGACGGAGGCGCGGGAGTGGCCGGAGACCGGCCGTCCCCGCCGGGCGGGTGTGTCGTCCTTCGGTATCAGCGGCACCAACGCCCACACCATCATCGAGCAGGCGCCCGAGGTGGAGGCGGAGGCCGGGGCGGTTCCGGGTGCGGTGTTGCCGGTGCTGCCCTTCGCGCTGTCGGCCGGCAGCGGGCGGGCACTGCGTGAGCAGGCCGAGCGGCTGCACGGGCAGCTTGCCGCACAGCCGGGGCTGCGCCCCCTGGACGTCGCCTATTCCCTGGCGACGGGTCGTGCCGCGCTGGAGCAGCGGGCCGTACTGGTCGTCGATGCCGATCACGAGGAGGCGCTCGCGCGGCAACTGCGCGCCCTGGCCGACGGCGAGCCGCCGGCCGGCACCGCGCAGGATGTGCCGACGGAGGGCAAACTGGCGTTCCTGTTCACCGGTCAGGGCAGCCAGCGCCTGGGCATGGGCCGGGAACTCCACGACACCTACCCGGTCTTCGCCCAGGCGTTCGACGAGGTGTGCCAGGGGCTCGACCCCGCCCTGAAGGACGTACTCTTCGGTGAGCAGGGCGACCTGCTCGACCAGACGGCATACGCACAGCCGGCCCTGTTCGCGATCGAGGTCGCACTCTTCCGGTTGCTGCAGGCCTGGGGTCTGCAGCCGGACTTCCTGGCGGGCCATTCCATCGGCGAGCTGGCCGCGGCGCACTGCGCGGGTGTGCTGTCCCTGGAGGACGCCTGCACTCTGGTGTCCGCTCGGGCGCGCCTGATGCAGCAACTGCCCGACCGTGGCGCCATGGTGGCCGTCCAGGCCACCGAGGACCAGGTCACGCCGTATCTGACCGACCAGGTCGGCATCGCGGCCGTCAACGGCCCCACTTCGGTGGTCATCGCGGGCGAGGAGAGTGAGGTGTCGCGGATCGCGTCCGCTCTCGCCGGACATGGCGTGAAGACCAAGCGCCTCGCGGTCAGCCACGCGTTCCACTCGCCGCTCATGGAGGGCATGCTGGCCGACTTCCGGAAGGTCGCCGAGGGACTCGTCTACCGCCCGCCGGCCACGCCGGTCGTCTCGTGTCTCACCGGAGCCGTGGTGGGCCCCGGCGAAATGGACACACCGGAGTTCTGGGTTCGGCATGTCCGCGAGGCGGTGCGGTTCCTGGACGGCGTGCGGGCGCTCCGGGCGCAGCAGGTCACCACATTCGTCGAACTCGGCCCGGACGGGGTGCTCTCGGCGCTGGTCCAGGACTGCCTCGACGGCTCCGACGCGATGTGCCTGCCCGTCCTGCGCAGGGGACGGCCGGAGGCCCGGACGCTGACCACCGCACTGGGCCGCGCCCACGCGCGCGGCGCACACCTCGACTGGCAGGCGTACTTCGCGGGGACCGGCGCCCGCCGCGTCGACCTGCCCACCTACGCCTTCCAGCGCCGGCGGTTCTGGCCCGAAGCGTCCGAAGCGCCCGAAGCGGCCGTGGGAACGCCGGTCGGCAGCGCGCCGGACGCCGTGGACGAGCGTTTCTGGGCGGCGGTCGAACGCGAAGACCTGAGCGGACTCGGCGCCGAACTGGCCGTGGACGCGGACCAGCCGCTCCGCGCCGTACTCCCGGCGCTGGCGTCGTGGCACCGGCAGCAGCGCGAACGCTCGACCGTGGCCGAGCGTCGCTACCGCGTCGTGTGGAAGCGGCGGTCGGAGACGCAGGACCATCCTGAGCCGGCGGCCCCGCGCATGGCCGGGACCTGGCTGACCATCGTGCCGACCGCACCGTCCGACGCCCCCTGGATCGGCAGCCTCACCAGCGCACTGGAGCGCGCCGGGGCCGGCATCGTGCGTGTCCCCGTCGGCGTGCCGGACGAGGACGCCGGGGCGCTGGCCGAGCGGCTGCGGCGAGCGGCCGCCGAGGTGCCCGACGCCGCACCCGTCACCGGTGTGCTCTCCCTGCTCGCGCTGGACGAGCAGCCGCATCCCCGGCACCCCGCAGTCCCTGCCGGACTGGCGCTGACCGCCGCCGTGACACAGGCCCTCCCGTCGGCCGGCATCGGCGCGCCGCTGTGGTGCGTCACCCGCGGCGCGGTCTCGGTGGACGCCGGCGACCCGCTGCTCAGCGCCCTCCAGGCCCAGGTCGCCGGTCTGGGCCGGGTGACGGCGCTGGAGGAGCCCGAGCACTGGGGCGGACTGGTCGACCTCCCGGAGACCATCGACGAGCGGACCGCCGACCGGCTGGTCGGCGTCCTCACCGCCGGCGGCGGTGAGGACCAGGTGGCGGTCCGGCCCTCCGGCACCTACCTGCGCCGACTCGAACGCGCGCCCCAGGACACCACCGGTCCCGCCGGCTCCTGGACACCGCGCGGCACGGTGCTGGTCACGGGCGGCACGGGCGCACTCGGTGCCCACGTCGCCCGCTGGCTGGCCCGCAACGGCGCCGACCGGCTGGTGCTGCTCAGCCGCCGCGGAGCCGACGCCCCGGGCGCGACCCGGCTGACCGCCGAACTGTCCGGCCTGGGTGCCGAGGTGACGATCGCGGCCTGCGACGTGGCCGACCGGTCCGCACTCCAGGCCCTCGTCGGCAAGCTCGCCGCGGACGGCGCGCCGGTGCGGGCGGTCGTGCACGCCGCGGGCGTGTCGCAGCCCCCGGGCACCGCGACGGCCCTGCCGGAGTTCGCGGAGGTGGTCGCCGCCAAGACCACCGGCGCCGTACACCTGGACGCCCTCTTCCAGGACGACACGCTGGACGCCTTCGTGCTGTTCTCGTCGATCGCCGGCGTGTGGGGCAGCGGTGGACAGGGCGCCTACGCCGCTGCCAACGCCTTCCTCGACGCGCTCGCCGAGCAGCGCCGGGCGCGCGGACTGGCGGCGACCGCCATCGCCTGGGGCCCCTGGGCGGACGGCGGCATGGCCGCCGAAGGGGACGCGGAGGAACAGCTGCGCCGCCGAGGACTGCCGCCCATGGCACCGGAGACCAACCTGGCGGCACTGCGGGAGGCCGTCGGCGCCCCCGAGGCCACCGTGACCGTCGCCGACGTGGACTGGACACGCTTCGCACCAGCCTTCACCGCCGCACGTCCCCGCCCGCTCATCGCGGACCTGCCGGAGGTACGCGCGGCCCTGCGCGGCGACGGCGACGGCACACCCCGCGACCCGGCGGGCGAAGCCCCCGCTCTGCGCGAGCAGCTGGCCGGGCTCGACACGAACGACCGTACGACGCTGCTGCTCGACCTGGTACGCACACATGCGGCGTTCGCCCTGGGGCACGATTCGCCCGACGCCGTCGAGGCCGGCCGTGCCTTCAAGGAACTGGGTTTCGACTCCCTGACCGCCGTCGAGCTCCGCGACCGGCTCAGGACCGCCACCGGACTCTCCCTGCCCGCCACCCTGGTGTTCGACTACCCGAACCCCGCCGCGCTCGCCCGGCACCTGCTGGCCGCGCTGCTGCCCGACGGCGGCACCGGCCCCGCGCCGGACGGCGACCCGCAGGAGGCCGAGCTGCGCAGGAGGCTCGCGGCCCTCCCGCTCAGCCGCATCCGTGAGGCGGGCCTGCTGGAGGCACTGCTGGAACTCGCCGACCCCCAGCCGACCCCAGCCACCGACGACGGCGATCAGGGGTTGTCCCCCGACGACATCGACGGGCTGGACGTGCAGCATCTGATCGATATGGCGCTCGACAGCAACCAGCCCTGACGCGCCCGAAGTGCGGAGTACAAGATGACAACCCCCAACGAAAAGATCGTTGAAGCGCTACGGGCCTCGCTCAAGGAAACCGAGCGGTTGCGTCGACAGAACCAGCAGCTCACCGCGGCATCCCGGGAACCGATCGCGATCGTCGGCATGAGCTGCCGGTTCCCCGGAGGGGTACGGTCGCCGGAGGACCTGTGGCGCCTGGTGGCCGACGGCCAGGACGCCGTCTCCGGCTTCCCCACGGATCGCGGCTGGGACGTCGAGTCGCTGTACGACCCCGACCCCGAGCACGAAGGCACCTCCTACGCGCGCGAGGGCGGCTTCCTGCACGACGCCGCCCAGTTCGATCCGGACTTCTTCGGGATCTCGCCGCGCGAGGCGCTGGCGATGGACCCGCAGCAGCGGATCCTGCTGGAGGCGTCCTGGGAGGCGTTCGAAAGCGCCGGCATCGACCCCTCCGCCGCGCGGGGCAGCAGGACCGGCGTGTTCATCGGCGCGTCCTCCCAGGCCTACGGCGCCGGCCAGTACGAGCTGCCGGACGGCGTCGAGGGCCACCTCCTCACCGGCACCGCGTCCAGCGTGGTCTCCGGCCGCATCGCCTACGCCTTCGGCCTGGAAGGACCGGCGGCCACCATCGACACCGCCTGCTCGTCGTCCTCCGTCGCCCTCCACCTCGCCGTGCAGGCACTGCGCCAGAACGAGTGCTCCCTGGCGCTCGCCGGCGGCGTGACCGTACTGGCCACCCCCGATGTGTTCGTGGAGTTCAGCCGGCAGCGGGGGCTGTCCGCCGACGGTCGCTGCAAGTCGTTCGCCGCGGCGGCGGACGGCACCGGCTGGTCCGAGGGCGTGGGCGTGCTGCTCGTCGAGCGGCTGTCGGACGCCCGCCGCAACGGCCACCGGGTGCTGGCGATCGTCGCCGGCAGCGCCGTCAACCAGGACGGCGCCAGCAACGGCCTGACCGCCCCCAACGGACCCGCACAGCAGCGTGTCATCCGCCAGGCACTGGAGAACGCCCGCCTGACGGCCGACCAGATCGACGCGGTCGAGGCGCACGGCACCGGAACCCGGCTGGGCGACCCGATCGAGGCGCAGGCGCTGCTGGCCACCTACGGGCAGGAGCGTCCCGAGGACCGGCCGCTCTGGCTGGGCTCGCTGAAGTCCAACATCGGACACACCCAGAACGCCGCGGGTGTCGCCGGAATCATCAAGACGGTGATGGCGATCCGCCATGGTGTGCTGCCGAGGACGTTGCATGTGGACGAGCCGACGCCGGACGTCGACTGGTCGGCGGGTACGGTGCGACTGCTGACCGGGGCCCGTGAGTGGCCGGAGACCGGTCGGCCGCGCCGGGCCGCGGTCTCGGCCTTCGGCGTGAGCGGCACCAACGCGCACACGATCATCGAGCAGGCACCCACGGTCGATGACACGCCGGTGACTGCCATGGCACTGCCGGTGGTGCCGTGGGTGCTGTCGGGCCGGACCGAGGAGGCGCTGCGGGCGCAGGCCCGGCGCCTGCTCGACCGTGTCGCCGAGGACAGTGGTCTTGAACCGGTTGATGTGGCGTACTCGTTGGCGACGACGCGTGCTGCTCTGGAGCGGCGTGCGGTGGTCGTGGCGGACGGCCGTGACGGGTTGCTGGCGGGGCTTGAGGCTCTGGCCGAGGGACGCGGCGCGGTGGCCGGCCTGGTGACCGGGTCGGTGGTGGCGGGCAAGACGGCGTTCTTGTTCACCGGTCAGGGCAGTCAGCGGCTGGGGATGGGCCGGGAGCTGTACGACGCCTACCCCGTGTTCGCCGAGACCCTGGACGAGGTCTTCGCGCGATTCGAACTTCCCCTGCGTGAGGCGCTGTTCGGCGACAATGCGGAACTGATCGACCAGACGGCGTACACCCAGCCCGCGTTGTTCGCGGTGGAGGTGGCGCTGTTCCGGCTCCTCGAATCATGGGGCATCAGGCCGGACTTCGTCTCCGGTCACTCGATCGGTGAGATCGCGGCGGCGCATTGTGCGGGTGTGCTGTCGCTGGAGGAAGCGTGCACGCTGGTGGCTGCGCGTGGCCGTTTGATGCAGGAGCTGCCGTCCGGTGGTGCGATGGTGGCGGTGCAGGCGACCGAGGACGAGGTCACGCCGTACCTGACGGACGCCGTGAGCATCGCG
>NZ_JBVIJE010000056.1:0-20309 GCF_055581585.1 Streptomyces sp. NPDC031426
CCGAAACAAGACGCCGCATGCCTCCCTCATTCCGAGCCAGACCATGCCTGACCAGTAGAAATCAAGCGATCACGTTCGGTTGAGATACGGCTTCTCAACTGGCCCATCGTGTTTGTCGTGAGGCACGGTTCCCTCCCAGCCAGCCGGGGCACGCCCCTCATGCGGACGCCCATGCGCCGCGATCGTACTCACCAATTGCGGTGACGACAGGCCTCTTGCTCGCAGAGGCGGAGGGTCCTGGTCGTGCCCTGACGGGGCCGCGGTGTGCGCGGCCCCGTGTTGTGCACGGCGGTGGTCAGGGCTTAGTCATCGTGCGGTTGTGTTGGTGCCGGTGGCCCACAGGGCGCCGCCCTTGCCCGGCCCTCCGGTGCTCGTGTAGACGACGAGGTTGCCGTCGTTCTGCATCGTGGCGTAGGCGCCGGAGTGGCCGCTGGTGTGGGTGGACCACAGGGCGCCGCCCTTGCCGGGGCCGCCGCCGTTCTTGTAGACGACGAGGTTGCCGTCCGTCTGCATCACGGCGTACGCGCCGGAGTGGCCGGAGGTGCGGCTTGACCAGATGGCGGCGCCGTCACGCCGGCGGTACATCACCAGGTTGCCGTCTATCTGCATGACCAGGCGGGTGTAGCTGCCCTGGGTCCACCAGCCGGGCTTGAGGGTGGTGCCGGAGGTGACGGTCTGCGGCCGCGCGTTGGTGCCGCTCCTCCACAGCGGTGAGGTGCTCGCCTTGCCGTAGACGACGATGTTGCCGTCGTCCTGCACGGTGGCGTACGCGCCCGGATTGCCGTACGTCTTGCTCGACCACAGGGCGCCCCCCACGCCTGGGCCGCCGTCGTTCTTGTAGACGACCAGAATGCCGTCCGCCTGCATCACCGCGTACGCACGGGAGTTGCCGCTCGTCCCGGTCGACCACACCACCTGGCCGCTGCCCTTGCCGGTGTTCAGCCGGGCCACGAGATTGCCGTCGGCCTGCATGGTCAGCGTCATCGTGGAGCTGCTCAGGCTGTGCCCCGGGAGCAGGTGCTGCCCCGGGTAGATGAAGGAGCCTGCGGCGGGTGCGGGGGTGGAGGCGGGGATGTGGGGGGCGACGACGTGGACGTTCTTCCCGCTGTCCAGGTAGGCGATGCCGCCCTGGTACTTGTCGACGGCCCAGGTCACCCGCCGGTCGTCGGCGACCGGTCCGACGGGAAGGTCGGCCAGGTCGCTGGTGGTCGCGGCGTCGGTGTGCACGTCGGTGAGGGTGAGTTTGCCCGTTGTCGTGTCGTGCTCGACGACGAATCCGTCGCCGAGCTGGGCGAGATGGGCGGGTACGGGGACGTCCTCGCCGGTGGCCAGGTCGTACACGCCCGCCGGGCCCGAGGGCCCGCAGGACCAGTACACCCAGTGCTGGGTGGCGGCCTGCAACTCGCTGGGCACGCAGGCGGTATCGGTCGGGATGATCTGGACGGTGCGTCGGGTGGTGAGGTCGATCTGGGTCAGCGTGCCGGCGGTGGGACCGGGGACCCATACGGTGGAGCCGGACAGTGCGGCGGCGGAGATGGGTCGGGTGAACAGGACGTGGCTGGTGCCGCCCGCGTCGGCGTCTCCGATGTACTGCTTCTTGGTGGAGGCGCCGTTGTAGACCACGTAGGGGCCCTCGGCGTCGACGAGGGTGCCGCCGGTGGCACCGGGCGTGACCATGACCGCCCTGCTGTTGGGGGTCTGCACGGTGACGGCATCGCCCTGCGTGTTGGCGTTGGGCCAAAACTGCGAGATGTTGCCGTCGCCGGTGGCGATGGGTGGGTTGCAGGTGGCCGCGGTGTCGCAGTGGGCGGGAGCGAATGGCAGGAGGAAGCCCTGCTCGGCGCCGTAGGTGGGCGAGGCACCGAGCTGGACGCTCCGGTCGTAACCGGAGTCCCCGCCGGTCGAGTCGCGCCGGACCATGAACAGCTCGCCGCCGCCGAGGGCCAGGCCGTCGAGGGGGGCGGGCGCGACGGGGTCGGAGTCCACGGCCGTGCCCGTCGGGGTGCCGTCCGCTCCGGCGGTGAATAGGCGGGCCGCCCAGTCGGTGTCGGACGAGCCGCCTACGACGACGGCGCCGTCCGGTTCCTGCTTCATTCCGTTGGCGTGATCGAGGACGGGGGTGACACTGCCGGAGCCGGACAGCGGCATTACGTAGACCGGGTAACCCAGTCTGTCGTCCGTGGTGGCCGCACCGGAGTGCGTCACCCCGTAGATCATCAGCAGGGAGTCGCCGACTATGCCCATCGTGCGCAGGGTGCTGTTGTACCCGCTACCCAGCGGCGCAGGCGGGACCTGGATGGTGGTCTCTGTTCCGCCGGGAGCGGTACGGGACACGATGTGGACCTGCCCTGCCGATACGATCCCGTCGGCCCCGGCCCACGAGTACCAGGCGATGTACTTGCGGGACAGCACGACGCGGGCACGGGGGGCCAGCGGCCCCATGGTGGGCGTGACCGCACCGGTCGCCAGATCCACCAGCGCCAGCCGCTGCTCGGCAGTGCCGTTGACGGTCTCGGTGTAGGAGATCACCACGGAGTCGGCGTCCCCGGCGAGCACCGGAATGCGCAGTATCGCGCCCGCGGGCCATCCGGTGACTGGTGTGTCAGTCTGCTGTCCGTCCGCCGTGCCGAGCACATGAAAGCCCGTGACCGTTCCGTCCGCGGCCCTGGTGACCGTCAGCACGCGCGAGCCGAAGGTTCCGACGTAACTTTGGCCGGTACCGGGCGTGATGGTAGTCGTCGTTCCGGAGTCCATGTCGTGCAGGTGGTAGCCATCGGCGGACGGGGTTGCCACGACGTCGGAGCCCGCACCCGAGGCGGCGGGGATCCAGCCATTGCTGCCGATCTCCGGTAGAGGGATGTCCGGCCCGCCCGCGTACTTCGTCCACACGAAGGTGGACTGCGCGTCTGACTGGTGCAGGAAGCCACCGGTGCCCGCAAAGGCGATGGCGTCCTGGGGCGGGTCGTTGAGCAGCGCGGCCGGTATGACCGTCTCGGTGGGGGTGTCGGCTGTGGCCGAGGCCGTGGCCGTGGTCAGGGGCAGAGCCCCCGAAGCGAGGGCGCATGCCGCGGCGACCACGATGCATCCGCTCCTCAGGGTGTGCTGGGCCACCCATTCCTCCTTGGGACGGGGCTGTCCTGGTCGGCGTCGGCCGGGCAGGACAGCCTGTCAGGTTTTCAGTTACGTGCGGTCAGCAGTGTTACGGCACGTCCTTGTAGGTGCCGGTGGACCACAGGGCGCCGCCGGTGCTTGGGCCGCCGCCGTTCTTGTAGATGACGAAATTGCCGTCGTTCTGCATGACCGCGTAGGCGCCGGAGTGGCCCCAGGTGCCGGTGGACCACAGGGCGCCGCCACTGCTCGGACCGCCGCCGCTCTTGTAGACGACGAGGTTGCCGTCGCTCTGCATGTACGCGTAGGTGCCGGTGTGGCCCGAAGTGTTGCTGGACCAGATGGCTTTGCCGTCGGTGTTGCGGTAGATCACCAGGTTGCCGTCGGGCTGCATGGCCAGCCGCGTGTATTGGGCCTTCGTCCACCAGCCGGACCAGAGTTTCTGGCCGGAGGCGATGGTCTGCCCGCGCTTGTAGGTGCCGGTGGACCACAGTGCGCCGCCGGTGCTGTTGTAGACGACGATGTTGCCGTCGGCCTGCAGGGTGGCGTTCGCGCCTAAGTGGCCCGAGGTGTGGCTGGACCACAGGGCACCGCCGATGCCGGGTCCGCCGCCGCTGTTGTAGACGACGAGGTTGCCGTCGCTCTGCATGAAGGCATACGCGCCGCTGTGGCCGCTCGTGCCGCTGGACCATACCGCCGGGCCGTTCCCGCTGCCGCCGGTCTCGAGGTAGGCGACGAGGTTGCCGTCGTTCTGCATGGTCAGCGTCATGCTGGTGCTGGACAGGCTGTGGCCGGGGGTGAGGAACTGTCCCGGCTGCATGGTGGTGCCGGTGGCCGTCGGCGCGATGGGCGTGACGGTCTTGACGTCGGCGGAGTCGACGTAGGCGAGGCGGCCGTTGTACTGGATGGGGTAGTAGGTGGTCGTTCCGGTGACGAGGGTGCGGTCGTCGGGGGCGCTGCCGTCGATGTTCACCGAGTTGTAGAAGTCGCCCTTCACGGCGGGCTGGGCGAGGTAGACCTGGCCGGCCGCGATGGTGTACTTCGACAGCGGTGTGACGGGCTGTGGGGTGTTGGCGGAGGGGTAGGCGCCTGCCTCGGGGTAGGCGCGGCCGTAGACGGGGATCGAGGTGGTGCCGTCCTTGGCGGTGATGAGTGTCTGGCTGCTGTCGTCGGCCGGGAGGGTCCACCTGCCGCCCGGGTTGTCGAACCAGGCCTTCTGCCCGCCGTACCAGATCGCCGTCCAGTCGCCCTGCTGGGCGGCGACGACGAACCGTTGCCCGGCCACGGCCTTGTCGCCCCAGTCGAATCCGGCGGTGGTGCCGGAGCCGGTGGAGTGCAGGTAGGGGTCGGCGATCAGCGGGTCGCTGGTGGAGGGGCCGGTGCGCAGGTAGACGAAGTTGGCCGGCTGCGCGGAGGCGTTGTCGACCGGGGGCTCGTTGGCCGTGGTGAACGGCGGGGCGATGGTGACCAGTTCACCGGCCTGCAGTGGGTCCCCGACCGGGTTGGAGCCGATCGGTGCGCCCAGGAGTTGCAGGTAGTGGGTCCAGTCCCAGAAGGGGCCGGGGTCCCAGTGCATGCCGGCGACGTAGGCGTCCAGAGGGCCGGGGACGTTGTCGTGCCCGAAGATGTGTTCGCGGTCGAGGGGGATGCCGTACTTGGTGGCCAGGTACTTCACCAGCGCGGCCGAGGACTCGTACTCCGACTCGGTGTACCAGGACGCGCCGGAGATGGCGTAGCCCTCGTGCTCGATCCCGATGGAGTGCATGTTGACGTACTTGTTGCCCGAGTGCCAGGCGATGTCCTCGTCGGGCACCATCTGGGTGACCAGCCCGTCGGAGGAGCGGATCACGTAGTGGGCGCTCGCGTACCCGGTCGGGTCCTGGAACTGGCTGACCGCCGTCGCGTAGTCCGACTCGGTGTCGTGGATAACGACGTTTCGGATCGCATCGCCGTCCGCCGGGCGGTTAGCGATGTCGTAGTTGCCGTAGTTGCTCTTGTCAGTGGGGTCGTTCTGCGCGTATGCGGCCGCCACGAAGTTGCAGACCAGGCCGGAGGGGCACTCCGGCGTCGGCGTCGTGGTCCCGTCAGCCGGGACGGCGTAGCCGGCCGTGGCATATCCGGTGCTGGTTCCGCCCTGGGTCCAGTAGTCGGCCGACCGGTAGCCCGCACGCCTGATGTGCGGCCGCAGGGCCGGCTGCGCGGACACGGTGACCTGTTGCCCGTCGGCCGTGGTACGGCTCAGCCCGGTACGGATGTGCGCGTAGACCCGCCGCGCGAACTGCGCAGCGCCCGCGGGGTCGGGAGACTGGCTGAAGCGCTCCACCGCCAGGTACCACTGCGCCGGATCCGCCGGAAGAGTACCGGTGGCCTCCTTCTCGTAGCGTGCGAGCAACGCGGCCCCACCGCGCACGCTCTGCTCCATGTCACCACGCAGGGCACCGGCCGGCTTGCCGATCAGCTTCGCGGCCTGGTCGAGGGTGTGCAGTGCCGGAGCGGACGTCCGCACCGCGCCCACGTCCGCCAGAAGCCGTGCGTCCGGGTGGAACCTGCCCCGGTGGTCGTCACCCCGCATGTCGAGTTCGGCCATCCGGTCCGTGTCTGAAGGCCGCTTCAGTGCCTTCGGGCCAACCTGGGTCAGGCCCATCACGTTGTAGTTGCCGGTGGTGCTCGGGCTGCCGTCGTGGCTGTCCCACCGGCTCTGCTGATACGCCACCGCCATCAGCACGCTCTGCGGCACGTGGAACTCCTGGGCAGCCGCGGCGAATTGATGCTGCAACGCGTACGGTTGCGGTCCACCGGGCTGCTGCGCCTGCGCCAGTGCTGTGACACCCGCCGCTGCGACAGCCAGCACGCCCGCGATCCCCAGTGACAACCGCACGTGCGATCTGCGGTGTCTGTTCCGCCCTTGAGTCAACGTTTGCAATCCCTTTGCTGATGTGCGCCGTGATCATCCGCTGGGGGGCGGGTAGCGGGACGCGACAGGTGTCAATATCGAAAGAACTGGGTGAGAAGAAGGTGAGCGGTACTGCCTTGGCTGTCGTGCTGTTGGGGGCCGCAACTCAGGTCCGGTGCGATGGCTGCGGGTTTGCGGCCTGTTGTACCGCGCTGATGACAGCCGACCGGTCCGCCGGTGAATAATTGCGTACGTTAGGCAGCTTGACCGCTGGGCCCATGGTGATGAATCGCTGATGGGGGTTGTGCCGAGCGGCCGTGGTCACAGCATCGTGGAGTTCGGGGCCCACGGAGATGATCAGTCCGCACTTGCGCTGTACGAGGCTGTTGACATAGGGCACGGATGCTGCCGTGCTGCCTTTCGGGACCTGAATGTGCTGCGCGTTGATGGCGGCACCCGACGCGGCCTTCTGCAGGGATGACCAGACGGGCTGGGCCATCGACGCGTCCTGCTGTCCATTGACGAGGCAGGCGCGAAAATTCCTTGAGATGTTGTTGGCGACGATCTTCGGTGTCCGGGGGCCAGTCAGCAAAGCGGCGGCAAGCCATGTCAGCAGCCCGGTGGCGACCAGTGCGCCTGCGGCAGCCATGAGCCGGGCCCTTCGAGGGCGACCGTGAAGGCTGAAGGAAAGGTTCACGTAACGTGCTCCGGAATTGGTTCTCGAAGATGGTCTGTTGACCTACCGGTGAGGGCGAGCCGCACCTTTAGGCTCGCCTTTTCTGGTTCTTCTTGCCTGAATTGGAGGCGGGACGCGATGTGCCGCGCGACGGCGTCGGAGTCGGGTCTGCCTTCATGGCGGTACGGCTCGTGCGGCGCCGGACGACGATCCACGACGCGGAGATCAGTGCCACTGCCGCCCCACCCAGTGCGATGACGGTGACCCACCCGACACCGGTGTTCGTGTGCTTGCCCAGCGGGTCGGCGGACAGAAGCGGGTTGGCGGCTGAGCCGTCGACGGCGGCGGGCGCGCGCAGGGCCGCCAGGGGGTCGATGAGACCGTAGCCGTACTGGTCGTTGTGCCCGCTGCCGCCGGGCCGTTGGGCGGTGCTGATCAGTCGGCGGATCGTCTGGCCCGCACTCAGGCGAGGGAAGGCGGAACGGACCAGCGCTGCCGCTGCCGAGACATAGCCGGCCGCGTAGCTCGTGCCGTCTGCCCTCACATATTGGCCGCGGTCGTTGGCGGAGTAGATGCCGGCGGCCGGCGCGGCGAGCGTCGAGGCGGGTCCGGATTCGCTCACCGGCCAGAAATGACGGCTGGAGTCGGTTCCGGTGACGTCGATGACGCCGGGGAAAGCAGCCGGGTACATGGCCGGATTGCCGTTCTCGCCGGCGTTTCCGGCAGAGGCGACGACGACCGCGTCCTTGCCGAGCGCGTAGTTGACGGCTTCGCGCAGCAGCGGGTCGGGTGTGGCCGTTCCGGAGGATACGTTGATGACCTGTGCGTGGTGATCGGCGGCGTATTTGATGCCCTCCGCGATCGTGGTGGGATCCGCGGCCGCGTTGGTGGACACGCGGACGGGAAGTACTTTGGACTCCGGTGCGAGTCCGGTCATTCCGGTGCCGCCGTTCGCCTTCCCTGTGCCCGAGATGATGCCGGCGATGGCTGTTCCGTGCGAGTCGCTCGAGATGTCGGTCTGGCCGTTGTCCCGAGGGTCTCCGATGAACCCTGCGCCCTGCAGGACCTGGCCCTTGAGGTCGGGATGAGCGGCGTCGACTCCGCTGTCGACGACGGCGACAGTGACGCCCTGCCCCTGTGATATGCGCCAGATCTTGTCCGCTTGGAACTGCGTGAGCGGCCACTCGGACTGACGAATGACCACCGCTTCGGCGGGAGCGTCGGCCGCGAATGCCAAGAGTCCCACAAGGGCAGTGCCGGCAAGGAATCGGCAAAAGGTCGGCAGCGCGGTGGGCGCGCAATTCCTGCCGGACCGTCTTCGCGGGATCGGGAACAGCACGAACAGCTCCAATCTGTGTGGGCCTCCCGTACGGCATGCACGGGGAGCGCACGGAGCCAGCCAGGTTCTACCACATTGCCTGGGACGGTGACCGGGGGGCCGGAATGCTGGTCAAGGCCGAGCATCGGCGGGCCAAGCTTTGCCCAAGATCACAGGGGCAAATCCGGCGCAAGGGGGTTTGATCACGCCAAGTCGTGGCGTGAAAGTGTCGTCGAGTTGTTGATCAAGCCTCCAGGTGCCCGCTACAACTTCCGCTTACGCCTCCATGGGTGAGGCGTTGATGTGTCCTGCCTGTGGGGGTTGTGCGATGAGTCGCCGTCAGTTCCGCGTGTCGTCTGGTGCGGGTAGAGGGTTGGCGTCCGTCATCGCCCACCTGGCTGGCGGCGTGCAGCGGCGCTGGCTACGGGGGATCGCCCTCGCGGTCAGTGGCGTCCTGCTCGTGGCGCTGGGGACGCAGTCAGCCCAGGCGGTCATCGACGAGCACGCCCTGGCGTCGAGTTCCGCGGTGCTGCCCCATCAGCGGACGGGTTCCGCTGCCGGGCTGTCGCACCAGGTGAAGTCGGCGGCGCTGCGCGCGAAGGGAAGCGCCTCCAGCCCGAAGGCCAAGCCGGTGCGGGGCGCGCTTCCGCCGTCCTTGACGCGCCTGCCGAGAGCGAAGGAGCGGGGTTCGTTCCGTCCGCAGGGGCAGCTGTCGACGAAGCGTGTCTCGCCCCCGGCCCGGATCCGGGCGGCTCTGCTGAAGGAAGCTCAGCGAAAGGCGGCCAAGGCGGCTGGCGCCGACTCGTCAGCGCATGAGGGCGACCCGCACATACCTGGCCCGAAGGCCGACGGTGCGGAGGTGGTCAAGGACCGCACCGGGAACACGTCGGTGTTCAAGAACGCGGACGGCACCCTTACCGCGCGCGTCTACAGCCGCCCGGTGCACTACCGCACGGCGTCGGGCACCTGGGCCGACATCGACAGCACCCTGGTACAGGGTTCCGACAGCCGGTGGGCTGAGCGCGCTGACTCCCCGTCGGCATCCTTCGCCACCAGCGGAAACGATTCGCTCCTGGTCTCGTACGGGCCCACGGCGAGCGAGCAGGTCGGCTACTCACTCAAGGGCGCAGCCGCCGTGACGGGCCAGGCGTCGGGCAACGCGATCACCTACCCCGGGATCGCCACCTCCTCGGACCTGAAGTACTCGGTCACCTCAGGAGGCGTGAAGGAAACCCTCCTTCTGCATGACGCCTCGGCCCCGACGACCTGGGTGTTCCCCCTCCACCTGACCGGCCTGACCCCGTCCCTCACCTCGGACGGCAGCGTCGTGTTCAAAGACTCCAAGGGCGCAGTGCGGGTGACGATCCCGCACGGCTACATGGAAGACTCGAACATCGGCAAGGTGTCCGGCGAGGGCGCCACCTCCACCGGCGTGACCTACAGCCTGACCAGCGTGGACGGCGCTCCGGCGCTGCGGGTCTCGCTCGACGCCTCCTGGCTGCACGACAAGGCCCGCGTGTTCCCGGTCAAGGTCGACCCGACGAACCTGAACGCCTCTTCCAGCACGTATGTGGAGACGCCGTACGACACCAACTTCTCCACCGACTCGGTGCTGAAGGTCGGCTCGTACGACGGCGGCAGCCACAAGGCCAACAGCTATGTCCTGAACTGGTCGTTCGGCACGACGTTCAAGAACGACTACATCGAGCAGGCGTCGCTGTACCTGGACGACGTGTGGTCCGGCGGCTGCACCGCGGAACCCGTCTACGTCCACGGCATCACCAGTTCCTGGAACGTCGGCACGATCGCCGACTATCCGGGTCTGTCGTACGGGTCGACGATCGGCTCGGCCAGCTTCGAGGCCGGGGCGAGCTGCGGCGGTTCGTCCTGGCACGGGATCGACATCGGCGACAACCCCAGCGCGGCCGGTGTGAAGCTGCTGGAGGGCTGGGCGCACGGCACCGTCTACAACAACGGCCTGGCGCTGACCGCGAGCAACTCCGTGGTCGCGGCGTGGAAGCAGTTCGCCAGCGTCAACTCCTCCTACCCGCCGTATCTGTCGGTCACCTACAGCTCCTACGGCGCCGACTACTCGATCCCCAAGCAGACGTACACCGAGCCCACGGCGACCACCACCGGTTCGATGAAGGTGTCGCTCACGAACCGGGGCACGGCCTCCTGGTCGACGTCGACCACCCAGCTGGCCACCGACATCTACAACACGTCCTGGACGAAGCTGAGCACCAACGCCACCAAGACGTACGTGACGAGTTCGGTGAGCCCCAACTCGTCGCTGACGATGACCGGGACACTCCCGGCGGAGCCGCCCGGCCAGTACTACGTGTGCTGGGACATGCTGACCAGCGGCACCTCGTTCTACACCACCTACAACGTGCCGCAGACGTGCGCTGAGTTCACCTCCGCGGACACGCCGCCGCAGATCGACTCGATGTCGCCGCCTTCCAACGTCGTGGCTGGCTCCCTGACTCCGCAGCTGTTCGCCAGCGGCAGCGACCCGGACAACTACCCGGGCAACGCCCTGACCTACGACTTCCAGGTCTACACCAACCCGACGTCCGGCAAGCCGTCCCTCGTGGTGGACTCCGGCTCCACCACCAAGACCCAGTGGACCGTTCCGGCCGGCAAACTGGCCTGGAACCAGTCGTACTACTGGATCGTGTCGGACAGCGACGGTGACGCCCAGAGTGCCTGGTCGTATCCCTCGTACTTCTCCACGACCGTCACCCAGCCGCTGATCACCTCGCATCTCGGTGCGGCGGCACAGGGCCCAGCCGGCCGGACCTTCGCCCCCAGGGTCGGGAACTACACCACCGCCACGACCGACGCGGACGTCTCCGTGGCAGGTCCCGCGCTGTCGGTGAAACGCTCCTACAACTCCCTCGACCCGCGCACCGGCACCCTCTTCGGTGCGGGCTGGTCGACGCTGTACGACATGTCCGCCCTGCCGGACAACGACGGCTCCGGTGCGGTCGTGGTCATGCTGGCGAACGGCCAGGCGACGCGGTTCGGGCTGAACGCGGACGGGACCACCTTCACGCCACCGCAAGGCACCTACGCCACCTTCCAGACCGTCAGCGGCGGCTACACCCTCACCGACAAGTCGGGCACCACCTACACCTTCGGTCAGCAGGTCGGATCGGCCTGGAAGCTGAAGACGATCACGGACGCGTCCGGGCGGAGCGAGACGCTCGCCTACAACGCCGACGGCACCCTGGCCACGGTCACCAACACGACCAGCAACCGGTCGCTGCACTTCACGTTCAGCGGCGGCCATGTCACCCAGGTGGCCACCGACCCGGCCACCTCCGGAGGCGCGGCCGAGACCTGGACGTACTCCTACAGCGGCGACGACCTGACCGGGGTGTGCCCGCCCACCTCCACCACCGCGTGCACCACCTACTCCTACACCTCGGGGTCGTCCTCCGGCTCGCACTACCGCACGGCCGTACTGGACGCCAACCCCTCCTCCTACTGGCGCCTCGGTGAGTCGACCGGCACCTCCGCGGCCAGCGAGGTCGCAATCAACGAGGGCAATGACAACGGCACCTACACCGGTGGCGTGACCCATGGCACGGCCGGACCGCTGCCCGGCTCGCCGACCACCGCCGCTACCCTCGACGGCTCCAGCGGCTATGTCTCCCTGCCCAACAGCCTTCTCACCTCGGCGAGTTACGTCTCCGTCGGGATGTGGTTCAAGACCACCGCCTCCGGCGTGCTGTTCTCCTACCAGAAGGACGCACTGACCGGCAGCTCCACGCCCGGCAACTACACGCCAGCGCTGTATGTCGGCACCTCCGGCAAGCTCTACGGGGAGTTCTGGGCGGGCAGCGTCTCCCCGATCTCCACCTCGACCTCGGTCGCCGACGGCCGGTGGCACTACGCCGCGCTGTCCGCCGCAGGGAGCACCCAGTCGCTCTACCTGGACGGGAACCTTGTCGGCACCCTGTCGGGGCAGGTGTCGGTGACCGGCCAGCCGGCGGACGCCATCGGCACCGGATTCATCGGCGGCCACTGGCCCGACGAGCCGCACTACAGCACCTCCAGCAACACCGGCTACCGCACCTTCTTCAACGGCTCCGTCGCCGAGGCCGCCTTCTACACCCACGCGCTCGGCCTCCCGGCCGTCCAACAGCAGTACACCGCGGGCACCCACGCCGCCAGCGAGCTGACCGGCACCACCCTGCCCTCGGGCAAGACCGCAATGGCCGCCGCCTACGACGCCTCCCGCGACCAGGCCACCCAGATCACCGACGCCGACGGCGGCACCTGGAAGCTCGGCCAGGCCACCACCACCGGCTCCGGCGCCTACTACCGCGACGCGGTCATCTCCCAGGCCGCCCCCAACTACTGGCGCTTCCAGGACACCTCCGGCAACCAAGCTGCCAACGAGGTCGCCGGGACGACGGCCTCCAACTGGTGGTCCTCCGGCCCCGCCACCTACAACAACGTCACCCTCGGTGCGCCGGGACTGTTCACTGGTAGCCCGGAGACCGCCGCGTCCTTCAACGGCACCAGCTCCTACGTCTCACTGCCATCCACCACGATCTACAGCGGCAAGGTCTCGGCGAACTTCTCCATCGAGCTGTGGTTCAAGACCAGCGCCTCCGGCGAAACCCTCTTCAGCTACCAGAGCGGCCCCATCGGCGCCACCCTGTCGGGCAACTACACCCCCGCCCTGTACGTCGGCGCCGACGGCCACCTCTACGGGCAGTGGTGGGACCACCTGCTGTCGCCCATGGAGTCCCCGGACCCCGTGAACGACGGGCAGTGGCACCAGGCCGTGCTCACGGTGAACACCGACGGTGAGCAGACCCTCAACCTGGACGGCCAGCAGGCCGACACCCGCACCGGCCAGCAGCTGGACTTCACCGGCGAGAACGTCGTCTCCATTGGCGCCGGCTACCTGTCGGGATCCTGGCCCTCCCTGCCCTCGAACAACCCCCAGGGCTACTTCAACGGCTCCATCGCCGAGGTCTCCACCTTCAACCAGGCCCTGAGCACCCAGACCGTCGCAGCCCAGTACGCCGCCCGCGGCACCTCCAACGGCGCCACCCCGGTCACCACCGCGACCGTGACCGACCCCACCAACAAGACCCTCACCTACCGCTACGACCCCGCCAACGGCTCCCGCCTGATCTCGGTCACCGACGCGCTCGGCCACACCACCTCCTACTCCTACGACTCCGGTGGCTTCCTGGCCACGGTCACCGACCCGGACGGCAACTTCACCACCACCACGCACAACACACGCGGGGACACGCTGTCGCGCACCACCAGCGACATGCACGGCGACACCACCACCAGCTACGCCACCTACCCGGCATCCGGCACCTACAGCGTCACCGACCCGCGCAACGACGAGCCCACCTCCTACGCCGACCCGCGCTCCGCCGACGCCACCGACACCACGTACGCCACCACCTACACCTACGACTCCTCCGGGAACCTGCTCACCTCCACGGACCCCGACCAGCACGCCGTCACCAAGACGTACACGGCGGGCACCGAGTCCGCGATCGGCGGCGGCACCGAACCCGCAGGTCTCCTGGCATCCGTCAAGGACCCGAAGGGCAACACCACCAGCTACGCCTACGACAGTGCCGGCGACCTCGCCCAGGTGACCTCGCCCTCGGGGCTGAAGACCACCTACACCTACGACAGCCTCGGCCGCCGGCTCACCCGCAACCAGATCTCGGACACCTACCCGGGCGGCGTGACCACCAGCTACACCTACGACGGCCAGGACCGCGTCGTCACCGCCACCGGACCGGCCACCACGGACGCCGTCAAGGGAACCATCCACACTCCGCAGACCACGTACACCTACGACGACGACGGCAACACCACCACGCAGGCGGTCGCCGACACCACGGGCGGCGACCACACCCGCACCACCACGTGGACGTACGACTCCTACGACCAACTCGCCTCGGTCACCGACCCCGCGGGCCGCAAGACCACCTACGGTTACGACGCCTACGGCAACCGCACCTCGGAGACCGACGCCGACGGCAACGCCTACACGTACGCCTACTCACCCACCGGTGAGCTGCTCACCACGACCCTGACCAACTACACCGGGGACCCGGAAAACCCCTCCTCGCCCAGCTCCCTGGTGGTGGACTCGCGCGCCTATGACCCAGCCGGCTGGCTCGCCTCCGACACCGACGCGATGGGCCGAACCACCGCCTACTACTACAACTGGAACCACCTGCTCATCCAGAGCTACCTGGCCAACTTCCACAACCCGGACGGCTCCACCACGACCAAGGTCCTCCAGCAGGACGCCTACGACGCCGCAGGCCACCTGACCGAGCAGCAGAACACCGCCGCCCTGATCGAGACCGACTACACCGTCGACCCCGCGGGCCTGGTCACCGGCTCCGTCTTCGACCCCTACGGCCAGAACAAGACCACCACCTCCAACAGCTACGACGCCGACGGCAACCTGACCTCCGCGTCCGTCACCAAGGGCAGCACCACCGAACAGACCGACTACGCCTACGACACCCTCGGCGACGTCACCTCCCAGACCGTCCACGACGGCTCCACCAACCTGGTCACCACCCACACCTACGACCAGCGCGGGCTGCTCACCTCCACCACCGACCCACGCGGCAACGTCTCCGGCGCCACCGCCGCCAACTACACCACCGCCTTCACCAACGACCAGGCCGGCCAGGTCACCCAGGTCACCGCACCAACGGTGAACGCCGAGAAGAACGGGGCCGCCCCGCAGGCGATCCACCCCCTCACCTTCTACGGCTACGACACCTTCGGCGACCAGACCTCCGTCGACGACCCCGACGGCAACATCACCACCTACACCTACGACGCCGACGGCGAGCAGGTCGCGGCCTCCGACGCCGCCTACACCCCGCCGGGCTCCACCACCTCCCTCACCCCGACCACCACCGCCACCTACGACGCCGACGGCCACCTCACAACCGCCACGGACGCCGACAACAACACCACCCACTACACCTACGACCAGCTCGGCGACCTGGCCCAGACCCAAAGGCCCGCCGTCGGCGGCACCACGCCCACCAGCCACATCACCTACGACGCCGACGGCGAACCGCTGTCCGGCACCGACCCCACTGGTGCGGTCGTCCAGACCACCTACGACGACCTCGGCCGCCAGGCGACCTCAAGCGCCGTCGTCCGCCAGCCGACCACCACCACCGACACCACCACGTTCGGCTACGACGCGGCAGGCAACCAGACTTCCGTCACCCTGCCCGGCGGCGAGCAGTCCACCGCCACCTACGACGCGGCCGGCAACCTGCTCACCGCCACCGACGCCCGCAGCAACACCACCCAGTTCACCTACGACCTCGACGGGCGGCTCACCAAGACCACGCTGCCCGACGGAACGGCCACCACCCAGACCTACGACTCCGCCGGACGGCTGACCGCCACCGCGAACCTGAACGCCTCCGGCACCACGCTGGCCACCACGTCGTACGCCTACGACCCTGCCGGCAACCCCACCTCAGTCACCGACGCCGACGGCAACACCACCACCTACACCTACGACGCAGGCAACGCCCTGACCCAGCAGACCGAACCGGTCAGCTCCACCTCCACGATCACCACCAGCTTCGGATACGACGCGGCAGGCAACCGCACTCGCTACACGGACGGCAACAACAACGCCACCGTCACCACCTACAACACGCTCGGGCTGCCTGAATCGACCATCGAGGCCAGCACCACCGCGTTCCCGAACAGCGCCGACCGCACCACGACCCTCGCCTACGACGGCAACGGCAACCCGACCACCATCACCCGCCCAGGCGGCGTCACCCTCACCCACACCTACGACGCCGACGGCCGCCTGACCGGCACCTCCGGCACAGGTGCGGAGGCCACGACCGCGAGCCGCGCCTTCGGCTACGACGCCGACGGCCGCCTCACCTCCGCCGGTGCCCCTGGCGGCACCAACACCTACACCTACGACGACCGCGGCGAGACCCTCTCCGCCTCCGGCCCGTCCGGCAACGCCACCTACGCCTACAACTCCGACGGCCTGCTCACCTCCCGCACGGACAAGGCGGGCACGGCGACCTTCACCTACAACCCGGACGGCCAGGTCGCCACGGCCACCGACCCGGCCACCGGCACGAGCATCGGCTACACCTACAACTCCACCGGACAGGTCACCGGCATCGCCTACGGCGGCACCGGCAACGCGTCCCGCAGCCTCGGCTACGACGCCCAGCACCGCCTCACCAGCGACCAGTTGACGGCACCCGGCGGCACCACCGAGGCATCCACCTCCTACGGCTACGACAACGCCGGACACGTCACCTCCCGGGCCACCACCGGGACCGCCGGAGCGGCGTCCAACACCTACGGCTACGACAAGGCGGGCCGCCTGACCTCGTGGAACAACGGCTCGACCACCACGAGCTACGGGTACGACGGTGCCGGCAACCGCACCAGCGTCAGCAGCGGATCCACCACGACGACCGCGAGCTACAACGCCCGTAACCAGGTCACCGGCACCAGCAACGGTTCGTCCTCGACGACGTACGCCTACACGGCCCGCGGCACCATGGCCTCGGTCACCGGCCCGCAGGGCACCGAGAACCTCACCTACGACGCCTTCGACCAGCTGACCAAGGACAGCACCACCACCTACACCCACGACGACCTCGGCCGCCTCGCCACCGCGGGCACCAGCACCTTCGCCTACGACGGCACCGACGAGCCGGCCGTCTCCGACGGAACCGAAACCTTCGGCCGCGGACCTGCTGGTGACCTCCTCGGCATCAACTGCCCCGGCGGCGCCGCACTGGCCTACACCAACCAGCACGGCGACCTGACCGCCACCTTCACGGCAACCGGAACCAGCCTCACCGGCTCCACCGCCTACGACCCCTACGGCCAGACCACCGCCACCAACGGCACCCAGCACGACCTCGGCTACCAGGGCGGCTGGACCGACCCCGCCTCCCACCGGGTGGCCACCGCCAGCCGCTGGTACGACCCGGCGACCGGTGACTTCACCAGCCACGACTCCACCAGCCAGCCCCCGATCCCGTCCGTCAACGCCAACGCCTACGCCTACGGCAACGACGACCCGCTGACCAACGCTGACCCCTCGGGCAACAGCGCCTGCGAAGCCGGCGGTCACGGCAGCCCCTACGGATACCCGTCGTACTCATACGGGCATCCCCAGCAGGGTGGGGATGCCTCCCCGTACTACAGCAACCCTTGGGCCAGCAAGATCGCTGCGATGCAGGCCGAGTTGGACGCGATGGACGAGTACTACTACTCGCCCCCCGCGAATCCCTGGAGCGGCAAGATCGCGGGGATGCAGGCCGAGTTGGACGCTCAGGACAGTTCTTCGTCTTGGTCGTGGGCCAGTTACGGGGCCTGGCTGGACAGCCAGTCGTACGACGGCGAACTGGGCGCGGGAATTTCGGAGGCCAGGGGCTTCGCCGAGGCCGAAGCGTCAGATTTCGACCTTGCCGCCGGCTACAGCAGCTGCGACGTCACTGCGCCGCCCCCGCCGCCCCCGCCGAACGCCAAGGATGGCCTGCGGGAGAACCCGGGCACGAGGCCGACCGGCCAGCCCAAGGGGCACGAGAGCCCGCACCAGAACGGCACCAAGGGCCCGGGCACGGGACCGTCGGACACCAAGCCGGTCCACTCGAAGGGCACAGCGCCTGGCAAGGTCACGGCCCCGGCCGCCCACCGGCCCACGGGGAACGGCAGCTCCCCGGAAAATGGCAGTGCCCTGGACAACAGTGACGGCTGCACCGGAGGCCTCCTCGGCTTCCAGTGCACTGGCGGCGGGAACCTCCTCGATCCCGGCACCGGTGTGGCCTACTGCAACCCAGCCGCAGGCTGGACCGCCGGAAACACCTGTGTACCGCTGCCATCGGCCGATACAGGATCGACGGGCGGGTCGACTCAAGGCGGCCAGTGCAGTTTCTCTCCCGACACCAAGGTCTTGATGGGGGACGGCAAGTCCAAGCCCATTGAGAAGATCAAGACCGGTGACAAGGTCGAGGCCGGCAACCCCAAGACCGGCAAACACCAGGGTGCCCGCACCGTCCAGCACGTCTGGATCAACCACGACCATGACCTGCTCGACCTCACCATCCGCACCAAGGGCGGCCAAACGGCCACCCTCCACACCACCGCCAACCACCCCTTCTGGGACGACACCACCCACACCTGGGTCCCCGCTGGGAAACTGCCCGCGGGTGATGCTCTCAACACCGCCACCAACGGCCACGCCTACGTCGTCGCCACCCGGCCCACACCGGGCGTCGCAAACCGCTGGAACCTCACTGTCCGGCAACTCCACACGTACTATGTGCTCGCAGGATCGACTCCGATTCTGGTGCACAACGCGAATGGAAATAGGAGCGATCCGGAAGAAGTTTGTACTATCGGCCCGTACGCGGGTGGGTCGATCCCGGCGCGGAGCAAGTCCCAGAAGTTCGACGAATCGCCGGGAGGGGAAAGAGACCAGATCAACTTGTTGGGTAGTTACTTTGGCTGCCACACATGTGGGATCGTCTTCCCGTTCGGCTCGAAAAAGGGGTATGTGCCGGATCATCAGCCCATCAGTTCATGGGTTCCGGACGGATTTCCCCAGCGACTGTACCCACAGTGCATCACGTGCAGTCGGCAGCAGGCGGGATGGGCAAGGCAGTTGGCGCCGATCATGCGGCCCATCTACGAGAAGATGGCCCGGGAACTCGGGTATATACCCTAGAGAAGGAAGGTCGACGAGGTGAGTCTCAAGTGGGTCGAGTCTGAGGGGGGTCCGATGATCCTCGTCGAAGATTCCCTCAGATCTGCGTGGGGCGGCTACCGCAACTCGGATTATGAGCGGTCATGTGAGGTGGACGGGTATCTCGGCCGGGTGACGTTCGGGGCCTCCGATCAGCCGTCGTCGGCGGTGGTGATCGGCGATGTCCCCGCCCCTACGACCTTCGTGGAAGAATTCCGCTCTCTGGTTCAGTGGATCGCCTGCTCAGGGGAGTCGAGGATTCTAGAGATCGTGCGCGAGGGGCTGGACCTGGTGAGTGACTGGGTGGACGGGCCGGTTGTCGAAGTTAACGGAAGGCTCGCAGTATTCGATGCGGCTCTGCCTGGGGCTGATGCTCAGGGTGATGAACTGCTGGTTTTCGAAATCGAGCCAGCGGTCTATCGATTGAGGAGCGCGGATATCGAATCGGCCGGTGCGTGCGCCCGAGTACACAGGCTTGACCATCTCGCTGAGCCGGTCGCCGTCGGGTAGGGCGGGATCCGGAGCGGGGTGAGGGGCGTACCAAGGTTGAAGGAGATGCCAAGAAAGCCACCGTCCCGGCTTCCCGAGCCCGGCGTGGCCGGGTCCCGCGCTCGAACCGTGCGGCAGTCTGATGGGGGAGCCCGACCGTCCCGTACCGATGATGGTACGTGGCCGTACAACGGCGCTCTGCCAGTGCTCGCACGGTTCGCCGGGCCGGCCAGCCGCGGCAGTGCGACCGTCTGCTGAATGATGCCGGCACTCGGTGCTCTGCCGAGGGCCTGGGACGCCAGAAGCCGAGGCCCGTATGGCCTGGGGAGATGCAGGGCACTCTGGCCCCCGAGCACGGACGCATCGTCCAGGCGAGCAGCGTGCTCAACGAGATCACCATCCGAGCCGCTGCTGCGGCATCGTAGACGGTCGTCTTCGACTGTCCGCGCCACACACTGTTGCCGAACGATGGTCGTGCTGGGGGGCACGTCAGGGAGTTGAAAGCGCCCGCAGTGTCCGGCCGAATAGAGCCCCCGTGATGGCCCCGAGTGTGGTGGCCGCGAAGCCGAGGACGAGGCCCGGCGGTCCAGGCAACTGCCGGTGCCTGGACAGTGGTTGGCACTTCTCGCCCCGGACTGGCGCGGCGACGGCGAGCTCGGTGTCGGGTACGTCGGCGGCGTAGGTGACCGTCAGATGCAGGCCCGCCGCGGCGCCGTGCACGGTCCCGCTGGGCAGGTGCTTCGTGAGGGCGAGGAGCTATGGTGTCACTGAGTGGTGTGCATCGTGAAGTAGCAGGTGACGGGCCTGGTGTGCGTCGGCTCCGGGGGTACTCATGCTGGTGACGGCGGGTGACTTCGGTGGAGATCGTCGGTCAGCGGGCGACTTCCCCGTTTGTGAGGACGAGCAGGCGTGGGCGGTCCTCCCTCATCGTTGCCCACTGCCGCGGCGCCGCCTAAGACCTCGTCTCATTTGGTGAGTCTGCGGTAGCAGATGAGGCTGCAGGCGATGGCGGTGAAGGCCATGAAGTGTTCGGCTTTGCGCTCGTAGC
>NZ_JBVIJE010000057.1:0-20108 GCF_055581585.1 Streptomyces sp. NPDC031426
GGGTACTTACGTGGTGCTGGCACTGCTCGTGGTTCTCCTTCGGGCCAGGATCATAAGCCTGGCTTCAGGGACTCCACGAAACGGGGTGCAGCTCAAAAGGCCTCCTGTACGCGGACAGGCTGCACCCCAGTTGAACGCACGCGTACCCGGCCGGCTCGACGGCCGGGACGTAAGTGGCCCCGGGCACTCACCGATTGGCGTACAGCTTGTCCAGTCCTCCCGAGAGCGCGGCGCGTACCTGGCGGGTGACCTCGTCGACCAGTACTTCGGGTTCATCGTTGAGTAGCCCGGTCATGGTCGCCTCGGCCACGTCGGTCGCAAGGATCTTCGGGGAATCGACGTCCGCTGCCAAGTCGGTGTCGACATATCCGGCATGCACGCCGACCACCAGCGTGCCCTGCTCCCGCAGTGCCAGCCGGAATGCATTCGTCAGCGACCATTGAGCGGACTTCGAGGCCGCGTAGCTCGGAAACTGCCGATTGGCCACCCATGACGCCACGGACAGCATGTTCACCAATGCCCCACCACCATTGGCGGCCAACACAGGCGCGAACGCACGCGAGACAGCCCAGGTGCCGAAGTAGTTGACCTCCATCTCGAGCCTGGCACCGTCCAATGAGCCCTCCAGGAGCGAGGGGCCACCGGTGACCCCGGCATTGTTGATGACAATGCTGACATCATCGGCGGCACCTGCGGCTGCAGCGACCTGCTCCTCGTCGGTGACATCCAGTCGCAGTGGAGTGAGCCCGGAGGCCAGGGATGCGTTCGGGTCTCGGACACCGGCATAGACCTTGGCTGCGCCGTGCGCGAGCAGGGCCTCCGTGAACGCCATTCCGATGCCACGGTTCGCTCCGGTGACAAGGGCCACCGAGCCGTCGATGTCCATGATCATCACTTCCGTCAGCGAACGCGGAGGACTCTCTTCTTCAAGGCTAGTACTCCAACCGGACCTCTGTATTTTTCCTGGTCAACGGCCTGGCGGTGACTAGGCAGCGGGGTCTGGCATGGGTGGGATGGCCTGCCCGACAACTGATCAAAGTCCTGCAGACCAAGAGCACCAAGCGCTGGCCCACCATCCAGGCCGACCTCGGCGACAACGCCTGGCAGATCGTGATCGACCTCATCCGCTGCGGCGCCCTCATCCTGCGCTGCGACGTCGTCAATACCACCGGCTACAGCCCGCGCTTATACACCTGACCCAGGCGTGGGCCGAACTCGCCGAGGACGAACTCGCCGAACTCCAAGGCCGCCAGCGTCCCGAGGGCCTGCACCGCGAGCTCCTTGACATCATGTCCGACATCCCTCAGCTCGCCCATGAACACAGATTGCTGGCCAAGACACCGCCCGGCCGGGTCCTGGCGACCACCAGGCGTCCATCCCGCTCGCACAGGCGTGGGGCGGGGGCCTGGTCGCCTCGGTGGACGGGACGCGGTTCGTCGTCCCCGTGCCGTCGGTGTACGCGCGGCCGAACCCGAAGTACTTCGGGCGCCGGGGCGGCGCGACCTGACTCAACATGATCAACGACCAGGCCGCCGGGCTCGGCGGGAAGGTCGTGGCCGGCACCCCGCGCGACTCCCTGTATGTGCTCGACGTCCTCTACGACCGCGATGGCGGCCGCCGTCCGGAGATGATCGTCACCGACACCGCGAGCTACAGCGACATCGTCTTCGGCCTGCTCACCCTGGCCGGGTTCGCCTACGCCCCGCAGCTCGCGGACCTGCCCGATCAGAAGGTGTGGCGCGTCGATCGTAGGGCCGACTACGGCGCCTTCCAGGACGCGGCCCGCGGCCGGGTCGACCTCGCCCGCATCGAGCGGCACTGGGAGGACATCCTGCGGATCATCGGCTCCATCCACACCGGAGCCGTCCGCGCCTACGACGTCATCCGGATGCTGTCCCGGGACGGGCGGCCCACCCCGCTCGGTGACGCGATCGCGCACTACGGGCGGATCGCGAAGACCCTGCACATCCTGCGCCTGGCCGACGAGCCCGGCTACCGGCGGCAGATCAAGGTGCAGGCCAACCTCCAGGAAGGCCGCCACGCATTGGCCCGGAAGATCTTCCACGGCCGGGCCGGGCAGCTCTACCAGCGCTACCACGAAGGCATGGAGGACCAGATCGGCGCCCTGGGCCTCGTCCTGAACGCGCTCGTGCTGCTCAACACCCGCTACATGGACGCCGCCGTGAACCAGCTGCGCGCGGACGGCTTCGAGGCCCGCGACGAGGACGTGGCCCGACTCTCCCCGTTCGTGCGCCACCACATCAACGTGCTGGGCCGGTACTCCTTCCAGCTCCCCGACCTGCCCGGCGGAATGCGGCCCCTCCGTGCCCCGGACGCTGTCGACGAGTAGCGAGACGCGGCGGGCGCGTCTGGCCGCGCCCGCCGCTCGCACCGTCGTGGGAACCCTATGCGTTGACCGCCTGGACGCGGACGGCTCGGGCGCGGACCACGAAGGGCCGGGAGAAGACATCGCGCTCCGGACGCTCCCTTCCTGCCGGCCTCACCTGGCGTGGAGCGGCACGTCACGGGCTCGCTGTTCCTCACGTATCGCCCGTAGGTCGAGATGGTCCTGCAGGAGTTGCCGGATCAGGGGCGCGTCCGGCGTGGTCGAGGTGTTCTTCCAGTGTGACCGAGCGGGCAACCGGGTCATGCGTCTTGCGGGCGCCCATGACGCTCGGAGGGGGGCTTGTTGGTGTGTGGGGTGGCGGCTGGTCTGGTGTGTTGATGGTTCGTTGAGTGGCTGTGCAGCGAGCCGGTGTCCTGGCTCTGCGGGCTGCCTGGAAGACTGGCTGCCTGTGACACATTCTGATCTTGCTCGCCGTATCCATGCGGTCTCTCATCTGGAGGGCCATTTCACGCTTCGGTCCGGACGCGCCGCCACGGAGTACTTCGACAAGTACCGGTTCGAAGGTGACCCCGTGCTGCTGGACGAGATTGCCCAGCGGATGGCGCCGCTGGTGCCGTCCGACACGGAGGTGCTGGCCGGCCTGGAGATGGGCGGTATCCCGGTGGTGACCGCGCTCGGCCGACACACGGGTCTGCCCTGTGCGTTCGTGCGCAAGCAGGCCAAGCCGTATGGCACCTGCCGTCTCGCCGAGGGCGCCGAGGTCTCGGGCCGGCGGGTGCTGGTGGTTGAGGACGTGGTCACCAGTGGTGGACAGATCGTGCTCTCGACCGCGGCCTTGCGTGGCCTGGGTGCTGAGGTCCATGAGGCTCTGTGTGTGATTGACCGGGAGCAAGGTGGTGCGGATGCCCTCGCGGCCGGGGGCATCCGCTTGGTGTCGTTGCTGACGGCGGGGGATCTGCGGGCTGCTGCTGCCTGATCGACAGAGCCGGTGGTCAGTCTGTTGCGTGTGTCTCGGTGATGTCGAGGCGGGTGGAGGACTCGTCCACGATGCTCTTCTCGTCGGCGAACGCGGCGATAAGGGACTGCAGGGCGATGTTGTTGACCGAGCGGGGCAGACCGCGGCTGGTGAGGTGGATCAGGTCGACGGCGTCGTCGGAGAACAGCGGGTCGGACCGTCCGGCGATCGTCAGACGGTGCTTGATGTAGCTGGCGGTCTCATCCTTCGTCATGGTCGGCATCTGGTAGCTGATCGAGATCCGCCGGTCCAGGGCCGCCAGGACGCCGTGCTTCATCCGTTTCCACAGGGTGGGCTGCCCGATCAGCAACACCGCGAACGGCGTTGTGGAGTCCATGTCGTAGTTGGTGAACATGCGGATCGCGTCCAGCTGCGGCCCGAGCCGGGCCGGCTACGACGCCGGGCGCGCCGGTGACCGTGAACGAGCCCCCGGCGGGGTCGGTGGCCACGGGGACGACGAGGTAGCGCACCGGTCCGTCGGCGTACTGCGCAGCCACCGTCACCGCCGACTGGCCGGCGTCGCGGTGCGCACTGCGTACCGCGGTCACCGACTCCAGCGGCGATTGCGCACCGCCGCCACGGGCGGGCAGATCGACGTCGGGGGCGAGGGAGTGCGCAAGCCGCGCCTGCGCACTTGTGGCCTCGTCGGTGCTGCTGCGCAGCCACGCGCCGATGAACAGTTGCGCATAGCCCGCCGGGTTTGCGGCGGCGGGCGTGGTGCGCACGGCCGTGGGCTTGGCTTTGGGGGCGGCCGCGACCGTGGTCGGGCCGGACAGCACGGCGACGCCCAGGGCGACGGGCCCGGCCGCGATCGCGGTGAACAAGGCCAGACGCGACAGGCGCACGCGGCGCCGCATCTTCTCCAGCCGGGCGCCCGCGGCCATCGCAGCAGCGGCCTCGCTCTCCGAGGCCTGCTTGCCAGGGGACATGGTCAAACTCCCAGGTCAGAACGTGTACTTGCCGACCTCGAGGAAACCCGCAAGGCCCGACCCGACCACCGACCATGAAGGCCCGACCACGGTCACGTTGGGGACACAAAACCCGTGGCCGCTCTCGTGGTCGGCCCAGACCACAGCCCCGACCACGGATCTGGACAAGGGGGCACGCCCTGGGCCGACGGCCGGGACGGGGGAGTTGGCCGGAGCGGTCCCGGGGACAGCACGGACGACAGGCCGCCGACGGATCAGGCGCGCACTCCTGCAGGGGGCGGCCGGGGCCGGCCGGTTGCGCACGCTCGACCGGCTGCGCAGCCCCGGGGCGGACGGCGCCTTCCGCTGTGCGCAGTCGACTGCACGTGCCGGCTGCGCAGGACTCCGGTCCCGTTGCGCAGCGCCCGCGCACGCAGGACGGCGTTCGTTGCGCAGCCGCGATTGCGCATCCGTCCCAAACACCAGGGGGACACCCGTGGTCGGGCCGACCACCGCCCCGACCACGGCAGCTGGAAGGGTCCGTTGCCGGTTCGTGACCGGTGGTCGGAGGCTGTGGCCGTCAGCCTGGTCGGGGGTGCCGGGTGAGGTGACGGCATGGATCTCGCGTACGTCTCCTCACGCAGCGACCCCGGCCACCTTGCGCCCGCGTGCTCGCCCCAGGGGCTCGGCGGCGGCGTGCTCTTGGTGCGCGGGACATCGCGGTGAGCCGCTTCGGGGCGGGGATCCGGCGCGGGGTGATGGCGGCGGACCAGTTCACGCAGATCGCCAACGGCCTGTTCCGCGACAGCCGGTTGTCGTTCAGGGCGAAGGGCTTGTTCGGCTGCATCAGCACCCATGTAACGGGCTGGCAGGTGACGGTCGCCGATCTCGTGAGGGCCGGGCCCGACGGGCGGGACGCCGTACGTGTCGGCCTGAGCGAACTGCAAAGGCACGGCTACCTCGTTCGCGAACAGCTCCGGCACGCCAACGGGACGCTCGGCGAGATCGTCTACTCGATCACGGACCGACCGGCGGCCATGGACGCCGACCTCGTACAGGCGGCTGGTACGGCGTTCGCCTCCGTTGTGGCCGGCGAGGCGGGGCGCGCCTCCGGGGCGGGGGTCCGGCGCGGGGTGATGGCGGCGGACCAGTTCACTCAGATCGCCAACGGCCTGTTCCGCGACAGCAGGCTCTCCTTCAAAGCGAAGGGACTCTTCGGGCTCATCAGCTCGCACCGGGACGGCTTGCGGATGAGCGTCAGGGACCTGGCGCGCCGCAGCCACGACGGCGAGGCGGCCGTTAAGAGCGGCCTCAAGGAGCTGGAGAAGTACGGCTTCCTGCTGAGGGAACGCGAGCGCAACCCGGATGGCACCCTCGGCGCGGCCGCGTACGTCATCACCGACCTGCCCAGCCTGCAAAACTGCAGGTCGCAACCGATGTCGGGTTTTCCACCGGTGGATAACCCGACGTCGGTTCATCGCCCCACTAAGAACACCAACACAAAGAAGACCAACAAGCAGAAGACCAGACCCCTCCATCCGTGCGACCGCGGCGACGCCGCACGGACGCTCGGAGGGACGGAGCAACCAGACGCACCAGCGTCCCCGCCAGCTGCGCTCCCGGCGGACGCGAGATCCAACAGCATTTGTTCAGCACTTCCGACAGCACCGCGACGGGGCGCCAATCCGAACAGACCAGGCGCGAGCTTCAACTGCAGCCCAGCCTTCCCTTCAGGCCCGGGCCCTCCAGCCCGCCCACCGCGCAGGCCGTGACCGGGACGGGTGACTACGCGCAGACGGAGACGACGGGTTCGTGGAGATCTGGGGGTTGGTGTGGGGTGGTTGTGGGAATCGGGCCGGTACACGCCCTGTGCGAGGGCAGGGGGACTAAGGGGAACGGGCATGAGCAGCACGAATGGCACGGGTGGGGAGTGGCTGGACCTGGCGGACGCGATCACCCTGCTGCGGGATCAGATCGCCGAGGCCCAGCGCCGGATCGCGGACCCGGTGGGCGGGGGTGACAAGGGGATGCGGTTCACGATGGGGGAGATCACGCTGGAGCTCGGCCTGGAGCTGACGGGCACGAAGGGTGTCAACGGCGGGCTGAAGTGGAGCGTGATCAGTCTGGGTGGGAAGAAGGAGAGCGGCAGCAAGGCCACCCACACCGTTCACGTGAAGCTGACCCCCCATCAGACGGGTGGCGGCAACGTGGAGGTCCGCGACGTCGAAGTCCGCGACAAGGAGTAGCGCACCGGTTGACCAGCGGGGGCGGGTGACCGGGGGATCGAGGGGGGAGCATTGGTGGAGTTGGATCGCCGGGTGCAGATCCGGGTGGCCCTGAGGGACGAGGATTCGAAGGGGTTCGGGACGGGGTATCTGGTCGCGCCGCGGCTGGTGCTGACCGCCGACCACGTCCTGGACGACCTGGACCCGGACGGCGGGCGGTTCGCGGTGACGGTGTGCCAGCCCGACACGGACGAGCGGGAGTACCCGGCGAGAGTGCGCTGGCGACAGCGGGACGACGAGGTCGACGCTGCGTTGATTGAGATCGAGGCCGACTGCGACTGGCCGGTCCCCGAGTCCCTCTCCGACCTGATCGCCAGGCCGCCCCAGCGCTACGGACGCCTCATCGGCACCCGCTCCCACCGGGTCTCCCTGACGGGCTTCCCACGCCTGCAGAAAGACCCCGAGCGAGGTCGGGTGGACGAGCAGGTGAAGGGCAGAATCATCCCCGGCACCGGATCGCTGGCCGGCCGCTACGAGGTCACCAGTAAGACCCCAGTGCCCCCCGGCCCGCCCGCCCCGAGCGGCACCCGCTGGTCCGGCATCTCCGGGGCGGCGGTCCTGGCCGACGACGGCCTCGTCGGCGACCTGCTGTGCGGCATCATCCGCCACGACCGCCAGGCCGACGGCGGCACCCGCCTGACCGCCACCCCCATCAGCTACCTCCTCAGCAACCGGGAGGGCGAACCCTCCGGGTTCCGCCAGCTGATCGCCGAGCACACCGGCTGGGACCCGATCCTCGAACCCATCGAACCCGCCCCCCTCCTCAAACCCGCCACCGTCGACCGCGACCTCGACTCACCTGCCGCCCTGCTGCGCGCCGATGCCGAGGCCGTCGCGTTCCACGGCCGCGACCAGGAACTCGCCGACCTGCGCGCCTGGTGCATAACCGACCCCGCTAAATTCGCGATCCGGGTCGTCACCGGCCCCGGCGGACAGGGCAAGACCCGCCTCGCCCGCCAGCTCACCGACACCCTCAGCCGTGAGAACTGGGTCACCGGACACCTGCGCTCCGACCTCACCGACCACGACCCCCCACCCAACCTCACCCCTCTGACCACCGCGCTGCCCCTGCTCCTCGTCGTCGACTACGCCGAGACCCGCCCCCGCCTGGTCCGCCGCCTGGTCACCCACCTGCACACCACCCGCCACCGCGTCCGCCTGCTGCTGCTCGCCCGCTCGGACGGCGAATGGCGCACCGACACCCTCAGCGCCACCTCACTCGTACGCCGCCTCCTGTCCGCGGCCCCCGTCGTCCCGCTCGGCCCACTCCAACCCGCCGGTGGACCCCACCAGGGCCGGACCATCGACTTCCGGCACGCCGTCCGTGACCTGGCGCACCTGCTCCCGCGCATCCCCAGCGTGCCCGACCACGACTGGGCCGCCCTGGCCAGCTCAATGCGTCTCACGGACGACCTGCGCCACCCCCGCTACAACAACGCGCTCACTCTGCAGCTGACCGCCCTGGTGGCGCTCCTCCAGCACGGCCCACGCCCCGCGACCGCCGACGACGAAGACCCGGCCGAGAAGATCCTGCTGATGCACGAGGAACGGTTCTGGAAGGACAGCGCCGACGCCGACGCCTTCGAACTCGGCCTGAACACCAAGGCACTGAAGACCGCCGTCGCGGTCGCGGCCCTGTGCGGAGCCGCCACCTCTGACAGTGCCCACCGCGTCCTCGCTGCTGTCCCGGGGATACCCGCCGACAAGACCCGCCGCATCGCCGCGTGGCTCGCAGTTCTATACCCGGCCGACGCCGACCGCTACTGGGGCTCGCTCCAACCCGACCGCATCGCCGAGTACCACGCCGCCCGCACCCTGACACAGGGCGACATCGACCTGTATGCCCTTCTCCTCGAGGCCGGCCCCGACCAGCAAGTCCAGACCATCACCGTCCTGGCCCGCGCCGCCATCGCCCACTACAACGCCGACCGTACATCCGACAGCGACCGCGTACTCCGCACCCTCGGCGCCGCCCTGGACGGCGTCCCCCTTGACTACCAGGCCCTCCAGGCCGCTATGGCCGCTCTCCCCCGTCCCACCCGCGTCATCGCACCCCTCGCCGTACGGCTCGCCACTGTCCTCGCACAGACCGACCAATACCTCGCACAGGACGACCCCGCCGCCCACGAGCCCGACCTCGCTGGCTCGCTGTCTAACCTCAGCATGGCTCTGTGGGAGGCGGGGCGGTGGGCCGATGCGCTGACCATCGCCGAGGAGGCAGTGGAGATCTACCGGCGGCTGGCGGCGGACGACCCCGCCGCCCACGAGCCCGACCTCGCCGGCGAGCTGTCCAACCTCAGCCCGATTCTGTGGAGGGTGGGGTGTTGGGCCGATGCGCTGACCATCGCCGAGGAGGCGGTGGAGATCTACCGGCGGCTGGCGGCGGACAACCCTGCCGCCCACGAGCCCGGCCTCGCCGGCTCGCTGTCCAACCTCGGCCCGATTCTGTGGAGGGTGGGGTGTTGGGCCGAGGCGCTGACCATCGCCGAGGAGGCGGTGGAGATCCGGCGGCGGCTGGCGGCGGACGACTCCGCCGCCCACGAGCCCGGCCTCGCCGGCTCGCTGTCCAACCTCAGCATGGCTCTGTCGGAGGCGGGGAGAAGGCCTGAGGCGCTGACCATCGCCGAGGAGGCGGTGGAGATCCGGCGGCGGCTGGCGGCGGACAACCCCGCCGCCCACGAGCCCGACCTCGCCGACTCGCTGACCAACCTTGCCAACCGGCTGTGGGAGGCGGGGTGGTGGGCCGATGCGCTGACCATCGCCGAGGAGGCGGTGGAGATCCGGCGGCGGCTGGCGGCGGACGACCCCGCCGCCCACGAGCCCGACCTCGCCGGCTCGCTGTCCAACCTCGGCCCGATTCTGTCGGCGGTGGGGCGGTGGGCTGAGGCGCTGACCATCGCCGAGGAGGCGGTGGAGATCCGGCGGCGGCTGGCCGCCGCCAACCCCGCCGCCACCCCCGACCTCGCCCACACGTTGTCCGTGTGGGCCCTGGTTCTGGCGACCATAGGCAATCTGCCTGCGGCGTTAAGTGCCACGAATGAAGCGGTGAAGTCCTATGGGCCTCATGCTGCCACGATGCCCTCCTTGATTCCGGGACTGCGCAGGGTGCTGGCCCTCCAGGCGCAACTGTTGGAAGCGCTTGGACGCCTGCAGGACGCCGCGACCGTCCGGCGCTGGCTACAGGAGAATCCGCCGCCGCCCGATTCTCACAATTGACGATGCAGGCCCTGCGAGCCCCGAAGTACGAGGTGGGCGGCTCGTCCCGCCCGCCTAGGGAACCGGCTTTGAAGCAACAGCACCCTCCGGCACCTGAAATCGAACGGCGACGGTTGGCGGTGCTGTCGAAAGTGCCGAACAACTGCTGCCCGATCTCGTGAACAAAGCCACCGGGAGGTGCAGCGGCATTACATCACCTTGCGCGACCATGTCTGGCGGTCGGGCGTGCTGGGCTTTACGCCGCACCTGGAAGGCCCGCTCGCCGGCGACTGGATCGACGCCAAGCACGGTCACAAGCGAGTCCACTACGCGCTCACCAACACGGACTGGCTGCCAGCCTCCCAGAAGACCATGCTGCTCACGCTCAGCGAGCGATACCTGGATCACTACACGGTCGACGGCGACATCTTCGACGAGTGCACAGACATCGCCCTGGACGCGTTCCTGACGCTCGCCGAGAACGGCGACGGCGAGTGCGGTCAACTCTGGCAGAGTTGGGTCACCCGGGAAGGTCGGGAGACCTACGCCTACATGACGCTGGACGCGCTGCTTACGGCGGTCGCCGCGCACTCGACGGAGGCGCGGCAGGAGGAGCGCACGGTGCTGATGCCCATCCGGTCGACAGACATCCTGCGACGGGAGCGCGCCTACTACAACCGGTATCTGCAGCGCGCGCTCCCCAACCCCCTGAAAGACGCCAAGCAGTTGGTGCTCTTCTCGAACGTGCCCGTCACCGACTCCGACGCACTGGGAGAGGGAATGCACTGTCTCCAGCAGTGGTGCAGCAAGGCAAACCTGGCGCGCGTGTACTGCGCCATCAACTCTGGAGGATGAGCAGGTGGACCAGAAGATCGAGGTAGAACGCAAGCGGCAGCTCCCGCACGGCGGGACGGACCTCGCCGGGCGGCTTGTCGAACTTGGCTGGAGCCGGGACGAGCCGGTCACCGAGGTGGACACCTACTACAGCCGTCCCGACGTCGACTACATGGAGACCGTCGAGTGCCTGCGCGTCAGGCGGCGCGATGACTTCGCGGAGATCACCTACAAGCCGCCGTCCACCGCGGCGACGCACAGCGCGGACAGCGTGATCTCGAAGCCAGAGACCAACGTCCACCTCGACTCGGCGAGCCAGGCCGCACTCGCCAACCAGCTGCTGGAGAACATCGGCATGCGACTGCTGGTCCGCGTGGAAAAGCACCGCAGGACCTACCGCCACGCCCTACACCCGGACGTCACCGTCAGCATCGACACGGTGGCCGGCGTCGGCACATTCGTGGAGACGGAGGTGATCAGCGCCAACGCGACGCAGGCTGTCCTGAGCGTCGAACAGGTCGAGAAGGAACTCGACGTGGCCGACCTGCCCATCGTCGATGTGCCCTACCGGGATCTCACCCTTGCCAATGTCGCCGCTCCCTGAGCAGCGAGCAGCCGCACGCCCCTGCGCCCGTGCCTCTGAACTCGGCAGCACCGAACTCCGGTCGCGCCGACCAGATGGTGTCCAGACGCCGCAGCAGAGGGCATCGTAGAGGTCGGCGTCGTCACGTTGCCGAAACGGTCGGCTGGCCGCGCAGCTGTGGTGTCACTGGCCATCGGGAGCGTGAGAAGCGTGATGGTGGCTCCGAAGGAGGCTCGAGGTTCACAGGCAAGCTCGGAACGTCGCATGTCCTCTTATCTTCACGGTTTCCCTGCAGCCAAGTAACCTCTGGGGAAATTGCCAAGGGGGGCATGTGAAATATCAAAAGGGGATCTTCGCCGCCGTAACCGTGACCGGGTTGATCGCCTTCGTGGCGAGCAGAACTACGGTGCGGCAAGCCACCACTGCGTCGACGCTCAACTCGTCGCCAGAGATACCTCTGGAGTCTCCTGAGGGTCACTACGACGCCCGCAAAGGCGCTGCCGGCTACGCGCCCATTGTCGGAACACTCGGCGCACTGGCGGTTGCCGCAGTCGTCGTCGTGTTCACAACTCTCCCTGACCCCCTGCGTCACAGTGAGGTCGCTGCGTTTGCGACAGGGCTTTTCGTCGTCACCGTCATCGGCAGCATTATCGGAGCCATCTCCCTGGCTGCCATCGGCGGAGAAAGTGCCCTGACGCCCAACTTGACGCCGGCGGTGATGTACGCCGCTGTTGCGGTCGTCATCGCACTCGTCGATGTGGTCGCAGCGTTCGAAATGCTCGCCTCGCTCGTGCTGTCCCCTGCCCGCCTCCTCCTGCAGGTGATCACTGGTATAGCCGGAGCCCTGGGAGTGTTCTTCACCGCCCTTGCGCTGGGAGACAGTTGGGCCACTCACCCGGCGGCGCACACGCCCGGCTATGAGAGGTGGAGATCCGCAGAGTGGATCACTTCGCAGCACGACGCAGACAGGGCCGCGATCCGCGTCTCGGCAATCGGTGCCCTCCCGGCCGTGGCAGGCACGGCCCTGCGAGTCACCAAAGTGCTGCATCCGACGGCACATGTGGCCGCGGCGAACACGATCGCTCTCAGCGGCCTGGCCTTGACGGTCGTTGCCACGGTTCTCAGCGCCCTGCGTTCCCGGCATCCCGAAAGCGTGCCGTCGCGGGGCACGCGTCGATGGGAGGCCTACGCCACCACGCTCGCCACCAGTTCCTACACCGCCATCCTCCTGATCTTCTTGCCGTGAGGAGGGCACAGGTCATGTGGCCGGGCGACATCATCTGGCCTGACGGCGCCGCTCGCCGAGGCTCATCAACGACAAAAGTGGCGTCACAACGGATGCTTTAGCACCACTCGTCGCTGCCAGCCCGAGAGTCTTTGAGAGTCCGTATGGCCAACGAATTCAGTGATCTCGCGAATGAGCTGTTGCGGCGGATGGCCACCGATCAGCATGCACGAGGAGTGCGCCAGGACGGACGTGCATCGCCGGATGGGCAGGCCATGCCGGCAGTGGATGCTGACAACACTGCGTGGCTCGCCTCGGTCTTCGACCGGTATGGATGGCCCGGCCGCACTCTGATGGGTGAAGAGGCCGCGACCGCGGCATGGCTGTTGGCCCAGCACACCGATGCCAGTCCAGCGGTCCAGCAACGCGCCCTTGAACTCCTCACCGCGGCTGTCGACTCAGCAGACGCCACGCCCCGGCAGCTGGCCTATCTGACCGACCGCTGTCAGGTGAACCACGCTCTGCCGCAGACGTTTGGCACGCAGTACACCACCGGCCCCGACGGTGAACTCACTCCCTATCCGATCGAGAACGTCGACCAGCTGGACGAGCGGCGCGCTCGCGCCGGCATGGAGCCCCATGCCGAGTACGACGCCGTCATGCGCCGGACGTGCAACTGACGCTTGCATGCCCTCGTGCTGTCACGCGGCCCCAGCCCCGGCCGCGGCAGGCGAAGCCGGTCGTGGGCCGGGGTAGGGGTTTCTGCCATCGTTGTGCTCGGCTCGTCGCGCTGCTTCTTGTCGTCGTCGGCCCGGCCCTGGTCGGCCTCGGCTATGCCGTCCACCGTCGCCCGGAACTCGCTCAGTCTGGTCGGTATGACCACCGCCGCTGTCGGTGTCCTCATCGGCTTCTCCGGGCCGTGGCCTTGTGACCAGCCGAGGTCGGACTCGGAGCGGGCGGCCGCGAGGCGTGGTCGGGGCCGGTGGTCGAAGCTCTTCCGGCATGGGGGACCGCGTCCCTGTGGGGCGGGGCCGGATATCGCTCTTGTGACGGACGGTGCCGGTGTGGTTACGGTGGTGGCTGACCTGATGCTGCTCACTGGGGGGGGGGGGGCAGCCATGCGCGTGACCGTGCCGGCTTAGCGGGCCGTGGCGCTCACTGGTCTGTTGGCGGGATGCGGCTCTGGCGGGGATGACAAACCGGCACCGTCGACGCCCGCGTCCTCGGCTGGTGCCGCAGTCTCGGCGAGTCTGTCGGTGCTGGCGGATCCGCAAGCGGCCGAGCGGGCCCGGGCGTTGGCGTTCTATCGGGCGAGGTGGGTGGAGCAGATGAAGGCCTACGGCAAGGAGTCGGAGCAGGGCGCTGAGCAGGGCCCTCAGGCCGAGAACATCGTCCGTTGCGGCTGACGTCCGAGGCGAGTCCCGCATGATCCACCATGTACAGTGGCATCACCGACGCGGGGTGGAGCAGCTCGGTAGCTCGCTGGGCTCATAACCCAGAGGTCGCAGGTTCAAATCCTGTCCCCGCTACCAGAAGAAGGGGCCCACAAAGCGCGGGCCCCTTCTGCGTCGCCCCGCTCGCCGCGCGTTCGCCCAGACCGTCCGCCTGCTGGAGCTCTTCCTGCACCGCGGAGGCCGCAACCCCGCCGCCCGCGCGACCATCTGCGTCGGCGGCGAACCGTCAGGATCGGCGCCTGGCTCGCTAAAGCACGTATGAAACACCGCGCCAGGCAATTCCCCGACGATCATGTACGCCCAGCCCTCTTCGACGGGAACCGGACGGAGGGTGCACCTGCCGCGCTGCCGCCCCACCCCCGTGGTAACACCTGTTACCATTCTGGTATGGCGAAGACACAGCTGGGCGCGCGCGTGGATGAAGACGTCGCAGAACTCGCAAAGAAACGCGCCGCCGACCTCGGACTGAGCATCGGCGACTACCTTGCCCGTCTCGTGCAGGATGACGCCAGCGGCCTGCGCGCCCGTGCGGTCGACGCAGCCGCCCGCTTCCTGGCCGAACACCAGAGCGTCTTCGACGAAGCCGAGGATGCCCAGCAGCCACCGCGGGGAGCGCACGCCGCCTGATGAATTTGAACATCGACGTGCCCTGGATCCTGCAGGTTGCCGAGGTGGCCGGAGCAAACGATCCGGCACCTGACGATTACGGGGTTCCCATCTCGGCGGTGGCCCGCCACCGCGCCGAGCTGTTCGAGCAGGCCGTCTACGACGGCCCCTACGCCAAGGCCGCCGCCTTGGTGCACACGCTGGGCCGCTGCCGCTGGCTGGAGCGCTCCAACCTCGCCGTCGCCGCCGCATCCGGCGTTATGTACCTCGAGGCCGCCGGAATCACGGTCAAACCTGTCCGCGAGGACGCCATCGCCCTCAAAGACCTGCTTCTGGATCCGGCCTGCACCGCCGGGGAGATCGCCGCCCTGCTGCGGGCCTGGCCCACCACCACCTGAAACGACTCGCTGGCCCGCCCCGCACACTGCGGCGGCCCTCGCTGTGGCAGGACACCAACCACCAAGGGGGAAGGCAGATGGATGTGGGCTCGGTGCTCGGCGGCATAGGCCGGGCGGCGGCCGGGGTGGGCCGGTTTCTGTGGGAGGTGATGACCGCGCCGACCACGGGCACGGAGGATGACGCCCGGGTCGAGATCGGCAGGCTCGCGCAGAAGATCGAAGACGAGGTCCCGGAGGAGCTGTAGGACCGGGCGTGGGGTCTGGTCCTGAAGGCGTTGTACGAGGTCCCTTGGGAGATCGAGCAGTTGGTGGAGGAACAGCAGGGGCCGGACCACGAATAGGCCGAAGGGCCGCCGGCCAAGCATTGATGCCGGCTACGCCCTTCCCCGGCCGCCGCTCGGGCGGGCTGGACAGAGCGCGCCCGCTACTCGCGGCGTGGGCCAGCACCGAGAAGACGGTCTCGCCGCCGGTCAGACACTGCTTGACGCGGACGCCGTCCAGGACGAGGTCCATCGCGGACAGAGGGAAGCCTGCCGTGAGGCAGTCCCGGGCGATGGCGGCCCCCATACCGACGGCGGCGATCCAGGCCTGCATCTCCTTGGACCACAGCCCCAATTGCGCCAGGCGCGCCCGGGGAACCCTTGACCTGGTAGCGGGAGGGGCCCGGAAGCCGGGCGTTGGTCTGGGCCTTTCAGCTGGGCACGCGTCCACGGCGGTCTGCACGCGTGCCGTGCTCTACGCCAGGGCACGCAGGAAGGCCACGCCGCGCCCGTGCGCTACAGGTTCGGCTGGTTTCAACGAGCCATTTTGCTGAATGGCGGTGACGTCTTGGCGCCGGCGGCGTCGACGCGGCGGGCGAAGCCGGTGGCGTCGAGGCCGCCGGGCTGGGCGGAGCCGTAGAAACGTTGGCAGCCAGCTGCTCAGCGCTCGTACCGGAATGTGGCCACCTGGTACCCGCCCCGGCGGCTTCGGGCCTCCTTGACGCGCCAAGCGCGGGGGCACCCCCTTCAGGGGGTGCCCCCGCGCTTGGCGCAACGTGCCGATTTGAGGTTGTTTCCAACTAGCTCTTGAGGGTGCGTCGCCAACTCGCGTGGCCGACGCAGACCGCGGCGAGGGCACTCGCGAGGTCGGCGGAACTCAGGTGGGCCACCAGGATGAGGATCACCCCCGTCGCCAGCGTGGCCACGAAGGCGACGAGATCATGCGTGCTGGTTTTCTGCCGCTGCTTCGGCTTGTGCGCAGAGCTGCCCATAACAGAGTCCTATCCGCTTCGGGAGGCCGTGTTTTCCTCCTCCTCCCAGCCTGAAGCGTCGCCGATGTACCGGACGCAACCCCTCGAAACCAGACGGCAACTGACGTATGGCCACCTTTTGGCGCGGCGTGACATCATGATGAGACAGGCTGATACAGCGTCCCAAAGCGTCACGTTGATCCAATGCCGGGGGGGCGGGTTGGAACCAAGGAGTGCCGTAGGGCGTCCGGTTGCGGCACCTCGAGTTCCGGTTCCAGGCTTCGTCGAGGAGGTGAACCGCCTCTACCGCGAGGCCGGCAAACCGTCCTACCGCCACATGGAAGAGCTCATCTCACGCAACGACGAGGCGCTGAGCCGATCCACCATCGGGCGGATGCTCAAGGGCCAGGACAACCCACGGTGGAGCCGGTGGGACAGCCTCATACGTTGCTTGGCCCAGCAGTCGATCTACATTCGGCACGACCCCGACGTCCTGATCAAGCGGCTGCACGCCCTGTACCTGGGTAGCGAAGCGCCCGTGACGGAGTCCTGCGATGCAGCGAGCCAACGGCCGCTGGAGTCAGCGGACAGGTCCGCCGCAGTACTCGATGCGGAGTCGGAGAAGGCTGTGGCAGCTGCATGGCGAGCGGCGCAAGCCGAGATCGCCCTGGCGAAAGCGGCGGCGGCCGAGCGTGAGGCCCAAAGCGCGGATCCGAGGGAGGACATCCAAGAGAGTTCGACGATACCGGCATTCACCGACACCTCGCTGGATCACGAGCCGCTGGTTCCTCCTCAATTACCATGGCGAAAGCGGCTGTTCCTGGTCATGTTTCTCTATTCGGCCTGCGGCCTGCTCACCGGGGGAGTGGTCGGTGCCCTCGTGAGCAGCCGGCTGCCGGGGAGCTGGGCGGGGCCTGCCGCCGGAATCACCGTGGGACTCTTCACCGGGGAAGCCATGGGAGGACTCACGCCACCCCAGCGATCACAACCTGCAACGGTCCGGCGTCGAATCCCCGGCCTGATGCAACTGGGCGCAGTCGTCGGCCTCGCCTCGGGCGTCCTCGTCGGGGGTGTGGGTGCCACGCATCTCGTTGACGGCCTGCTGCTCGGCTGCACAGGCGGAATCGGTATCGGCGGATTGCTGGGGGGAGTGGTCCTTGCAGATCTGGCGTTGCACGGACCAGGCCCTGCGCAGGGCACACAACCGCCGACGCTGCAGGGAACCACATCGGACGCGCTGGGGTCGTGGAAGCCGGCGGAAGGGAAACCACAGTCATGACCGAGGCACACGGTAGCGTGCTGCCCATCTACATCGTTGCGGACGAGTCGGGGTCTATGGCGCCGTATTTGGATGAGCTGAACAACGGAGTCCTGGGCCTTTCCGAAGTCTTGCTGGGCGAGCCGATGGCAGCGGCCAGGGTACGGGTGTCGCTGCTGGGGTTCTCTGATGACGTCATCGAACGAGACCACCTGCTGGATCTACGCGCATCAGACTTTTCGTCCCGACTCGAAGCCAGGGGCAGCACCAACTTCGCCACCCTCTTCGACGACCTTGCCCAGCGCATCCCCAAAGACGTGAGGGAACTCAAGTCGAATGGCTATTCAGTACACCGCCCGGCCGTCTTCCTGCTGACGGACGGCCGGCCGAACGGTACCGACGACTGGGAAGAAGCCCACCGGCGACTCGTCGACCGCAGCATCACCTCAGCCGCTCCGAACATCATCGCCTGTGGTGTAGGAGAGGCGGATCCAGCCGTGCTCAACGTCGTAGCGACATCACCACTTTTCGCCTTCATATTGGACCGTGGCGTGGAAGTCGGCGAGGCAGTGGCGAGGTTCACCGCTGCTCTCACTACGAGCGTGGTCGCCTCGGGTCTCACCCTGTCGGGCGACGCCCCCCACCTGGTCGTCGACAAGCCCGAGGGCTTCACCGTGGCAATCGATGTGATTTGATGCGGCCCGAATACAGCAAGCAGGCCGAGCAGTTCTCGTCAGCATCGCGGCCACCGCTGATACTGGGCCGCTCTGGCCCTGACATCGAGCCAAGCCCGCCCACCGGTAGCTCCTACCGCCCCGACACCATCTGCGACGGTTGGTCGACCGATCAGATGACGCTACGCTTGGCCTCGACGCGCGGGCCCGCCCACCGTTATCACGGGCGACCACGCGAGGACGATGCCGCCGCGTTCTACGACGCCGAAAACGACACGTTGGTCTTTGCGCTTGCCGATGGCGTCTCCGAGGCTTCAGACCCCCATGTGGGTGCGACCTTGGCCTGTCGCAGCGCCGTCGACGAAGCGCTGCGGCAGATCGCAGCCAACGACGTCGTCACCGACTGGGACCACCTGATGCGCATTGTGGCCTGGCAACTGGTCGAGCACGCAGCGAAGATGCTGGGTGCCACGGAAGCGAACCCTGCAGTGGCAGAGCAGATGCTGGCCGCCACCTTGACGGTGGGAACCGCACGACCCGTGCCAGACGGCCTGCAGGTCGTGCTCGCCCAGGTCGGTGACTCGTCAGCGTGGACACTCGAGACGGGCCATTTCACCGCCCTCTTCACCCAAGACGAATCTCACGAACTGGTCCGCACCGAGGTAGTTGCGCTCCCGCGGGTCCCGGCAGCGGTAGCGACGACGGAAATATTCCTGCCCTGGGAGGCAGCCCTTGTGGTGGCGACCGACGGCTTCGCCGCTCCCCTTACGGACAGCAAAGACATCGTGGGCAGCTTCTTCGCCGATCACCTCGCTGCCCCGCCGAACCTGAATGACTTCGCCTACCTCCTGGATTTCTCCCGGGAGTTGTGCGACGACGACCGCACGCTGCTGGCAGTTTGGGCCAGGGAACGCAGGAGCAGACCGTGACTGCCCTCATGCCGGTTGTCAAACTCGAGGCCCTCGACCTGGGGTCCAGTCTCGGCAAGGGAGCCATTGGCACGGTCTCACGGCTGCGTCAGCCGCCTGCCGGGTTCACCGGAGAGCTCGCCTTCAAGCGCTACCTTCCGGCAGCACGTGCCCGGGTCGACGATGCGGCTCTGCGCCGTTTCATCGAGTTTCCCACCACCTTGAGCTCCGAAGACGCCACACGCATGCACGAGCGCTTGGCCTGGCCACTGGCAGCCGTGTATGAGTCACCTGGTGTTGTCAGCGGCTTCCTGATGTCGGAGATCCCCTCGCACTACACCCTTGAAGTTGGAGGGCGGCGGGCGCCAGCCGGCATGGAATTCCTGCTCAACGGACCGGAGTTCGAGCGACGTCTCAGCATCGTGATGGGACGCGAAGCTCGGCTCAGGCTCTTGCTCGACCTGTGCCGGCTTATTGCGTTCCTTCATGAGGTCGGCATCGTCGTCGGAGACCTGTCGCCCAAGAACGTTCTCTTCTCGTTGGCTGACGCACCTCGATGCTTCCTGATCGACTGCGACTCGATGAGTGTCGACGGGTTGCATCTGCTGCCTCCGCTCCAAACGCCCGGCTGGGAAGTGCCCCGCGGTGAAGATCCGCAGACCCGGGCCTCCGACGCCTACAAGTTCGCGCTCCTTGCCATCCGGCTGTTCGCCGGGGATCAGGCCGCCCGCAACCCTCAGGCCCTGTCCGAGGCGTCTTCGAGACTAGGCCGACTGGCCTTGGCGACCACCACGGCTCTCCCCGCAGCGCGGCCGCGGATCAGCGAGTGGCTGGCCCCTCTGCAAGCCGCAATCGAAGCTCCAAACCGGGCAACTGCCGTCGAGGCAACAAGGCCTCGCCCGTCTGAGGCTACTGAGCCCCCACAGCCTCAATTCCGGTCTGTCAGATCGGCCCGCCCCTCCAAACCCTCCAAGTGGTCCTCCCTGAAACAAGAGCCCCGATTCCGGCTGCTGTTCCTTGCCGCGCTCGTGATCGTCACACTGGCGCTGCTCCCCTTAAGCCAGTCACGCTGACACCGACGCACAGGCCTAAAGGCCAAGGCCATGAAGTTACGGGTCGGGTCGTGGCCGCAAGTGAGGGCTGATCTGGAAAGACGCCGGACGCGAGAAGCGGAGCCCCGGTAGAAC
>NZ_JBVIJE010000058.1:0-18538 GCF_055581585.1 Streptomyces sp. NPDC031426
CGAGTACGAGGAAGCCTTCTGGCAGAGCCAGGAGCAAACCCCGCAGTCCGCCTGAAACAAGATCACCGGACTCTACGAAACTCGGGGCAGCTCAACGGGGTTTCATTGCGCACCCGGTGTTCGGCCCAGACGTTGTAGACCCGGAATGGCAAGAGGTAGCGGCGCAGGGTGGACGGGCTGACCGGCTTTCCGCCGCGGCCGGTCATGCCCTTCTTACTCGCAAGGTAGGCGGAGAGCTGCTCGGCTCTGGGTTCCTCGCTGTGCTCGGTCTGGTATTGCGTCCAGGCGAGGTAGTAGCGGTCGACGGTGGTGAGCGCAGCGGGCTCTGCGGTCGCGTTGTCCTCGCCAGCGGGGTCATCAATGGCGGCGCTCACCCTGGGGCTGCGCTGCTCCTTGGCGGGGTGCGCGCCTGCGTCGGCCGGAGTCTCCTCAAGCTCGTCCTCGTTGAGGAGGGGATTGCCTGAACGTACCTGGGCGGCGGGCTCGGCGGCTTCCTCACCGGCGGGCGGTTGCATCTCGTCGAACTCGCGCTGCCGGAAGGCCGCAACATAACCCTCCACGTCTCCGCCCGTGATGGGCCGGCCGTTGCCTCCAGTGATCTGGTCGCGTTCATAGACGTACGTGGCAAGGGCGCCGGCATCGGGGGGGACCCCGTGCTCCTGCGCGTACGCGAGCCAGGCGTTGTAGAAGTAGTCGCCCCACCCGTCGTGCATATCCTGCGGGGCTTGGGGTTCGGTGCCGTTCTCAGCTGCGGGCGTGTGGCGCTGCTTGAGGAGCCGCAGCAGGGGTTGGAGTTGCTCGTCCGATAGCGGCTCGCCGGCCGCTGTGGCGATGGCGTACCGGTCTTGGAGCCACAGAGCGAACTGCGCACTGGTGGGCTCGAATCCGAAGGCGACCATCCAGTCCTGATAGGCGCTGGCGAGGTGGTTGGCACTCCCCTCGTCTCCAAGGCCGTGCGCCTGCTCCCGGGGTGGGGTTCGTGGCTGCTCCACCGGCTGGGGCTGCACGCCGCGCCCCGGCACCAGTTCCTTCTCCAGGCCGACGGCGGCCTCGAGTTCGGGGCTCTGCCGTTGGGCCGCAACCGGTGTCCGCTCGACGGTGAACTGAATCGGCAGCTCGTCCATTCCCGCGGCGGCCAGCCCGGCCGGAGCCGTCTCGGCCAAGGGGACGCCGTAGCGGGCCAGGCGGAGCGGCATCAGCGACTCCACTGGGGCCTTGCGGCGCCAGGCGCGACCGAAACGGGAGCGGAGGCCGGCCTGATAGACCAGCCGCTCCTGCTCCAGCTTGACGACCTGGTCGTAGGAGCGCAGCTCCCACAGCTTCATGCGGCGCCACAGCAGGAACGTGGCAACCGGGGAAAGGAGCCAGCGGGCGAGGCGGACGCCTTCCATGTGCTTGTCGGCGCTGATGTCGGCGATGCGGCCGATCGCATGCCGGGCCGCCTCGACTGCCACCACGAACAAGACCGGGATCACCGCGTGCATGCCCACACCCAACGGGTCCGGCCAGGCGGCGGCACCGTTGAAGGCGATCGTGGCCACCGTCAGCAGCCAGGCCGCCTGCCGCAGCAGCGGGAAAGGGATACGGATCCACGTCAGCAGGAGATCCAGGGCGAGCAGGACACAGATGCCGGCGTCGATGCCGATCGGGAACACATAACTGAAGTTCCCGAAGCCCTTCCTGAGAGCCAGTGCACGCACCGCCGCGTACGAACCAGCGAAGCCGATACCAGCGACAATCACAGCGCCCGTCACGACCACGCCGATCAGAACGCGGTGCAACCGGGTCAACTGCAGTGGCGAGGCCACCCGCTACTCCCCCCTTCCAAATCAGTTGCGACAAGCCTCCACCCTGTCATGTACGCCCAGACCATGCAGGCCCGACTACACGCCTGGTTGGAAAGAGGTGCGGCCATGCGAGGCCATCCACCCGAAAAGCCGGCCGGTCCCCTGCCGCAGCCCGCTGGTTTCCTCTGACCGCCACTGCCGACAAGGGCAACACCTTCACACGCAGAGGCGGCCAACGAGACGGGACCGCTCATACGTTCGATCCTAAGACGTCATCTCAGCTTGACTCTGTCGGGGATCTTGGAGTTTCCCGGTGCGGCAGCATGGTCGACGGGGATGATCGGGGAGTTCCGCCGACCGTTGCAGCTGTCGAGGTGCCCGTTGTCCCTGCGCCCCCGTTCCGGTGAGCACGTTCCGCCTCTGACCGCGCGGGTCGCGCGGGCGAGCAACCCGGGCGGCACGACGGCGATATGGGTGCGGGACCGGCTGGACGGGCTGTGGCGCGACGAGGACTTCGCGGACTGGTACCCCAGGCACGGGCGCCCGGGGCTCTCGCCCGCTCAGCTGGCCACCGTCTGTGTGCTGCAGTTCCTGCTCGGGCTGTCGGACAGGCAGGCCCCCGAGGCGGTCCGCTGCAGCATCGACTTCAAGTACGCGATGGCCATGGAGCTGGACGATCCCGGCTTCCACCACAGTGTGCTGGGCGACTTCCGCGATCGTCTCGCCGAGGACGGCCGTGCCGACCGCCTCGGCTCCGACTACCTCGGCGCCACAGCACGAGCAACACCGGACCTATGCCTGTGGAACCGGCATCGAACCTCCTGCGTCAGCTGGCACGTCAGGCCCTATCCAGTTGAAAGTCACGAAGGCCGCGCTGATCGGGAGTTCGCTCCAGGTGGACTATGCCATCACGTCGCCCAGTCGTGCGGTGCTGAGTGTGCCCATCGCGCCGACATCCCCCACTGCACTCCTCCTTCATGCTGGGAAGATCGTGGGGTATCAGCACACAGGTGCATCGAACACCGTCGACGGAAGGGCTCCTGAGGGGTATCGACTGACCAAGCCCTACACCGGCAAACTACCGGTCGATGTCCTGTGTTCCGGAACCACCTGGGCTCGGATTCGACAGCAGCCGCAGAGCTACACGGCAGTCATCATGATGTCCAAACAGCCGGAGAGTGGCCCCCAAACAGCCAAAGCACCCTCCTACCACGCTGATCCGCTGCCGGTGTCGCAGATGCGGCTGTAGCCGGTGGGAGCTGCGGCTATCGGACACGGCCCGCCCGGAACGCCGGTACGGACTCAGAGTCGCATCCCATCGATCGGGAGCACTCCGTGACGTCGATGGGGGCGTCCGGGCCGGCGGCCGCCAGCAGGGACAGGTCAGCGACAACGATCGTCCCGCCCGGTTAGGCGGGGGCGCTGTCCAGTCCGGAGTCGCGCAGCCATGCCTGACCGCCTGGGCTCCAGTCGGCACGGGTGGCGAGGGCGACCGAGCCCTGCCTTCGGTGTCACCGCCACGGGCCGTCGACGGCCGGCTGGTTTTGGCCGTCGACATCACCTGCTGGCTGCGTCCCGATGTTCACATCCCACCGCAGCTGGGGCTTGCTGCGCCTGGTGCGGCCGCACCAGGCCGTGCGACCGTAACGCGCCCAGCGCTCAGTCCATCCTGGATGTCCGGTGACCGGTGTCCTGTTCGGCGTGGCCGGCACCGGGGCTGACAGGATGAGCGCCACGAGCAACGTGTACTTCGACTCGTCTTCAACCTGTTCGACGAGGTCGTTCCGAAGGCCGCGCGCAACTTCCGTGAGCTGGCCACGGGCCACAACGGCTAAGGCTATGGCGGTTCGGGCTTCCACCGCATCATTCCGCAGTTCATGCTGCAGGGTGGTGACTTCACCCACCACGACGGGACCGGCGGCAAGAGCATCTATGGCGAGAAGTTCGAGGACGACAACTTCAAGCTGAAGCACGACCGTAAGTACCTCCTGTCGATGGCGAACGCCGGCCGCAACACCAACCGGCTCACAGTTCTTCGTCACCACCGTCCTCACCCCCTGGCTCGACGGCAAGCACGTCGTCTTCGAGGGCCAGGAGCTCATCGAGCAGATCGAGGCCCTGGGCTCGCAGTCCGGCGCTCCCAAGGGCAAGGTCGAGACGCGGCCTGCGGCGTCGTCGACGCCGCCTGATCCCGGCCTCTCGCCGGGCTGTGGTGGCTGGTGCTGCGAGCTGGGTCCGATCCGTCGAGTGTGGTCCCAGTGGTGGTGGGTGCACGCCAGCCGGGCGGCGGGCAGCCCTGTCCGAGCCGCTCCTGAAGCGGTGCCCGGGTATTACGGGCTGCCTTGTTCGCATACCCTGCGGGCAACCTCGCGGAGTTTGATGTTGTTCTCCTGGGAGAAGCGGCGCAGGACGTCGAAGGCCTGTTCTTCGGTGAGGTGGTGGGCGCCCATGAGGATGCCCATGGCTTCGCCGATGATGGGGCGGGTGGCGACGGCCTGTTCCATCTGGGCGTGGGTGCGGGCGCTGGCGAAGGCGACGGCGGCGTGAGAGGCCAGCAGCCAGCCGGCCGTCTCGCTGACGTCGGTGAACGCGCCGGGGCGGCGGGAGTAGAGGTTGAGTGCGCCGAGTTCTTCGTCGTCGGTGTACAGCAGGAATCCCATCATGCTGCCCACGCCGAGCGCGTGGGCTTCGGGGGCGTAGGCGGGCCAGCGCTGGTGCTCGACGGTGAGGTCGGCGATGCGCAAGACCCGCTCCTTGACGCCACTGCGGGCGGCATCGAAACACGGCCCCTCACCCAGGCGCTCCTGGAGCCGGTCGCTGTCGACGACCAGGCGGTGAGTGGGGGCGAGCGTCTGCACCTGCCTGCCGTGCAGCACGAGAATGCCGGCCGCGTCACAGCCGGACACCAGTTCGGTGGCCGAAGCGGTGATCCTCTCCAGCGTGGCACCGACCGAATCCTGTGCCAGCAGATCCCGCGCCATCGACGCCATCTGCTGCGCGAACCGACTCCAATCCACTGTTACGCCTCCGCTGCACTCGTACCGTCCGGACACACCTCATACCCGCTTTTCCAGCGCCAGGTACCGCGGGCGAGTGAGCCGGGCCGGCAGGGAGGCAAGAGGCAAGGCTTCTTCCATGGCCATCTGCTGGCCCCTCTCCGGGTCGAGCGGGATCTTGCCGCCCGCCGGGCTCGCGATGTCGATCATGGGCCTGCGTTCCTCGGCGAAGTCCCAAAAATGGGTCAGCTCTCCCAGCCAGAGCCCGGCCCTCAGCGGTCGCCATTTTGGAAGCGCTGGTCAGGCGTCTTCTGTCCAGGCGGGCGCCGAAGCCGCCGGGCCGGCTCGCCAGGTTCTGGCGGCGGCCGGTAGGTGCTCCCGGACCAGGATCAGGTGTGGGTTGGTGGGGCTGCCCGGACGTCGGACCAGGTAGGCGGTATTGATCGGCGGGTCGTGCGCTTGGTGCAGCAACTGCAGGACGCCGGAGGCGAGTTCGGTGTGGCACTACGCTCTCGGCATGCAGCGCAGCGATGTCACGCGGGAGGACGGCACGTGGGTGCCTGTGCTGCTCGCCGGTGTCGACGAGCACCTCCAGGGCGTGCACTTCTGGCGCACCGACGAGTACCACTCCTTCGTCCCACCGCTACGCGCCGATGTGGGGCGTGCTCTGGAGGGCAGCGCCCAACGGTGGGGTCACCGCTTTGCGCAGTACCTCATCGACTCGCCGGACAGCCCGTTGCACGAGGGCCGGTGGCTGCTCTCGCGCGAGAGTCCGCTCCGGCGCTGGCGCCACGCTGATACTTCGTATGCCGAGTACTGGAGCTCGATGCTCGTCGACGGCCATCCGGACGGATACATCGACTGGTTCGTCCATTCCGGTTCGTGGGAGGTCCTTCCGCTGCGGCCGATGCCCGATGCCGACGACAGCCGGGTCAAGGCGTACCGCAAGCAGGCCCGCGAAGGAATACTGCCACCCGTCCTGTTGTGGTGGGTCAGCGGCCTGGACTGTCATCTGATCCTGGACGGTCACGCGCGGGTCGCCGCAGCGATCGCCGAGTCCGTCGAGCCTCCGCTACTGCAGTTGCACCGCACGGTGCCGCGCGATGACCTGGCCGCGCGCATCGATGAGGCCGTGGGCTTCTACGAGTACGAACTGGCACGCTTCGCCGAACTCCGCGCCGTCCACGGCCCCACCGTCCCGGACGGCGCCGCCACCGCCGGCCCGCAGCTCGTCCGCGTCCTTCACGACCTGAACACAGCGCAACAGCTGACCTGGGCCTGGCCGCTGCCCGGGGGAGAGGCCCAGTGGCGTCGTATCGCACGTGAGGTGACCGCCAGCCAGGATTGGCCCCGTATCTGAGTCCTGCCGGAATCCCTCCCGCGTCACGTCCGGGCGTACCGCCAGGGGTGCGCACACGGCGATGAAGGGCCGCTTCTGCCTGGCACGAGCCCTCACGCGTACACGAGCTCTGACGCAAGCCGCCCTCAGCAGGCGTCCGCGGCCGGGTTGGTCCGGCCCGGCCCAGGTCGAGGTTGTCGGTGTCGGGGATCGCAACGCCCCGGCACGACGGGTGCCGACACACTCGGAAGGGCGGGCGAAGCGCCCGACGGTCTGACGTCCGCCTCCCTCGGCCCGCTGGCTCCCACGTCTCGGGGATCGGCGGAGGCTCCAGGCTCTGCCTCCGGCTGAGTCCGTGCTGGCTTGGAGCTCAAGCCGCGTGGTTGGGCAGCGGGGGAATGGTGTCCGGGAGGCGGGGCACATGGGTCGGTGTCAGCCCGGTGATCCACACTCTCATGCCGTGGTCATCCTTGCTACAGGTAGACGCCGTGGAGGCGTTCGTTGAAGTCGCGCACCACTTTGGGCGGTGAGCTGGTGGTGAGGCTACGGCGCATAGCGCGGGCGCGTTCCACGATCCCGGACCGGTACTGAAGGCCGACCTCGAGCGCGCGGGAGGCGAGGGCGAACGCGGCATCTACCCGGCCGCCGGCGAGATGGCCGGCAGCGATGTCGAGCACCAGTAGGGCGCGCTGGCTGGCCGCCGGTAACGCGGATGTGCAGCAGCAGGCGTTGAAGGACTTCGCCAAGGCCAAGAGCGCGAAGTTCGCCTCGGGTTTCGGCGAGCCGACCTGGCGTAAGAAGTACGTGCATGAGGGCTTTCGGATCATCGGCACTGAGCGCGTGCCGGAGTTCGAGCCGGACGGCAGCCCGAGCGTGAACGCGAAGACCGGCAAGCAGGTCATGGGCCGGTCCGTGGCGGTGCAGAAGCTCAACCGCAGGTGGGCGCAGGTGAAGGTGCCCGCCTGCGGCTGGGTCCGGTTCCGCCTCACCCGGCATGAACTGCCAAGGGCGAAGACGTTCCGCGTCACCTTCCGCAACGGCCAGTGGCACATCGCCTTCGCCGTCATCCCCGAGCCGATCGACGCGCCCGGCGCGGGCGAGGTCATCGGAATTGACCGGGGCGTGAAGATCACCGCCGCCCTCTCGGACGGCCGGAAGCTGAACTGCCCGCAGCTCACCGTCAGGGAGCGGGCGCAGATCCGCAAGCACCAGCGCCGGGCCGCCCGCGCCCCCAAGGGCAGCGAGAAGAAGACAGCCGAGTACGCCAAGGTCGCCAAGCTCAAGGTACGCGAAGCGGACCGGCGCAAAGACTGGTGCGAGAAGACCAGCACCATGCTCGCCCGGTCGTACGGCCTGATCCGCTTCGAGAAGCTGAACATCAAGAGCATGACCCGCTCGGCGAAGGGAACCGTCGAGCAGCCCGGCAAGAACGTGCGCCAGAAGGCCGGTCTGAACCGGTGCATCCTCGCCCAGGGCTGGGGACTCCTGCGCCGGCGCACCGAACAGAAAGCACCCGGCCGGGTCGAGGACGTCCCCGCCCCCTACACCTCCCTGCGGTGCAGTGCATGCGGATGGATCGAGAAGAACTCGCGCAAGAGCCAAGCCGAGTTCGTCTGTGTGTCCTGCGGCTTCACCTGCAACGCGGACGAGAACGCAAGCCACAACGTCGCGGCAGGACAGGGTGGGAGTCCCCGCCCCCGGCGGTCAGCCGGTGCCGGAGGGGCGACAACGGCCACCGGCCGTTCGAGCGCCCGTGAACCTCAACCTGCCTGGGTTGGAATCCCCCTCTTTTAAGACTCCGTTGGGAAATCCGTAAACGGGTGATGAGTAAACGGGTGATGATGAGTGTGCCGGGCTGCCATGATCGGCCTGTCGCCGATCGAGGGTGGGGCTGGATGTCGCTGGAGCCGCGGGCTGATCGCGGGGTGCCGGAGCTGACTGCGCGGGTGGTGCGGGCTTCGTTCCCGAAGGGGACGCTTGCGGTCCGTGTTCGTGAGGCGCTCGGTCCGCTGTTCGAGGACGAGTCCTTTGCCGAGGCGTTTCCCGGACAGGGGCGGCCGGCGGTCTCGCCCGGGGCATTGGCGCTGGTGTCGGTGCTGCAGTATGCCGAAGGGCTCACAGACCGGCAGGCCGCTGACCAGGTCCGGGCCCGGATGGACTGGAAGTTCCTCCTCGGTCTTGAGCTGGACGACCCGGGGTTTGACTTCTCCGTTCTTTGCGACTTCCGTGCCCGGTTGATCAAGCACGGCCTGGAGGAGAAGGTCCTGGACTTGGTCCTTGAGCGAATCTCCGGGCTCGGGCTGCTGCGTGCGGGGGGCCGTCAGCGGACCGACTCCACCCACGTGCTCGCGGCGGTGCGGACGTTGAACCGGATGGAGTTCGTGGGCGAGACTCTGCGGGCTGCCCTGGAGGCCCTGTCGGCGGCGGCCCCGCAGTGGCTGTCCGCGCTGGTCACCGCGGACTGGGTGAGACGATACGGTGCCCGGATCGACTCCTACCGCTTCCCCAAAGGGGAGAGCGTGCGCCAGGAGTGGGCCGAGCAGGTAGGCCGTGACGGCTTCACGATTCTTGAGGCCGCTTTCGCTCCTGGCTCTCCGGGCTGGCTGCGGGAGATCCCCGCTGTCCAGGTCCTGCGCCGGGCCTGGGTGGAGCAGTACCACCGCGATGGCGAGGGGGTGCACTGGCGGGAGGGCAAGGACCTCCCGCCGGGCAGATGCCGGCTCTCCTCGCCCTATGACCCCGACGCCCGCTACGGCGTGAAGCGGGGCTCAGGCTGGTGTGGTTACAAGACCCACCTGTCTGAGACCTGCGAGTCGGACGCCCCGCACCTGATCACCCAGGTGATCACCACGGACGCGACGGTCGCCGACACCGAAGTCACCGAGACCGTCCATCAGGGCCTGGCCGCACGGGAGTTACTGCCTGCCGAGCACGACGTCGACGCCGGCTATGTCACCGCCGCGCACATCGTCACCGCCCGGAACGAGTACGGGATCGAGCTGGTGGGGCCGGTCGGACTGGACACCTGTCACGAGAACCACGAAGGCGAGCACTTCACGCAGAGCGCCTTCACCGTCGACTGGCAGGCCCGCAAGGTCACCTGCCCTGAGGGCAAGATCAGCGCCAGCTGGTCCGAACCAGCGAAAGAGCAGCGGGACTCCCGTCGCGCGGGTGCACTTCACCGCCCAAGACTGCGGCAGTTGCCCCGTGCGCGAGAAGTGCACCAAGGCGGCGAACGGCAGATGGGGCCGCAGCCTGACCCTGCTTCCCCGAGACCAGCAGGAGGCGCTGGAAGCGCGGCGCCGTGAACAGCTGACCGACGAGTGGCAGCAGCGTTACAACATCCGCGCCGGCGTGGAGGGCACGATCTCCCCGGCGGTCCGGCGCACCCGCATCCGCCGGACCCGCTTCACCGACCTACCCAAGACCCACCTCGGCCACGTCTTCGCCGCCACCGCCATCAACATCATCCGACTCGACGCCTGGCTCACCGAAACCCCACTAGGCCAGACCAGGACCTCGCATCTGGCCCGACTGGACCTGGCCGCATAGAGGCCCGCCCACACCCGTTTACGGATTTCCCAACGGAGTCTTAAAAGAGAGGGATTCCAACCCAGGCAGGTTGAGGTTCACGGGCGCTCGAACGGCCGGTGGCCGTTGTCGCCCCTCCGGCACCGGCTGACCGCCGGGGGCGGGGACTCCCACCCTGTCCTGCCGCGACGTTGTGGCTTGCGTTCTCGTCCGCGTTGCAGGTGAAGCCGCAGGACACACAGACGAACTCGGCTTGCCTCTTGCCCGAGTTCTTCTCGATCCATCCGCAGGCACTGCACCGCAGGGAGGTGTAGGGGGCGGGGACGTCCTCGACCCGGCCGGGTGCCTTCTGTTCGGTGCGCCGACGCAGGAGCCCCCAGCCCTGGGCGAGGATGCACCGGTTCAGACCGGCCTTCTGGCGCACGTTCTTGCCGGGCTGCTCGACGGTTCCCTTCGCCGAGCGGGTCATGCTCCTGATGTTCAGCTTCTCGAAGCGGATCAGGCCGTACGACCGGGCGAGCATGGTGCTGGTCTTCTCGCACCAGTCTTTGCGCCGGTCCACTTCGCGTACCTTGAGCTTGGCGACCTTGGCGTACTCGGCTGTCTTCTTCTCGCTGCCCTTGGGGGCGCGGGCGGCCCGGCGCTGGTGCTTGCGGATCTGCGCCCGCTCCCTGCAATGGCGTGCAGGACGGCCGACGTGCCCTTCGCCAGCTGCTCGAGGTTGGCCTCCAGGTCCTCGCGCAACGGTCCAGGGAGCCGTGGCTTCCGTGGCGGACGGTGACGACGAAGTCGGGGCTGGCGAAGACCATGATCTCGCCGGTGTCGACGACCTCGCTGGTGGCGGTCAGCTGCTCGTGCTCGACGTAGGTGACGGTCTTGAAGACCGCGAACAGTACGTCGCCGTAACTCTCCAACTTGGGCCGCTGGTGGGCCTGTACGGCGTCCTCCACGGCGAGCGGGTGCAGGCCGAAGAGCTCGGCGAACTCCGTCTCGGTCGGCTCGTGCAGGCCAAGCCACACGAAGTCGTGGCCGTGCTTGCGTACCTGCTGGACGGCCTCCTCAACGGTGTCCGTTCCGGGCTGGCGGACGCCGTCGCCGTAGACCACGCAGTTGACCACCGCCGAGCCGAGCGGGGAGCGGCGGGTGGCTGAGGTCCACGCGGCCGCGGCTCCGCCGCGTCAGGCGGGCGACTTTGCGCAGGTTGCCGACCATCGACATGCGGGACTCTCCTTCGCCGGGTCCGGACAGTGTGCCAGCGGGTGGTGAACGGTCAGGAGAGAACGGCGGTGGTCAGTGCCGCTGGCGGGCGGCGTCAGTCAGTAGATGGATCACCTCGGGGGGCAGGTCGAGGTGGTGTGCGATCCACGCCGCGTCATGACCGTGGGTGGCGAGGAGCCAGGCCGTGTAGAGGCTGTTCAGGCTCGGGGCGTCCGGGCCGAGTAGGAACGGCCGGACGGCCTCCATCGGGAAGCCCTCCAGGGACCTAGTGGTGAACAACCCGGCCCCCAGGTCCTCCGGCACGACCCTGTGAGGGCGTTGCTCGGCCTGCCGGTGGTGGTGCCACATGGCCGCGACCAGGATGAACGCCGCGGTCGCGGCACCCATCAGCGCGCCGCCGACCACCGGCTTGTCGCGGGTGGGGGCGGCGTTGACCGCGACCGTCTCCAGTACGACGAGCGTGAGCACGCCGAGGAACGCCGCGCCCTCCCCGGTGCGGGGGTGGGGTACCGTCCGCATGACGCACACCTCCCTGTCTTCCTCTTCATCGTGTCCTGCCGAGCGGACTGCTGTCCTGGGGCCGTCAGGCCCTCTGCTCGGGGTGTCAGGCGAGCACCCGCTGCCCTGACCGGGGCGCCCGTTCGTCGTCCTCCTCGTCGTCCAGGTGCCAGTGCAGGTCGTGCACCCCGGGCTCCAGTGAGAGACGGGAGATGACCTGCTCCAGCGCGGCGGCGGCATCGCCGCTGACGGTGACGGCGGCGCGGACGCTGGTGGTGTCCTCGCCTTCGCGGCGGGCCCGCAGACCGGTCGCGGTCAGCCCGGAGGCGGTCAGGGCCTGCGCGAGCAGGGCCCGGATCTGGGTCTCGGACCCGCGCTCGCAGCGCAGGTGCACGCTGGCCCGCACGTGGGCGTCCGGGTCGCTGCCTGAGGCCGGTGCCCGGTCCAGCAGGCGTCCGGCCGGGCGCAGCAGCACGTGGATGCCGAGCGCGGCCAGGGCGAGCCGTCCGGAGGCGGCCAGGACGCCGACCGCCGCCGAGCACCACAGGGTGGCTGTCGTGTTCAGTCCGCGCACGCCGGCGCCGTCGCGCAGGATCACCCCGCCGCCCAGGAAGCCGATCCCGGAGACGACGTAGGAGGCGACCCGCGTCGGGCTGCCGGCGTCGTCCACCGCCACGCTGTACAGCACGAACAGCGTGGCGCCGGTGGCGACCAGGGCATTGGTGCGCATGCCCGCCATGCGTGCCCGCCACTGCCGCTCGACGCCGATCAGTGCGCCGCAGGTCGCGCCGGTGGCGAGCCTGATCAGGAAGTCGGTCGTGGTTAGGGCGTGCATGGCACACCTCCTTCAAGGTGCGGTGGTTGGTGACTTACTGGCCGACCGCGACCTGCACGATCTTGATGATCACGAGGATCATGGAGACCAGCAGGTAGCTGCGCAGCGCGCCCATGCCGATCTTCTTGCCGCTGGACATCACGACCGGGGTGAGGCTCTCCAGCGGCGGCATCCGCCAGGCGTCCCGGCCGGTGCGGTCGATCGGGTCCTCCTTGGTGGCCGTACGCCGCCGGGTGAAGGCGTACCCGGCGGCGAGCACCCCGGCGACCCCGCAGGCGGCCATGATGTCGACGATCACGTCCGCGCTGATGTCCGGGAACAGGACCGAGGCGGTCAGGATCACCGACAGCATGACCAGCACCCCGACCACGGCGGCGGTGAAGGCGTTGGTCTTCGGGCCGTTCACCCACGGGCCGAGGACCTGCTTGTCGTTGCACAGCAGCAGCAAGAACACGCTCGCGGACGGCAGCAGCACGCCGGCCAGGGTCTGCACGCCCTCGGTCAGCAAGCCCAGCGGCGAGCCGGGAATGAGCACGATCGTCGCCGCAGCGGCGACCAGCCCGGCGTAGACGGCGTAGAAGCCCTTCGCGCCGCCCACCCCCCGGTGCAGGGAGTGCTTCATGCCCAGCACGTCACCGATCGCGTACGCGGTCGACAGCGACACGGCGAACGCGCCGATGATCGAGGCGTCCAGCAGCGCGATCGCGAACAGCACCCCAGCCAGCTTGCCTGCCTTGGTCTCAAGGCCGTGCGCTATCCCGGCGGTGTCGGTGAACTGGCCGAAGCCGTGCGTCCCCGAGAACGCGGCGGCGGTGAAGGCCATCATCGCGGCAGCGCCGATGACGACGATGACGATGCCGATCCACAGGTCGACCTTCTCGTAGCGCATGAACCGCGGGGTGATCCGCTTGTCGATCACGTACGACTGCTGGAAGAACAGCTGCCAGGGCGCAACCGTCGTACCGACGATGCCGATGATCAGCAGCATCACTGTCGACAGCTGGCCGGAGCCGCCGGGCAGGTTCGGGGTGACGAAGTCGGCGGCCATCTGCGAGACGTGCGGATGCACCATGAAGTAGATCGGCACCAGCAGCAGCGAGGCCGCGCACAGCGTCATCGCCACCCGCTCGAAGCGGCGGAAGGATCCGGTGAACGCCGACGCGATGATGATCACGGCGGCCAGCACCACCGCCGCCGCCTTGGGCAGGCCCAGGTAGCCGGCGGACAGCGTGATGCCGATGAACTCGGTCACCAGGGTGAGCGCGTTGAGCAGGAACAGGTCGATGACGCTGAACGCGCCCCAGAACTTCCCGAACCGCTCCAGGATCAGCCGGGCGTGGCCGACACCGGTGACCGCGCCGAGGCGCAGCACCATCTCCTGGTTGATGTACAGCACGGGCACCAGCAGGAGCAGGGCCCACAGCAGGTGGGTGCCGTAGTTCTGGCCGGCTTGGCCGTAGGTGGCGAAGGCGCCGGCGTCGTTGTCGCCGACCATCACGATCAGGCCGGGGCCGACGATCGCCAGCAGCGTCTTCAGCTTCGCCGACAGACCCCGGCGCTCGCCATGGTCGTCCAGGCGGATGGTGCCCAGCGCGCCCTGGATGTCGCCGAGGTGCGCGTCGTCGAGTACCGCCGCGCGGGGCGCGGCGACCGTGGTCACGATGGTGTCGGTCATGGTGGTGCCTCCCTGGTCCCCCGGTCCGGGGGAGGTCGGGGGCACGCGGCAGCCATCACCCCCTGCACGCCGAATGCGCGCAGGACAGCATCACCACCGGGCGCAGGAGCGCCCGTGGACATGGCGCGACCGTGGTGCCGCGCAGGGAAGGTGGTGGTTACCGCGTGCCGGAAGAATGCGAGGACAAGCGGGTGCGGGGCCTACTTCGGCCCGGACTACTGCATTCCATGTCTCTCGCCTCCTTCCGGCCGGAGACGCCCGTGAACAGCGTCGTCATCGACTCGGCAAGGAGCGGCCGGCCCAAGCGGGCGGCTCACCCCAACTCGTCAGAGCTTTGGCACTCCACGGCGTAATCCCAACCGTTGAACCGGGTGGGAAGCCACTTGGCCTCACCCCTTAGGCCGGGGAGAGGTGTCCTGAACCTGGGCGTCTCTCGACGTCGTGGGGTCAGTGGCCTGTGTCCGTGAAGACGCCTCACCGAACGAGGTGCCTCTTCAAACCTCCACAAGGCTACGCCCGCGCCGAGGGTGCCGCTCACCTGATTTACGGAGCCTTGACGGCACACTGACCGCATTCTCACGAAGCGCCGATGCCCCAGCGAGGATGCGTGCTTCAGCGAGCATGCGTGCTTCCTTCGCCGGTCAGGGCCCCCCGTGCGCTATCTACAGTGACACTTGGACGACACGTGCCTCGTCGGAGGAAGGGGAGACTACGGCGGCATGAGCGACCTCGACATCCGGTGCGCGCGCCGCGCGGTGCGCCAAGCCGCCCGGCAGCTGGCCGAGGACGCCCCGAAACTGACCGCGGGCTCCGCGGATGCCTTTCGTGCCGGGCTCGCCACCCGCACCGCCGACCTGCGCAGAGCCGCGCTCGCCGCCTGGATCACCGGCATACCCGAGGACATCATCGCCGCTGACGGGCGCCTACCCGTCGCCGTCGTGCATGGGTGGGTGGCGGCCAGGTTCTCGCCAGGACACTCCGGTGACAGGTGACCGTGGCGGACAGCTCCGGTGGCGGCCTGTATTCGACAGCCCTCGGTCAAGGGCAGGTCATGGATTAGGGAGCCGGGCGAGTGCGGGCGTAGTCTTTATGCGGTTTGAACAGACACCTCGTTCGGTGAGGCGTCTTCACGGACACAGGCCACTGACCCGACGACGTCGAGAGACGCCCAGGTTCAGGACAGGTCTCCCCGGCCTAAGGGGTGACCCCAAGTGGCTTCCCTTATGGGGATCACGCCGTGGAGTGCCAAAGCTCTGACGAGTTGGGGTGTGCCGGGGTCGAACGTGCCCGGCTGCCCCTTGCCGCAAGACCGCGACGCCCTGCGCGCGGCCGTGACCGGGAGGAGGCGACATGGACAGTAGTCCGGGCCATAGTCGGCCCCTCTTCGTGTTGTCCGCGCCGTCCTTCCGCGGCCCGCGGTAGCTAGTTCCTCACTGACTCATCCGGTCCGCAGCCGGTGGTCTCTCGTGCTCATCGGTTTCGACAGGCCGCGTGCAGGCGTGTGCCCTGGCGTGCCTGCCACCGGCCGGTCCGGGGAGGAAGAGCGCTGCCGAGGGCCGCCCGCTGCCCCGTCATGGCGGGGCAAGGGGGTGTTCATCTTGGCTGTCCACACTCTGCTCATGTCCAGCACGGCTCGCTTCCGCGACCGCCGGGTCCACCTCGAACGCCGTGCCACCGCCACCAAGGCGGTGCGCACCTCCCTGGTCTCGCTGGCCGGCCTGATCGGCGGTCCGGTCACCAATCAGGCGGGCGAGGAGGTCGGCCGCGTCGTCGACGTGGTCGCCCGGCTGTACGGCACGGAGCCGTACCCGCCGGTCACCGGGCTGATCCTGCGCATCGGCCGCCGGCAGACGTTCCTGGCCGCGGAGGCCATCGGCAAGGTGCAGGCAGGTCAGGTACGGCTGCGCACCGCCCGCGTCGACCTGCGCGACTTCTCCCGCCGCCCCGGCGAGGTGCTGCTGGCCAAGGACATCCTTGACCACCAGCTCGTCGACGTGGACGGCGTCCAGGTCACCCGGGCCGCCGACCTGTACCTCGCGCCCCTGGTCGGCCAGGTCGTGCTGGTCGGCGTGGACGTCTCCCTGCCGACCCTGCTGCGTCGGCTCGGCCCGCGGCGCCGGCAGGCCCGGCCGACCCCGGAGCGGGTACTGGACTGGCAGGCGGTGGCGCCGTTCGCCGAACAGGCCATCGAGGGCCCGCCGGAGGTCCGGCTGCGCGCCTCCCGGGCCGCCCTGCAACGGCTGCGCCCCGCCGACCTCGCCGACATCCTCGAAGACCTCGGCCGCAACGAACGACAGCAGCTGCTGGGCTGGCTGGAGCCGGAGCAGGCCGCCGACGCGCTGGAGGAGATGGAACCGCACGAGCTGGAGAACCTGCTGCGCGAGGCCCAGCCGGAACACGCCGCCCGCCTGCTGGACGAAATGGAGCCGGACGAGGCCACCGACGCCCTGCGCGACCTCACCCGCGAGGAACGCGAGGCCCTGCTGTCCCGCATGCCGAGCGGCGAGGCCGCGGAGCTGCGACGGCTGCTGACCCACCGCGAAGGCACCGCCGGCGGCGCCATGACCACCCTGCTGATCACCTCCCGCCCCGACGAGACCGTCGCCAAGGTACGGGCGCAGCTGGCCGAACAGGCCGAGCACCGCACCGAGATCGACGCGATCGCCGTCGTGGACGACAACGGCCGGCTGCTGTGCGACCTGCCCCTGTTCGACCTGGCCGTCGCCGAGGACACCACCCCGATGGCCGACCTGGTGACCTGGCGATCCCAGTTCGGCCCTCCAGCCACCGTCCACCCCGACACCCCCCTCGGCGAGGCCGCCGACCAGCTGGTCGACTCCCGCGCCACCTCACTTCTGGTGGTCGACGACACCGACCGGCCCCTCGGCCGGATCCTCGCCGACGACCTGCTCGACTACCTGCTGCCCGAGCGCGGGCGTCTGCACTTCCGGAGGTTCCTGCAGTGACCAGCGACCTGGACACCACATCGGCCGCGTCCCCCGCCGCCCCCGCCACGCGGCGGCGGGGCCTGGGCCGTCTCGCGATGGTCGCTGCCATCGCCGGTCCCGGCCTGGTCGCCGCGAACGCCGGCAACGACGCCGCAGGCATCGCCACCTACGCCTCCGCCGGCTCCCAATTCGCCTACGGCACCCTGTTCTTCATGGTGCTGGTCACCATCGCCCTGGTCATGGTCCAGGAGATGGCCGTACGCCTCGGCGCGCACACCGGCAAGGGGCTCGGGGCTCTGATCCGCGAGCAGTTCAGCCTCCGCCTGACCGCACTGGCGGTGTTCTGTCTCCTGCTGGCCAACACGGGCCTGGTCGTCAGCGAGTTCGCTGGCATCGGTGCCGCCTTCGAACTGCTCGGCGTACCCAAGTGGGCGGTCATTCCGCCGGCCGCGATCCTGCTCTGGTCGCTGGTCCTGTTCGGCTCCTACCGGTGGGCCGAACGTATTTTCCTCATCATGTCGCTGGCGTTCTTCGCCTACCCCATCGCGATGATCCTCGGCCACCCCCACTGGGGCGAGGTCGGCAAGCACCTCGTCGTCCCGCACATCGAGCCCAACAAGAGTTTCATCCTGCTCGCCGTCGCCCTGATCGGCACGACCGTCAGCCCGTACATGCAGTTCTACGCCGCGGCAGGCGTCGTCGACCGGGGCGCCAAGCCCGAGGACTACCGGCTCATCAAGCTGGACGCCGTGATCGGTGCGGTGTTCGCCTGCCTCATCAGCCTGACGATCATCATCGCCACCGCTGCCGCGATCGGCGGCACCGGCCCGCTGGACTCAGCCGCCCAGGCCGCCGAGGCCCTCAAACCGGTCGCCGGTCAGAACGCCGAACTCCTCTTCGCCGTGGGCCTGATCGGTGCCTCCGCGCTCGCCGGTGCCGTCGTCCCGCTCTCCGCCAGCTACGCCGTCGGCGAGGCCGCCGGAGTGGAACGCTCCGTGTCCCGTAGCTTCCACGACGCACCGCTCTTCCTGGGTCTGTTCACCGTCCAGATCGTGCTCGGCGCGGTCGTGGCCATGACCCCGGTGAACGTCATCCAGCTGCTCATCGGCACCCAGGTCCTCCAGGGCCTGATCAGCCCCGTCGTGCTGGTCTACCTCCTGGTCCTCACCAACCGCCGCTCCGTGCTCGGCGCGGCGGCCAACGGCCCCCGCTACCGGATCGCCGCCACCGTCGTGGTCGTCGGCGTCGCGGGCATGTCCACCATCCTGCTCGTCCAGACCGTCCTCGGCTGGTTCGGCCTCGGCTGACACCCGACGCGGGCTTCGTGCGTGCGCGATGCGTGAACGGACTGTCCGGCACAGGGCGTCATGCGCGGGTTCGAGTACGCAGCCGCTTCGCTGCTGACCAGGGGAAATAGCATCGCCCAGCAGCGTCGAGCACTCCCCGGCAAGGATTCGATCCCACTCCTAATGCGGTGATCACACGACTCTGCGGCCGACGGCGGTGACGACAGCGCTGACGGCAACGACGGTGGACGGCAGTGGCGTTCGACAGCCGGGCACGGTGCCGGGAGGACGCCATCGACCCAGCCCGCCATGGCGTGCCCGCATCTTCTAAGGGCGCGCAGAGAATCAAGGTGTTGCTTCCGTGGATCTGGCTCGTTGATGTGTTATGGCCATATCACAGGAGACTCGTGATCAACTCGCCGTGA
>NZ_JBVIJE010000059.1:0-17958 GCF_055581585.1 Streptomyces sp. NPDC031426
GGATCACCCCGAACAGCGGCAACCTCTCCCGCTACGAAGGCGTGCAGAACTCCGGCAGCGCCCAGTACTGGAACCCCGAGTCGTCCCTCCAGGACCTCAGGTCGCAGAAGTCGCGCCAGCCGAAGCCTTTCGGCTGGCCGGTACGGCCGGTGTACTCGCGCACCGCGCAGATCAGCCTCGACCGCTCGCCGGGCTTGTAGCAGACCATGCCTGCCATCGACACCCGGCCCGAGCCGCGGCCGCGTACCCGCACCACCGGCGTGCGGCCTCGGCATCCCCAGGTCCTGGCGCGCGGCGGAGTCACCGACTGGCCGGCCTCATCCAGCACACCAGCTGGGGGAGGATCCGATCCGCGTTGTGCCGGCCGCTCCTGATCGACTGCCGGCTCGGCGAGCAGGGTGTCCAGGGGTTCCAGTGCGTTCTGGAGCAGTGCAGCCAGGCCGCCCTCGACGCCGGAGCCGATCCAAGCGTCGTCACCCAATGGATCAACGAGGCGCAGCGGGACAAGGACGCGGCGCAGAAGAACCTCGACGCCCTGCCCGCCGACACCCGGAAGAAGGCATCAGCCCTTACCGCCGACCAGATCAGGCGATGCACGATGGTCGGCACCGCCCTGTTCGTCCTCGGCCTCGTCGGTATGCCGCTCGCGATGGTGCGCGGCCACGGCCGGCGCCAGCAGGACCGGGCGGCGATCGTCGGTGACACCCTGCTGGGCACGAGCCGGGTCCTGTTCACCTGGTCCGTGCTGATCGGCATCCCACTACGGCTCGCCCTGACCGTGGCCGGCGTCGGCGGCCCCTCGCCCAATGGAGCCCGCCATCAGCACCAGCTCTGGAAGCCAGCTCGCCGCAGGGCGAATGGTCCTGCGGCGACCCTCGCCCGAGCACGGTTCGGCCGGTCGGCGGCAAGGGCCCGGGGCTGCTCGAAGGGTCACCCGGGAACGGGGCTTGCGGACGCTACCGTCCGGTGTAGGTGAACTCGTCGTCCGGGCTGGTGGGAGAGGTGGCCTTGCCGACCGTCACGGTGATGTTCACCGTCTGGTGGACGTCGAACAGATCGGGCGCGGTTGCGGTGATCTGGCCGGCGGAGACGAACTTGACCGACCCGGACGCCTTGTCCTTGAAGTGCACGGTGGCTCCCTCGGCGAAACCCGAGCCTTTGATGGTGACCGGGGTGCCGACCTTACCGCTGGTCGGGTTGACCGAACTGACCACCACAGGTGCGGGTCCGCCATAGGCGAACTGCCCCATGGCGACGGCCGGGGAGGTGCCGAGGGTGTTGGTGACGCGGATGTGGACGACGCCCGTTCCGTTCGGGACCTTAGCGGTGATCTTGAGGCCGGAGGGGTCGATGGTGGGCGGCTCGGTGCATGCGAAGTGGCCGAAGTCGACCAGGCTGTCCTGACTGAAATACTTGCCGTTGATCGTCACCGTGTCGCCTGCGGCGCCGAAGGTGGGGCTCACGTCGGTCACCACCGGCGGGGAAGGCACCTCAGGCGCCCCCACCAGCTCCAGGTAGGTGGAGTTGGCGTGCTGGTAGGCGATCTGACCGAGGAAGTCCTGGGTGGTCTTGTTGACCAGCTTCTCGGCAAGGCTCGTGTATCCGGTGTTCATCAGGCAGAGAGTGCCGGGCTGGACGTAGACGTTGCCGTTGGTGCGCTTGGAGATCGCCGCGATGAGCAGCTTCACTTCTTCGGTCGCCTGCGGTCCCGGGCTCGGGTACCAGCCGGTGGTGACGTCGAGATCGGCCCACGCGTGCGGCACCAGGTCGTAGGCGTTGTTCTGGCGCTCGTCGATGACCCACGGCACGGAGTCGAAGTAGTCGACGAAGCTCTGCACGCCGGCGGTGGGAGCGGCATAGGTCATCACCGCGAACTTCGGCTGTTTCGGCCAGGTCTGTGCCTGAAGGTACGGCGCGAGCATGCTGGCGATGCAACCGCCCAGGCTGTGACCGGTCAGATAGACGGTCGGCTGCGGCGAGGAGGGCGCCGCCTTGAGCGCAACGGAGAGCGCCTGAGCGAGCGTGGCGTTCAGGGAGGGAGAGGCGATCGAGCGGGCGGTGACCACTCGTGTGAACGCGTCCTTTGCCCCCTTGGACACGAAGACGGGCGTCGGCGATCCGCTTTCGGGGAACGGCACGACCGTGCCGACATCGAGGTCCTCGAGGATGTCGGTCAGATCAGCGTCCGTTCCGCGAGCGACCACGGCGAACTCGTTCGAGCCGTTGGTGCTCCGTACGAGGTAGGCCATATTGGCGTTGGCCTCGCTCAGGGCGAGCCACACCAGCTCCCACTCGTCCTGCGTCGCAAGGGCGGGATCGCGCAGTTGCGCGTCGATGCCGGTGATGATGCGTTTGGTCTGCTGCTCCAGGGTCTCCCCGGACGGACGTGGGGTGGCCCCGGTGGCTGCAAGGGCAGCCAGGGTCATGGTCACCTGGGTGATTGCCGGATCGGATGCCATCGTCGTTCCTGCTCCTCGGAGGTTTGCCGGTGCGGAGGCGCGACGGCCTTTCGGCAGCATCAGGGCAGATCTGTGCCGAACCGACCGTCAGAGTGGATCGCACACCATCAGACGCCCCCTCTGCGTTGCCCGGTGCTTTTCCTGTCTTCAGGCTGGCCAGGTTCACCTTGTTGGCCGTTCGCCATAGGTGTCTGCGGTGCGCCGAACCAGGTGCACAGCGCGAGCGCCAGAGCTGTGGTGTCCGCGGGCAGGCCCGGGGCGGCGGCCCAGGCAACGATGCCGTCGCGGCGGATGAGCGCGGGCGACAGATCGCCGCGGTCGGCAGGGGCGGCCGCCACGCTCGACATGTTCCCGGATCCGACCGCATCCTCGAAGCGCGGGCACAGGTCTCCCCAGCGATCACGGAGCGTCGCAACTTCATGATCACCGGGACCTGTGCCCGTACTGCTGCCGACGTCCCCAACGGCGTCGTAGCGTGTGGGGCGACCGCCCGTAAGTGATCTTGGGGGCAGTGTGGACGCGGGTGACCGGGGCGCGGCTATCCGGTGAGGGCGAGGTTGTGCAGGCGGGCGACGCCGAGCATGGCGTAGTGGACGCCGTTCCCTTTCAGGCGGCAGTCGCGGAGGATCTTCCAGGCTCTTCATGCGGGCGAAGGTGTGCTCGACGGGGGCCCGAACTCGCTTGTGGGAGCGGTTGTGTTCCTCCTTCTAGGCCGGGAGTTCCTTGCCGTTTGCGCGGCGGTGCGGGATGACGAGTCCGGTGCCCTGGTAGCCGCTGTCGGCAATGGTCGTGGTGTGAACGACGGCGGCCTTGGCGCCGGATTCCTCCCAGCCACGGGAGTCATGACGGTTGCCAGGCGCGGGCCGGCCGACTATCACGACCGCCCGGGTCGGCATCGATGACGACCTGGTGGGCGGTGGAGTACCGATAGCTCTTTGACTGTTCGGCAATGCTGCGGTCACGGGTGGGTACCAGGGTGCCATCCACGATCAGCACCGCGTCCTTCGCAAACCGCTTGCGTGGTGTGAGCGCGAGCTTCGGGCCAAGGTGATCGATGACGGAGCAATTGTCATTCCTGAAGGGGCGGAGTGCGTCAAGCGGGGTATTTCCGATGGTTGTCGGTGGTTCTGGGCAGCCTTGACCGGCTCGCCGTCGGTCGGATGGTGACGGTGGGTGGGATGGGGCCGCTCGTCGGATATGCGGTTGTGGGGGTCGTTGTTCTCCAGTCCTTGATGGGGTGACGGCAGGGCCGTGCTCGGCTGCCGGTCATTCCTTCGCGGCGCGGGGCCGCATGGAGCGATGCGACGTGCGACAGGCGGGGTCAATCAAAACCGCGACCGCGCCGTGCAGGGGGTCAGACAATTGCCCGACCACGCGCCTGCCGCGTCCGAGGTGCTCACGCTGCCTGGCGGGGCAGGGCGCGGATCTGTCCGTCGCGCGGCCCGTAGTAGACCAGTGTGAGCAGCTTGCGTGCCGTGGCGATCTTGGCGATGTTCCGGCCGCGGCGGGCCTCGATCCGGGCCCGGTCCTCGGTGATCTTGGGGGTGGTCTCACCTCACCTCGCCGCCCTCGTCCGCGCCGGAGCCCGCTTCGAACGCGGACAGCTCATCGAGCGCACGCAGCCCCTCTCGGCATGACAACCTTGCTGCCCACGTCGTCGTGCCCTACCTGGCCCAAGATCAGAATGCTCGGTGTCACAAAGGCGACAACATCATGAGGACCTCATCGCGATCGTCGTCGGAGGCCAGCCGCAGAGCGCCGGGCCACCTGCCGATCTCCATCCAGCCGAGTCGGCCATAGAACGCTTCGAGACCGACACCACCGCGGGCGGCAAGGTGCAGCTGCTCCAGGCCCATCTCGTCGCGGGCGACCTCACGGACCCGGCTCATCAATGCCGCGCCGATCCCCTGGCCCCGGACGCCGAGACGGGTTTGCACGTGGTGAATCGTGCCCCAGTGCGCGACGACCGGGTGGGGATCGCAGCGGATGTTCAGCCAGCCCGCGACGGTGCCATCGGCCAGGGCGATCAGAAGGCGGCTGGTCGTTGGGGCAAGCTTCTCGATGATGCGGTCAAGGACAGCGGTGACCTCGGCGGCATCCACCGGCGGAAAGGGGAACCCGGCCGCCCCACCCGCATTGCTCACCTCGGTCCAGCAGTCCACGAGGGCCTGCTTCAGCTCATCAGTGATCTCGTGCGGGTCAACGATCTGGGTGAAGCCAAGGGCGTTGCTGCTGGTCATGGGGACGAGTGTCACAAACGAGCCGCGCTCGTTGACACTCGGGGGCGCCCACCCGAACTTCGCTGGCGCAGACAATGATCCACAGGATTTGACAATTACTCCTGATCTCGCGCCTGCTCAATGCGCTGCGATGTTGCCCCGGTTGGAAGCATTGCTCGACCAACGTCGGACTGACGACAGCGACCCCGTCCTACGACGGCGCATCGAAGACGTCAGTCAGTTGGTCACCGTCCTGCGGTTCTGCGTGGCTAAGGACGTTGCGCTCATCTTCGGCTAACCCCGGGAGCGCGGAGCGACCCGTCTTTGAAGGAACACCCCGCGGTTACGGGACAACCTTTGGGCTCACGGTAGTGGTGTGCAGCGCCGGGGAAGTGTGACCGTACCGGGCTTGTGCTTGAACGTGTCCATCACGAGCCACTCGTCCAACTCGGGGTCATAGAGATTCTGGATGCCGAATTGCAGCACCTGCCAGAACGTGCTCCGGTCGTCCTGATCCACATAGATGTCGCCCAGGGTAACGGGGAACCGCAGGAATTTCCCCGGAGGCCGTTTCGGCAGGACGACACCGACCCTCCAGTGGTTCACGTGCCGGTTCGGTCTCCGCTGGAGAATCTCCCGCCCGACGAACCGTGCGCCTCGGAATGCCTGGTTCAACTGGTTGAGGTCGAAACCCGGGATCTGTGAACACGGATGTTGGGTCAGGCCGGGCCACTTGTAGGTCAGCGTGTAGAGCGTGCCGTGGTAGATCAGGTTTGTGAACCAGATCGGGTACCGCGGGCCTCCCGCGATCATCTGGCTGTCGCCGTTTCTCCCCTCCCAGCTGAACGGGACCGTGATGCCCAAGTCCCGGACAACCCACTTACCCTTCCCACGAAAGTCTCGAGGTAGGCGAGGGGGACGCGGCGTCGGCGTGCTGGGCCGTTCTGCCGTCACGGTCGCGAACGACTGCGCGACTGCGGTCCGCGTTCCGGCATGGGCCGGCGGCAGCACCGTCGAGACGATGGCGGTCGCACCGGCGAGAGCCGCCGACGCTGTCGCCCGATGTGTGATTGTCCAGCGCATGGTCTCCCTCGACTGTCGCATCAGGCGCCGTCCTGGCGGGGTTCTGGCCCGGAGATGCCGCCCGGTCGCCACCTCTGGATGGCAGGAGCGCACCAAGTGGCATATTCCCTACCAGATGGCTGGAGGGATGACGCTCAGCCGAGCCGCACGACCCGACTCGGCTCCTGGTCTTTCCCCTGTACGGCGGGGCGGCTGGGCCGCGACTGTCGATCCGAGTCGCATCCAACGTCTCGCAGCTGCTCATGGTCACCTTCATGGGCGGGCTGACGCTGTGGACCGTCTGGTCGATGAAGAAGGAACAGGCCGAGCTCGGGGAAGCCGGACCGCAGCGCGCCGCGGCCGACTCCTGACGGATGCGACGGTCATCGCTACCGGGAAGGGAGCTTGTCATGCGGGTCGTTGTCGACCGGAACCGCTGCCAGAGCTACGGGCAGTGCGTGTACGCGGCGCCGAAGGTGTTCCGGTTCCGGGGCACGGAGTCGCTGGAGTACGACCCCATGCCGGACGCGGAGTCCGACCGGGCCGCGGAGCGGGCCGCTGTGGCCTGCCCGATGCAGGCGATCACCCTGGGTCGGGCGGCCGGCGTCGGGGAGGTGTGGGAATGACCGGCCCGAACCGAGGGAGCCTCCGGCGGATTGTCATCATCGGCGCGTCGCTGGCGGGCCTGCGCACCGCGGAGTCGCTGCGGGCGAACGGGTTCACCGGCGAGGTCGTGCTGATCGGTGACGAGCCGCACGAACCCTACGACCGCCCGCCGCTGTCCAAGGCGGTGCTGTCCGGATGGATCGGCACCGACCGGGTGCAGCTGCCGCGGAGCCGGGACCTGAACGCCCGCTGGCTGCTCGGCGTGGCCGCGACCGGGCTCGACCTGCCCGACCGCTCCGTGCACCTCGCCGACGGCCACTCCGTCCGCTTCGACGCGCTCGTCATCGCCACCGGATGCCGGGCCCGGCCCTGGCCGGTCGCCGACGAGGCCGCGCTCGGCGGGGTGCATGTGCTGCGGGGCCGCGACGACGCCGACCGGTTGCGCGCCGACCTCGCCGCCGGGCCGTTCCGGGTGCTCGTCATCGGCGGCGGCTTCACCGGCTCGGAGGTGGCGTCGAGCTGCCGGGACCTCGGCATCCCAGTCACCGTTACCCACCGCGGCACCGCGCCGCTGGCGAGCGCGCTCGGCGGGACCGTCGGGGCGGTCATCGGGCGCGGCGGCGGGCGCACGGGGTGGACCTGCGCCTCGGCACCACCGTCAGCGCGCTGGAGAGCGGTACCAACGGCCAGCTGCGGCGGGCCCGGCTGTCCTACGGGGATGACGTCGAGGCCGATGTCGCCACGTCGAGACTGCGTTCCTCAAGCGGATCTGCGTGCTGTTCTTCATCGAGCACGGCACCAGGCTCGTCCACATCGCAGGGGCCACGGCGAACCCGACGGGTTAGTGGGTCGCCCAGCAGGCCCGGAACCTGGTCATGGATCTGGGCGACAGAGCCGAACAGGTGCGGTTACTCATCCGAGACGCGACGCGAAGTTCACCGGTGCCTTCCATGAGGTGTTCACCTCACTTGGTGCCCGGGTGATCCGGACACCGGTCCGTGCACCGCGGGCGAACGCAATCGCCGAACGCTGGGTCGGCACCGTCGGGCGCGACTGCACCGACCGGCACCGGGCGCCGCGGGTACGGGCGTCGGGCTGGCGAACCTCGCGACGACTCTGAGCAAGGCCAAGGCCGCCGGCGCCACGGTGCTGTCCGGCCCCACCTCTCGGGCGGCCGCCACAGCGCCATCGCCGAGTTTCCCGGTGGTTGCGCCGCCGAGATCCACGACAACAGTTCCCGCTGACCTCAGTTCAGCGCCGCGTAGTCCAGGTCGGACAACAGCCGCTCCACATCCGTCATGAGCGAGCCGTAGACGTGCCACGCGCCTGGCCTGGTGAGGGTTCCCCGGCCGATCAGCTCGGTCATCGTCTCATGCCAGACCAGGGCGCCCTCGATAGCCTTCCGTAGCCGTTTGTGAGGGTACGAGGAAGCGGCCTCCGTGCGCGGGCCGACCAGTTCCTTTACCGCCGCACCCGCCAGTTGCAGGGTCTCGGCATACCGGTCCAGGAACTGGAGCCCCAGATGGTGGTCGGGACGGTGGTCGTGGGCGCTGTCGGCGAGGGTCCGCGCGATTCCCCGCACCTGGAGTGACACCCCGCGCAGGGCGGCGAGCAGTTCCCCGTACGTCACGTCGCCGCGTCGCCCACGCGTGATGCAGCGCGCGTTCCAGCGCAAACTCTCGTCGGCCTGTCGCACCTGCTCCTGAGCGTACGCCAGGTGCTTTTCGAGCCGGCGCCCCCGGTGCAACCAGACGTGCGCCTTGGAGAGCAGTTCCCCCTGGGCCAGACCTACGCCCATGTCGTGCAGCAACTCCCCCACGACGTGGGCGAGGTCCCTCACGGCCGACTCCGACTCGTCCACGTGCAGCGGGGGCAGCACCAGCGCGTTGACCGCGATGCCGACGGCCGCGCCGGCCAGCGTCTGGAGCACAGGTGAGACCAGGCCGCCCATCGGATTGCCCGCCATCGCAGCCAGCGCGACGACCGCAGTGGAAGCGACCTGGAGCCGTCCCTCGGCGGTGCGGCGGGGGCCCACCAGGACTGTGAGCAGAGCGATGACCGCGATGGCACCCGCGGTCGGCCCCAGCAGCCGGACGGTCGTCAGGGCGAGGACCAGAGCAACGACCTTCGCTGTGACGCTGTGCAGGGCGTTGGCGACGGAGCGGTACACCGTGTAAGCGTTGACCATGAGCAGGGCCGTCGCGACCGCCACGTAGGGGCGTCCGTCGGGGGCCACCGGGCCCGCCACGGTCCAGGCGAGCAACGCCGCTGTCAGCGCCTTGATCCCATAGACCAACTGGCCGGGTCGCCGGCGACGGAGCCTGCCGGTGAGGTGGCGCACCCGTCCGATCGCCCGTATCGGCAGACGACCGAGCCAGATAGTTGAATCTTGCACAAGAAGATGATTGCACGCTATGTTCGGTTTGCGTCGAATAGCGGTCGGGTGACATCCCTCACCACCACAGGCGATGACACGGCGCCGGTCCAACGCCTGCGACTCCGCCCGTGCCGTCTCCCCCGTGCCCATGGGACCTCAAGGCCGAGGGAAGCTCGTCCCCGATCATCAGGCCCCGCCCCGCGCTCAGCTCGGAGCATGTCCCCGGGCGAGCAGGGGGACGGCGGAAAGGACCGCCGTCACCTGCGGACAGGAACAGCCGCCAGCGTGCGAAGAGGGCCGCCGCGGGTAGGCCTGAGGCTCGGTATGCCCCACTGCACCACGGGAGGCCCCTCGAGCGCCGTGGTCGGTGCCTTCGGTGCGCTGATCGTCCTCGGGACGTCCTCCTCGGTGCTGGGGACCTCGCTGATCCCCGCGCAACCCGATCTGTTCAACGCCTACTCCCGCCGTGAGGAAGAGGTGTCCATGCTGCAGGCACGGGTCGGGCAGCCCTCTGGGGGCCGGAGATCCTGGCCCGATGCGCACAGATCGGCCTGAGTGACAGCCTCACGGAGCTGTTCCGTGCCTGGGAGCGCTGGTCAGCCCAGGTCAACGAGAGCCACACCAGCTGTGTGCTGCTCAGGCGTTTCCGCCCGCCCCGCCCCAGCGACACGTTTATAACCAAGTTCCGGGTCAGGACACCTCCGTGGTCCCCTTCTTCGCCTGCATTTTGTCGGTGCGCAGAACCCTGACCGCGAAGGAGTGAGCGTGCCGTTGAGGCGTAGTCACGCTTGTCGCGCCAGCGGGCACTCCCCGGTACTCCTTCCATTTGCTGACCCACCGTTTTGCGGGTGCCGCGGGGTATTCGGCTTTGTCGAAGTACGTGGAGACCGGAGGCGATGACCGCGGGCCGCACCTCACGGAGGTCGACCGACCCGGTCGCGACGACCACGGACAGCGCCACGGCGGCCTCGCCCCAAGCGTCAGGACAGTGCCACCGAGTCGACGCCCCAGGTCAGTTTCCTCGCAAACGACGGCCACCCCGATCTCGCGGCACTCCGACAACAGTGCTCGCAGCCGCGTGGGATCGGAAACGCCGGTTGAGGTAGCGGGAGTTCTCGGCCCGGACGGCAAGCGGCTCAGCGAGTGAACAGCTCGGGGTTCTTGCGGACGAAATCGGCTACTCCTGCAGCGGACCGCCCGGTGACCTCTGCCATGCCGTCTGCCTGGCGGTCATAGCGGCCCGCCACGTGTAGTCGAGCCATGGTGGAGATGTGCTGGAAGACATGGTCCGGCAGTCCCAGCGCTGCGAGATCGTTGTCGAGCCATTCCTGCAACGGGACGTCGGTGTAGCCGACCGCGCGGTGCAAAGCATCGGAAATTTCCGCGGCCAAAGCGGCGATGTCCTGAGATCGAGGACCGGTCAGCTCATAGATCCGGCCGATATGCCGGGCCGGATCGGCCAGAATCCCCTCGACGACCGCGGCAACGTCACCGGCCGCGATCGGGGAGGTTTTCGCCTCGCCGAAGGGCCACCTTATGGTGCCGTCCTTGGCGATCGAGGAAAACGCGGTCTGGAAGAGCGGGTTCTCCATGAAGACGGTGGGCCTGACCTGGACCACGGGCAGGCCCGACCAGTCGAGGACCTGCTCGACCAGCCACTGCTGACGATGCTGATGCGACTCGGAGCCGCTGGTGGCATCCATCTCGGAGACGGTCAGTTGCGACATGTTCACGAACGCCTCCAGCCCTCCGTAGGCGCGCGCAACCGCGGCTGTGGTCACGGCGGCCAGCAGATACTGTGCCGACACGGCCATGCCGAAATACACCCGCCCGCAGCCGTCGAGGGCGTCGGCGACATCACGGGCACGCGTCAGATCTCCGACCACGACTTCGGCGCCCGTCGCGCGCAGCGCCTGGGCACGGTCGTCATCGCGGCGCACCAGAGCACGGACCTGGAGGTCCCGGCGCCGAAGGCCTTGGACCACGGTCCTGCCAACGGCCCCGACGCTGCCCGCAGCACCGGTCACCAGAATGGGCCGCACGCCTGCTTCCGCGCTGTCGTCCACGGAAGCAGCCTGCGGCCCGCACGACCAGGGCGCAACCGGGGTGACGGCCAGGCCGCAGACCACCCCAGGGAAGGCTACTCCTGAGACGATCGGATCCTCGCGGGCAGAGATCAGGGTGTGTCCGTCCACGGCGATCGACGACATGCAGCTGCTGGCGAAGAGATCGGCATGCGTCCAAGGCGTGACCCCGCCTGGCCACCCGCCACTCCCGGGCACGCGGGCAACGAGCCCGACGCATCCGCGGCATGCGCCGCAACCAGGGGCTTGACGCCCACCTCACACCGTGACACCAGAGACATCACCCAAATCCAGGCTGGGGCTCCGTGCATCCGCCGAGGTGGGACGAACCTGTTTTCGCAGAGTCGTGGGAGAGCCGGGCATTCGCGCTCGCGATCCTCTCGAACCGGGTATCCGGGGGAAACCTGGACTCCTTCCGGCACGCGCTGGAGCGCCTGGACCGAGCGCACTACATCGACGACGGCTACTACGGGCGCTGGCTCAACGCCGGAGAGCTGAGACTCCTCGACAGCGCCGTCTTGGCACATGGTGCGGTCGACGCCCGCGCCCGCAACCTCCGCGGCGAGCACGTGGAGGAGCCCCCTATCCCGGAGCCGGCCAAGCCCGACTACACACCGACCGCCGAAGGCACGCTACGCTCCGTCGACACCGCGCCCGCCTTCGCCGTCGGCCAGCGCGTGCGCGCCAAGGACATGTCGCCGTCCGGACACACCAGGCTGCCACGCTATGTGCGAGGGCATGTCGGCGTTGTCGACATCATTCAGCCCGCCGGCGTGCTGCCGGACACCAATGCGCACTTCATGGGCGAAAACCCGCAGTACGTGTACACAGTGCGGTTCGACTCGTACGAGCTCTGGGGCGCCGACGCCGAACCCTTCACCGTCACCGTAGACATGTACGAGAGCTACCTGGAGACCACCGCATGACCACCACCGGCGGCTCTGACGAGAGCCCTTCCGTGGCGCTGCGCACCGAGGCACTCGAACAACTGCTCACCGAGCGCGGCCTGATCGACCCGAAGGCCATGGACGCGATCATCACCCGCTACGAGACGAGCGTGGGCCCACTCAACGGCGCCAAGGTCGTCGCCAAGGCGTGGACGGACCCCGACTACCGGCGGCGTCTGCTCGAAGACGGCACCGCCGCCATCAAGGAGCTCGGCTTCTGGGGACAGCAGGGCGAGCACATCGTCGTCGTCGAGAACACCCCGACCACCCACAACGTCGTGGTGTGCACGCTGTGCTCGTGCTACCCCTGGCCGGTCCTCGGCCTGCCGCCGAGCTGGTACAAGGACCCCGCCTACCGCGCGCGTATGGTCAGGGAGCCGCGCACGGTGCTGGCCGAGATGGGACTCACGCTCGACGACGACGTGCAGATCATCGTCCGGGACTCCACCAGCGAGGTGCGCTGGCTCGTAGTGCCCGAACGCCCGCCCGGCACCGAGCACCTCACGGAAGAGGAACTCGTGCCACTGATCACCAGGGACGCGATGGTCGGCGTGGCCAAGGTGGCGACACCTTGAGCACGCCGCTGGACACCGAGGGCCCGGTAGCACCTCCCCGCTCCAACGGTGAGCTGGTGTTCGCCGAGCCGTGGGAAGGCCGTGCCTTCGGCATGGCCGTCACCCTGTACGAGGCGGGCGTCTTCAGCTGGCCGGAATTCCAGACCGCCCTGATCGCCCGGATCACCGCCTGGACAGCCTCACAGGAGCACGGCGAGCCATACCACTACTACCGACTATGGCTGGGCGCCTACTACCGACGAAGACGCGCGCCGACACGGCGAGTTGTGCTGGCCGCTGGACTGACTGCCCGAGGTCTACCACCCCATCGGGGGTGGTGAGGCCGTCATCCCCGACGCGCTGATGTACTACCGGCGCGGACCCGCGGACGGCGAGGGGTCGATGCTGCGGGCATTCGTCGAAGTCGACCGGGCCACCATGGGCCCGGAACGCCTGGCCGCAAAGCTCACCGCCTACGCCCGCCTCTACCACTACGTGCCCGCCGCCCCGGGTCGCCACCGGCCGACCATCGGGCAGGAACCGGTGCAGGAGGAATGGCGAAGGCGCTACCCGCTCTTCCCCCGCCTCTTGTTCGTCCTTGACGGCACCGGCCCCGCCGGCATCACCATCCGCATCCGCGCCCTGCACGCGGCCGCCGTCGACCCGGCAGTGGCCGGCTTCCTGCACGCTGTCCCCGTTGCGGCCGCATCCCTTGCCGACCTGCGCAACAACGGCCCGTCCGAGCCAATGTCGCGCCCCATACGGGACCCCGACCGCACAGTGCTCTGGAGCCACGCCCAAAACGCGTCGGGTGTGTATAGGTGTGGTGGGCCCTTTGGTTGGGGCGACCATGAGCACGTGGTGCTTTCGGGGCGGCCACAAAGACCCGGTCGGCCGGTTCCGGTCGGGTCGGCCGACTTGGCGCTGGAGCACCGCCAGCTGGTGCCGCAAGACCAGCAATTCGACGTCCTTGGCCGCGTTGCCACGTCGGCGGGCACGATCAGGGCGTGTATCCGCCGGACGGTGCGTCGTGACACAAAAGAGGGCCAGCGCACCCCAACCACCGGCTGCGCGCAGTGAAACGCCCTGACTGCCATCAGCTACCGACACCATGTCGACAACACCGACTCAAAGCCGGTAAATGCCGTGGAGCTTCGCCGTTTCGGTGGCGACTTCCTGCCGGTTGGCAGAAGTACGCCACCCTGCTCATCTTGTGGCGGCTTTTCCAGGTTGAAAGATTCCCCGCAGCGTGGGCGCTGTTCGGGGGCAGCGCCGTGTCTTTGCTTTCCCCGAGTTCGCTTGTAAGAAGTGGAGTGCCCATGAAACGGCGGAGACGAGCGTTCGCTCGCGGCCTCGCCATAGCCAGTGCGGCCGTACTGCTCGCCACACCCGAGCAGTACGCGTCGGCCACCGGAGCGAAGACCTCCGCGATCGATTCCGGTGCGAAAGGTACGGCTTCGAGGGGCGCGTTGCCCGGCATACCCGGGTCCTCTGCCCTCGGTCCGTGGCGCTCGTTCCAGAAGCCCATGCCCGCGCAGTCGGCGAAGAACGGCCCGCACCAGGTCCTTGTGGTGTTCGACCCGGCCACCCACGTGACCGGCAAGTCACTGGGCAAGCAACGCAGTTTGCAGGTCCGCACCCCGCTGACCTCGGACACCGCGGTCAACTCCGCACTCCACCGGGCTCACGCCGTCTCCATGCGGCCGCTGGTGCCGGGTCTTACCGCCGCCCAGGCCCGGCAGCTGCACTCAGCCGCCCGGGCGAAGCTGGGATCCGCGGCGATCGACCTGTCCAAGGTCCAGGTCGTCCAGCTGGCCGGCGGCGACGCCTCTGCTGCCGCCCATGCGCTGGCCGCCGCACCCGGGGTCGTCTACGCCGAGCCCGACCGGACCGTCTCCCCCATGAACACCGGCGCCGTGCCGCTGCCCTCCTCAGTGGGCGCCACCGCAGGGAAGGCCGACTCGTCGGCGAGGGGGCAGGACAGCGGTGCGACCGGCACCGACGGTGTTCCCGGCAACGCGGCTCTCGGCACCTCGCTGCAGAGCTTCCTCAACGCCGGCGGCGTCGACGCGACAGGCGCCTACAGCCTGCTGAAACAGCAGTTCCAGCAACTGCCCGGCGCCGGTGAGACCATCACCAACGTCTCGGTGGGCGACCTCACAGACGCGTCGACGCCGAACCTGGGCCCCGCGGGGCCGACGACCGTTGTCCAGAACGGCCAGCGGTACCTGGACATCCCGACGATGCCCTTGATCCCCACCTACACCGCGGACGCGACCGGCGCACTCGACCCGACCGGCTCGACCCGGGGGCAGGACTCCGCGCTGGGTGAGGTGCTGCTGGACTTCTCCGTGATGGCGCCGCTTCCGCACGACCTGCAGCGTCCGGGCATGCAGGGCAGCGGGAACTCGGACCTGCTGGGCATCGCCCCGGGGGCCGACTACCGGCTCGTCGTCCCGCAGCAGCCGACGTTCAGTCAGATCGCGGTGGCTCTGCTGGCTGCTGCCCGGCAGCAGCCGCGGCCCGATGTGATCACCGCCAGCCTGGGCTACGGCACCGACGCTTTCGGGTTCGCCGGACGCTACCTGGAGGACGACCCCGTCCAGCAGTCCGTGATCGCGTCGATCGTGCAGCAGTACGGCATCACCATGGTGGTCTCGTCGAACGACGGGACCCGGTTGTTCACCAACGCGGCCGTCGGCCCCGACGGCGGCAGCACCGCGACCGACGTGACGCGCAAGGCCGCCGACACCACCAGGATCGACGACGACCAGCTGTCAACCACGCCCAGCAATGTCCTGGACTCCGGCGCAATCGCCGCAGGCGGCACCACGACCGACGACACACTGGCCGTGCCCCCGCAGAACGGCGCAGCCGCGTCGGGCAACGGGACCTGGGCGACCACCAGGCTCAACGGCTCCGGGATCTTCTCCTCGGGATTCGGCACCCGGATCGACGTCTCGGCGCCCAGTGACGGCATCCCCGCCTTCGAGCACCGAGGCCAGACCGCGCAGTCGGTGACGGAGGTCCTCAGCGGAGGCACTTCGGCCTCCGCACCCGAGATCGCGGCCGCCGCGGCGGTCGTGCTGCAGGCCTCCCGGCTGACCGGGCAGCACCCGTCGCCCCAGGACGTCCGTTCGCTGCTGGAGCGCACCGGCCGGGCCGTACCGACTCCGCCGCAGATCGACCGGCCACTGCACGTCGGTCCGCAGCTCGACGTCACCGCCGCGGTGCAGGCGGTCCTGGCCAAGGCGCACGGCAGCCGGGCCGACGTGGGCACGCCCCGGATCGTCCGGCTCTCCGTGGCGCATCGCCAGACCATCGGCGGGCTCGGTGGCTCCTACCTGGAGGCCACCGACCCCGGGTACATCGACCTGGCCGGACCGGGCACGGGCGCCGGCGCCACCGGTGAGGGCCTGGTAGGACCGGTGACCATCGGTGCCGACGTCACCGGCCTGAGCGACCGGGACGGTGTGAGCTACGCGCTGCGCATCAAGAACCATGAGTTCACCTCCGCTGTGCCGGCGATCCGGCTCACCCCCACGCAGATGCTCGCCGCCGCCGGACTTCCGGTCGTCTCCGCGACGGACCGTCAGGTCCCGCTCACCTTCGAGGTGCGCCACGGCAACGAGGTGCTGGCCTCCACCACTCACCAGCTGACCTTCGGCCCCACCGACGGCGGCTACGCCGAAGCACTCGCCCCGGTGGTCCAGCCGGTGGTCGAGGCGGGGCACTCCGTACAGGTGCGCTACGACCTGACCGGCGTGCGGAACGTCAGCTCGCCCCAACTGGTCGTGTCGCAGGTCGGCCACTGGAACCCCGCGTTGGCGCCCATCTTCTCCGCCGTCCACACCGCCCCGCTGATGGGACTTCGCGGCACCGTCACCGTCCCGGCCGACGCCTTCTCCGCCGGCGGCGGCATCTACGGCATCGGTGTCCTCCAGAACCCCGCAGGGGGCGCCAAGCGCGGCCCGGTGTACGGCGAGTTCGCCTCCGTCCGCGTCGACGGCGGTGACCCGTCGCAACGCCCGGCGGCGCCGACCCTGGCTGCGAAGGGATCCGAGGAGTTCGGTCACCTGCTGGAGGTGAACCGGGCTGCGCCGCGATTCTCGGTGCGCTACGACGTCTCGCGGGTCAAGGGCGCCGCCGGCGCGCTGCTGGAGTTCTCCGCACCCGGACCGAACCTGTACAACTCCTACAACATGGTCAGCAACCAGAACGGCACCACCCGCGACCACAACGGGGTGGACAGCCCGGCCACGCTCGACCGCTCGCTCACGGGCACGCGAGGCACGGCGGACCTCGACGCCCTCGCGCTCAAGCTCCCTTCCTCGATCGCCTACGACCTGCGGGTGTTCGCCGTCGACCAGCACGGCAAGACAGTCGGGCAGGCTTCGCCGACGTCCCTGCTGGCCTACGACGACGGAACGGCCCCCGACGGCACGAACCTGACCGACTTCGCGATCGTCCCCGGCGGCACGTCCGTCGCGGCGGTCGAAAGCCCCACCGGTGAAGGCTCGGTGTACGACTACGACGCCGCCACCGGAACCTATGGCCGCAAGCTGACGAGCGACCCCGCGTACGGCTCCATCTACGAGGTGTTCGGCGTCGACTCCGCCCACCACGCGTTGGTCCTGCACAAGCAGACGACCACCGGCGAGCAGTGGCTCGAGACGTACGACACGAGCACCGGCGACGCGGTCGGCAGCCCCGTCCGGGTCGATGACCAGTACGTCGTGACGGGCGGGCGGGTGGACGCCAAGCGCCACCGCGCAGCGGTGCTCGCCCACCGTTCGAGCGACCGGGCGGGCTTCGTCCTGCCCGTGGACACGGCTACCGGCGCAATGGGCACACCGCTCCAGCTCGACCCCACTCCGGACGGGAGAACGTCGTACGGCCTGCTGGACGTGGACGAGTCGACCGGCCTCTTTTCCGCGCAGAAGACCGGCAGCACCATCAACTGCGTGGCATGGATCGGCTCCGGCACGGTGGCAGCAGTCAACCTGGACACCGGGACGGTCACCCAGAGCCAAAGCGGTATCCCCTGCGCCGGGGACCTCGCCGCCGACCAGAAGGGCAACCTCTACGAAACGTGGTACCACTCCTACAGCGTCAACTTCGCCGGCACCGGATACCTCGGGCAGCTCGGCGGCGGTGACCCGGTGAACGTCGCAACGGCTCAGACGCCCCTCGCGCTCGCCGTCGACGGGGAGCACCAGCTGGCGTTGCTCGCCTTCCGGTTCCCGGACCTGAAGCCCATGGGCGGCTTCCAGCAGTACGGTTTCACCGACAACAACGCCACCGGACGTATCGCCGTCGTCGACCTGAAGACAGGCAACACGGTGGGTACGGTGACCGGCGTCGAGTACCCCCTGTACGGCTCCTGGAACGGCCGGCTCGAAACACACCGCGAGCGCGTCATGCAGCTCGACCCGGCAACCCGGACCGGCTGGACGTACGCAGGCGACGGAAGCCAGATCCAGCAGTTCTCCTACTGATCCGATCCGCTTGCTCGAAGACCGTGGGTCTGGGGGGGGGGGGGGGGGGGGGGGAAGGAAGGGGGGGGGGGGGGGGAGGGGGGGGGGAGGGGGAGGGAGGGGGGTTGGTTTCTGCTTTCTTTTTCCTTTCTCCACGCCCGGTTGTTCTGGTG